>CACYRB010000004.1 GCA_902776685.1 uncultured Prevotellaceae bacterium
GCCCCGAAGGTGGCGGCAGAATGATAATATTTGTTCTGCCGCCACCTTCGGGGCTTGGTTTTATTGATTACCCCCTATACAGGGGTTCCGCTACGCTCCCTTACCCAACCTGTGATCCGGGCTTTACGCCTCGCAGGGTGGTGGTGACGACGAGAGCGTCGTCGGCATCGACAGCCGAGAGTATCATGCCCTGGCTCTCGAGGCCCATCATCTGGCGCGGGGCGAAGTTGGCAATGAACAGCACGTCTTTGCCCACCAGGTCCTCGGGCTTGTAGTGTTGGGCAATGCCGGAGAGGATGGTGCGGTCGGTTCCTGAGCCGTCGTCGAGGGTGAACTTCAGCAGTTTCTTCGATTTCTTCACCTGCTCGCAGGCTTTCACGTGGCCCACGCGGATGTCGAGCTTCTCGAAGTCGTCGAAGCTGACGATGTCCTTCACCGGTGCGGCCTTGTGGGCTGCGGCTTCGTTGGCCTTGCGGATTTGCTCCAGGCGGTCGAGTTGCTGCTGTATGGTCTCGTCTTCAATCTTCTCGAACAGTAGTTCGGGCTCGGCCAGCTGGTGTCCGGGTTTGAGCAGGTCGGTGCTGCCCAGCTGCTGCCAGTCGAAGTCGGACATGTTGATGAGGCTGCGCAGCTTCTTCGACGAGAAGGGCAGGAACGGCTCGAAGGCGATGGCGAGGTTGGCCACCAGCTGGAGCGAGATGTAGAGAATGGTCTCCACGCGCTTCGGGTCGGTCTTCCACACCTTCCACGGCTCGCACTCGGTGATGTAGCGGTTGCCGATGCGGGCGAGGTTCATGGCCTCGAACTGGGCCTCGCGGAACTTATACTGGTCGAGATATTTCTCTACCTTCTCCTTGACGTCCTTGAACTCGTCGATGGCACGACGGTCAACCTCTTGCAGATCGCCGCACTCGGGCACCACGCCGCCCCAATATTTCTTGGTCAGCTGCAGGGCTCGGTTGACGAAATTGCCATAGACAGCCACAAGCTCGTTGTTGTTGCGGTCCTGGAAGTCGCGCCAGGTGAAGTTGTTGTCCTTCGTCTCGGGAGCGTTGGCCGTGAGCACGTAGCGCAGCACGTCCTGCTTCCCGGGGAAGTCCTCGAGGTATTCGTGCAGCCAGATGGCCCAGTTGCGCGAGGTGGAAATCTTGTCGTCTTCAAGGTTGAGGAACTCGTTGGCCGGCACGTTGTCGGGCATGATGTAGCCGCCGTGGGCCTTCATCATCACGGGGAAGATGATGCAGTGGAACACGATGTTGTCTTTGCCGATGAAGTGCACGAGCTTGGTGTCGTCGTCTTGCCACCACTGCTGCCATGTGCCCCAGCGCTCGGGGTCGCGCTCGCAGAGCTCCTTCGTGTTACTGACGTAGCCGATGGGTGCGTCGAACCATACATAGAGCACTTTTCCTTCGGCACCGTCGACGGGAACGGGGATGCCCCAGTCGAGGTCGCGCGTCATGGCACGGGGCTGCAGGTCCATGTCGAGCCACGACTTGCACTGCCCGTAGACGTTCGACCGCCACTCTTTGTGGCCTTCGAGAATCCACTGCTTGAGCCATTCCTGATATTCGTTCAGCGGCAGGTACCAGTTCTTGGTCTCCTTCATCACGGGCGTGGAGCCCGAGATGGTCGACTTCGGGTTGATGAGCTCGGTGGGCGAGAGGTCGCGCCCGCATTTCTCGCACTGGTCGCCGTAGGCGCCTTCGTTGTGGCAGTGCGGACACTCGCCGGTGACGTAGCGGTCGGCCAGGAACTGGTGGGCCTCTTCGTCGTAGAGCTGTTGGGTGGTCTCCTCGGTGAGCTTGCCTTCGTCGTAGAGCTTGCGGAAGAAGTCGGCGGCAAACTTATGATGGGTCTCCGAGGTGGTGCGGCTATACACGTCGAAAGAGATGCCGAACTTCTCGAACGAGTCTTTGATGAGCGTGTGGTAGCGGTCGACCACATCCTGCGGGGTGATGCCCTCCTTGCGGGCACGGATGGTGATGGGCACACCGTGCTCGTCGCTTCCGCCGACGAACATCACGTCTTCTTTCTTCAGGCGAAGGTAGCGCACGTAGATGTCGGCAGGCACATATACACCGGCCAGATGGCCTATGTGAACACCGCCGTTGGCATAGGGAAGGGCAGCCGTGACGGTGGTCCGCTTATAGTTTTTCTTTTCCATAGTTGTTTTTTTATTCGGGTGAGGTTCTTTTTGTCTGCTTGACGGAACCCCTCCCCTCGGAGAGGTTGGGAGGGGACTTCTTACACGGCAGAGAATCCCGTCGTGCTGATGGTCTTGATGATGTCTTTGATGTTCTTTTCATCGTAGCCGTCGCGAGCAAGCTGGTCGGCCAGCCGCTGGTCTACCTCGTCCTCTTCGGGCGAATTTTGATAGGTGTCATAGCGTCCTTTCAATTCGGCCAGAGCCCAACCTACAAGTGCCACGCATACAAAGATGCCGATGCCAATTAATACTTCCATAGTAATTCCTTTTTATGTTTTTATTGTTCTTGTTCTTTTCTCACTTCTTGTGCTTCACCTTGAGGTGGTCGAAGCCTTCGCCATAGACGCCGATGACCGCGCTCTGCGAAACGAAGGCGGCAGGGTCTATCTCGTCGATGAGCTGGAAGATTTTGTCGCTCTCGCTGCGCTTGGCCAGCACGAAGAGTATCTTTACTTCCTTGCCCGAGTAGAAGCCCGTGGCGTTGATGACGGTACAGCCACGCCGCGGGTCACGATTGATGCGGTGGCCAATCTCTTCATGTTTGCTGCTGATGATGAAGAACTGCACCGATCGGCGCATGGAGTTCACTACCTGGTCGATGCAGAAGGCCACAATGTAGAGCACCACATAGCCGTAAATCACTTTCTCCCAGTCGTGCAGGACGAGATAGCTGCATGTGACGATGACCACGTCGCAGATGAGAATCACGCGTCCCAGCGAGATGTCGCGATACTTGTTGATGATGGCGGCGATGATGTCGGTGCCGCCCGTGGATCCGTTTGATGCCAGACCCAGACCGACACCCGTTCCGCAGAACACCGAACCCAGCACGGCAGCCATGAACGGTTCGTCGGCTAACAGGTGAAGGTCTTTCGTCAGACTGGTCACGACAGATATCAAGATGGTCAGGATGGTGATGGCGTAGCTGGTCTTGATGCAGAACTTCAGCCCGAGCAACCGGAAGGCAAACACCATGAGCACGGCGTTGATGAGGAAGTAGCTGACATTGACCGGCACACCCGAAGCCCAGTAAATGATCGACGCGACACCTGCCACGCCACCCGTCGTGATGTTGTTGGGCAGCAGGAAGATGGTCCAACCTATACAATAGAACAACATCGCCACTGCGATAAACACGTAGTCGCGAATCTCTTTCCAAAAAGCTTTACGGTCACCTTTTATCATTCTTGATATGATTTAAATCGGATGCAAAATTACAAAAATCTTTCTATAAACAAACGAATGTTTGTGAGTTTTTGTAATTTTGCAGGCACGAAGATGGAAAAACCACGTTTTGAGCAATCCGTTTTTCATCCGTTGGACCGCAGCGTGAAGCGTCCCGAGCAGATGAACAACCCGTTTGACTACGAGCCAGACGAGGCTGTGCTGGCGGCATGTCGGGAGGTGCAAAGGTTCCTTAGCCTTGCCCCCGACCTCTCTCCGAGTGGAGAGGCGAGCGGCAAGATGTACGGCGTACTCATCGTAGAGGATGGTGATGGGCGGCTGGGCTATCTCGCGGCCTATTCGGGACAGATTCTCGACCGAGCCGATTGGCCGGGCTTCGTGCCGGCGGTGTTCGACTACCTGCAGCCCGATGGTTACTTCAAACGCGAGGAGGCTGCCATCTCAGCCATCAACCACGAGATAGACCGTCTGGAGCACGATGCCGACTACATGGACCCGTGTCGGCAGTTGGAGCAGTTGCGGCACGAAGGTCAGGAGGCGGTCGACCGAGCCATGGTGCTGATGCGGAAGGCGAAGCAGCAGCGCGACCGTCGGCGTCTGGAGGGCTACCTCTCCGCATCGGAACAGGCCGAGATGATTGGCGAGAGCCAGTTCTTGAAGGCCGAGGTGCATCGTGCCAAGCGAAAGATGGCCGAGCGGTTGGCCGAAGTGGAAGAACGCCTGAAACCCACCGCCGAGCGCATCGCACAGTTGAAAGCCGAGCGTCGCCAGCGGTCCGATGCATTGCAGTCGTGGCTGTTTGACCAGTTTCAGATGCTCAACGACAAGGGCGAACGCCGTTCGTTGACCGACATCTTCAAAGACACACCGATGCAGGTGCCGCCTTCCGGAGCAGGCGAGTGTTGCGAGCCGAAGCTGTTGCAGTATGCCTACCAGCATGGGATGCGCCCGTTGCAGATGGGCATGTTCTGGTGGGGTGCATCGCCCAAGCAGGAGATACGTCACCATAAAAACTTCTACCCGGCTTGTAGCGGGAAGTGCAAACCGATATTGGGGTGGATGCTAAGCACGGCCCCCCTTTCAGCCCCCGAGGGGGCTACTATACTTTCGTGGGCTGAGAATCACTCAGCGAAAAAAAATATTCTCTACGAGGATGCACACCTTGCCGTTATCTCGAAGCCGGCGGGCATGTTGAGTGTGCCTGGCAAGACCGAAGCCGAGTCGGTGCTGTCGGTGCTGCGACGCCGTTGGCCCGAGGCCGACCCGAACCTGATTATGGTGCACCGGCTCGACCAAGCCACGTCGGGCCTGATGGTGGTGACGCGCACCCGACGAGCCCATCACGACCTACAGCGACAGTTCCGACACCACGAAGTACGAAAAATGTATGTCGCTCTGCTCGAAAATGATGATAAAAACGATGATAACGGAGATGATAAGAAAAACGGAAAATTCTCGATGAAATCGGGAAAAATCGAACTTCCGCTAATGCCAGATGTAATGAATCGTCCTTACCAGGTGGTGGATTATGAAAAGGGTAAAAAAGGGGTAACTGAATATCGCTTTATCGGCGAAAACCGAGTGGAACTTCGACCGAAGACGGGTCGCACCCATCAGTTGCGCGTACACTGTGCCCATGCCGACGGTCTGGGGCGTCCCATCGTGGGCGACGCGCTCTACGGTCATCGAGCTGACCGACTCTACCTTCATGCCGCCGAGCTGCAGTTCCGTCATCCCGCTACGGGCGAGTGGCTGACCTTCACCGATGCGCCCGACTTCTAACCAACCGACATTTTTTTGATTAACCACAGGTTTTCAACGTCATATATCAACATTTTTACGACAATTATTTCGCAGATACAATAATTCTTCGTAACTTTGCCAATGCAAACGATAACAATGCGTTGCAAAAGAAAATATCAGTATCGAGACAAAGAGGGAGTCGCGCTTTTGGCGCGGGCTTGAATCTATTTGAAATTCTAAAACCAACCTTACTCATTATGAAAAAGAAGATTATTCGTTTTCTCTTTAGTCTGGCGGTGTTAAGCAGCCAGAGTGTTGTGTCGGCCTGTGCGCAGGCATCCGACCAGATTGTTGCAGCACCTTTGCACACACCGGTGCGCACGTTGTTCAGTCTGTCCGACGTGCGGGTGACCGACCCGAAGATGCTGTCGTTGCAGGAGCTCGACCACAGGTATCTTCTCGACCACGACGTCGACAAGCTGCTCGCCTGGTTTCGTCGCGAGGCGGGCGTGTCGCAGCACGGTGCCGAGCCCTATCCCTTTTGGGAGTCGGAAGACCTGTTCGGCGGCGGTCCGCTGTCGGGACACATCCTGGGCTTCTGGCTTTCGTCGATGGCGATGATGTATGAGACGACCGGCGACGCCGACATCATTCCGCGGGTGAGCGATGCGCTCGACGGTCTGCGCGAGTGTCAGCTGGCCGACGGCGAGGGCTTTATCGGTGCGCAGCCAAAGGTGAAAGCCGTGTTTGCCGAGGTGGCAAAAGGCAATTTCACTACCACAAACCCGCTGGTGAACAAGACGTGGGAGCCGGTGTACGTGATGAACAAGACCATGCTCGGCTTGTACGACGTCTATCGCACGTTCCGCATGGACAAGGCCAAGACCATCCTCGTGGACCTCGCCAACTGGTTCGGTACGCACATCATCGACAAACTCGACCATGAGCAGATGCAGCGGTTGCTCGTCTGCGAGCACGGCAGCATCAACGAGTCGTTCATCGACGTCTATGCCATCACCGGCGACAAGCGTTTCCTCGATTGGGCCGACAGACTGAACGACGAAGACATGTGGGTGCCCGCAGCTGAGGGCCGCGACGTGCTGCAGGGCTGGCATGCCAACACGCAGATTCCGAAGTTCACCGGTTTTGAAAGCGTGTACAACTATACCGACAACGACAGCTACCGCCGTGCCGCAAGGTTCTTCTGGCAGACGGTGGTCGATGGCCACACCTGGGTGAACGGCGGAAACAGCACGGGCGAGCACTTCTTCCCGACCAGCGAGTTTGAGAAGCGACTGACCAATGCCGGCGGTCCCGAGAGCTGCAACTCGGTCAACATGATGCGACTGACCGAAGCGCTCTATCAAGACGACGGTGACATGAAGTATATCGACTACTACGAGCGCGTGCTGCTCAATCATATCCTTGCCAACTACGACCCCGAGTTGGGCATGTGCGTCTATTACACCTCGATGCGCCCGGCGTCGTACAAAATCTATTGCACCCCGTTCGACAGCTTCTGGTGCTGCACGGGCACAGGCATTCAGGCTCCGGCAAAGTTTGGCAAGATGATTTATTCCCACCATGCCGATTCGCTTTTCGTGAACATGTACACCGGTTCGACGCTCGACTGGAAGGCACAGCACATGACGCTGAGCCAGGTCACCGACTTCCCGCTGAGCAACACGTCGCGCCTGAAGGTGACGTCGCTCGACGGTTCGCGTCGGCTCGCCGTTGCGCTGCGCTGTCCGTGGTGGAGTAAGACGATGGGCGTGAAGGTGAACGGTCGCAAGGTTGACGTGTCGAAAAACCAGAAAGACGGCTACGTCGTCATCAGCCGCAAGTGGAGCCAGGGCGACGAAATCGAGGTTGAGCTGCAGCCCGAGCTGCGGGCAGAGGTCGTGAAGGGTGGTTCGCAGTATTATGCCTTCATGTACGGTCCGGTGTTGCTCGGTGTGCGCATCGCCGACCCAGCACTCACGATGGCCGACTACCGACAGGCCCGCCGCACCGTGCCCAACCGTAAGGCTCCTCTGGAGATGGCTCCGGAAATCAGTTCCGACGTCGATGCCGTGATGGCCAGCATGGAGCGGTGCGACAAGGATGGCGTGCTGCGCTTCCGCGTGCCCGCAAGCCATGCCACATCGGAGTTCTACCTTGAACCCTACAACGACATACACTTCAGCCGCTATGCCGTCTATCTGCACCTGATGCAGAAATAGCCGACGAAAACCCACAGTTAAAATTTCAGTCGGTTTTCGCTATATTTTTTTAGGCAACGATATAGCAGTTGGCACAAAGAAAAGTCCCGAAGGGACGGCAGAATACAGGCAGGGGTGTAGCGCAGCGCAACCCCTGCAAAATGTGATGCGACATAAGAACCCCGACGGGGTGACAGAATGATAACATGTGTTCTGCCGCCACCTTCGGGGCTTGATTATATTGGTCACTCGTATACAGGGGTTGCGCTGCGCTACACCCCTGCCTGTGTTCTTTCAGCCTTTCAGGCTTCTATGCCAACTGCTATATCATTGCCGTTTTTTATTGTCGTCCGGTAAAAACGGACTGAAGATAATTGAAAATTGTTAATTGAAATGGTTTTTTGCCGAAATTAACTCCATTAGCATGTAGGGACGCGGCACGCCGCGTCCCTACATGCTAATGGAAATTGAACACCAATATTGAGAAATTACTTCTGGTCGGAAACCTCGGTGATGGGGTTGCCGATGCACGAGTTGGGCATCTGTATGCGGATCATGGCGCACACCGTGGCTGCTATGTCGACCATGTAGTTGGTGTGCGTGGACCGTCCGGGCTTCACGTGCCATCCGAAGAACACGCAGGGTATGTGGCTGTCGTAAGGATTCCATGCGCCGTGTGTGGTGCCGCGGTAGTTGTTGTCGACGTTGAAGTCGTAGAGTCCGGCACGTGTGACGCAGTAGATGTCGCCCGACCGCTCGCTGTTCCATCCGTTGACCAGCTGTTCGCGCAGGAAGGCGGGCACGGTGGCTGTGCCGGCTTTGGCCAGGTCGACCACATAGAGCAGTTCCTTATATTGCTTCAGGAACTCGATGCTCTCGTCGACCACGTCTTGCAGCTTCAGTCCGGCGGCCTTGATGCCGGGGCGGTCGAGGAACAGCTTGTACGAATAGGTGAAGGGTGCCATGTTGTCGAGTCCGAATTTCTCCTTGAGGTGCTCGTTGAGGGCCTTGCGCGCGTCGCCGAGGCTCCATCCGCCGGCGGTGATGCTGTGCTCGCTGAGCATGGTGGAGTTGTGGGCGGCACCGTGGTCGGCCGTGAGGAAGAGCAGATACTGTCCCTTGCCAATCTTCTTGTCGAGGTAGTTGAGGAACTGGGCGAGGTCGTGGTCGAGCCGCATGTAGACATCGTAGTTCTCCTTGCCGCGTGTGCCGAAGCTGTGGGCGATGGCGTCGGTGGGCGATACGCTGACGCAGAGCATGTCGCACTCGCCGCGCTGTCCCAGCCGCTCGTTCTCAATGGCGGCCTGTGCCATGAGGAACGTCTTGGTGACGCCGTCGGGCGACATCTTGATGTCCTTGCCCGGGTTCCAGGTGTTCTCCTGGTTGAACTTCTTGACCCACTCGGGCAGGTCCTGCATGTAGTAGGTCGAGGTGATGTAGTGGCCCTGCGCATTGTCCCACCAGTAGGCTGCGTCGGCACCATGTCCGGCGGGCAGGATGGCGGCACGGTCTTTCATGGCCACGCCGATGACCTTCGAGCGGAAGTCGGTGGCCACCTTCAGCATGTCGCCGATGGTGGTGGCCGTCATCTTGCGCGGCGACATCTCGCCGGCACGCCCCTCGCCGCCCACACTCTTCACCGAGTGGTCGGAGCAGCAGTAGGTGAAGCGGCCGTCCATATAGAAGTCGTTGCCGGCAATGCTGTGCAGGGCCGGCGTGGTGCCAGTGTAGATGCTGGCATGACCGATGCCCGTCACGGTGGGCACGTAGTTGATGAGGTTGTTCTCGCAGTTGAACCCCTCGTCGACGAGCCGGCGCAGACCGCCACGCTCGAATTTGTCGTAATAGTAGTACAGGTAGTCCCAGCGCATCTGGTCTACCACAAGACCGACGACCAGCTTCGGTCGCTCAACCTGAGCACTGGCGCCGAAAGCCATCAGGGCAAACGCCAGAGAAAGAAACAGTTTTTTCATCATGACTTTAGTTTATAGATTTATGTATTCAAGTTTCACAAGCTTCGCTTGCTCAGGAGTTAACGGGAGTTAGCCAACTGCGTCGGCGGAAGTTAACGGGAGTTAGCGGACGATTGTTCTCGCGATAGGAAAGACTATTGTCTGTTAACTCCACAGGTCGAAGACCTGTTAACTCCCGATAACTCCTGTTAACTACTGACATGCGAAAGTTGTGTTTATGTATTTGCGGGCAAAAGTACGAAAAAAAGCAACATCGGCAAAATAAAATGTGCGAACTTTTTTTGCCGATTGTGGAAAAAGTCGTAATTTTGCCAAAAAGAAAGAAAAGACATGGAAAAGATTACACCGGAAAACTTCGAGACACTCTATGTCGACCCGATAGAACAACGACAAATCGACAAGTTCGTGTGCGACGAGATGGGGCGCCAGGTGCACCGCTACATCAAGGGCATGTCGGGCACCAAGCAGATGATGTTGCGCTTCGAGGAACAGCTCTCCACGCTGACCATCCCCGAGCGCGAGCAGGCCATTGCCCGCTACATCGACTTGAACCGCAAGGTGCTCAGTGGTCTCGACCTGAAGATTGTGCTCACCCGCGCCATGGCCAACTATTGCGACACCTTCAGCTATCTGCTCACCATGGTCAACGACCGTCGGAAGATGGTCTACTACCTGCACCGCATAGAACAGAAGTATAAGCAGTTCCATGAAGTGTTTGAGGTCGACGGGAAGTTTGGCATCAAAGACCATGAGGGCCGCGTGATCGTCTCGGCCAGCTACGACTTCCTGCGCACCTGCTATGTCTACGTCGACGACCTCGTCATGATGCCCATCATCGCCCAGCGCGACGGCAAGCTCGGACTCATCCTGCCCGACGGCCACGACACCGTCGTCGCACCCTTCGACTACGACGACATTTCGCTGCGCGACGAGTATCCCTACTTCGAAGCCCGCAAAGGCCGCACCAAAGGATTCATCGACAAAGACGGCAAGTTTGTGAAGAAGTAAAAAGACCAAAGACCAACAGACCCACACAGCAGACCCACCCCCTGCCCCTCCCTAAAAAGGAGGGGAGCATATAGTTAGGCAATGATATAGCAGTTGGCACTAAGAAAAGTCCCGAAGGGACGGCAGAATACAGGCAGGGGTGTAGCGCAGCGGAACCCCTGTATACGAGTGACGATGGCGGCAGAACACATATTATCATTCTGTCACCCCTTCGGGGTTCTTATGTCGCATCACAATTTGCAGGGGTGTAGCGTAGCGGAACCCCTGCCTGTGTTCTGTCAGCCTTTCAGGCTTCTATGCCAACTGCTATATCATTGCCTATAGTTATTCTAATCGATTGTCCGAAAAGAGAACTAACTGCTCCCCTCCTTTTTAGGGAGGGGCAGGGGGTGGGTCTGTAGGGTGAGTCTGCTGTGTCTTTTTTACCTTTTCACCCTTTCACCTTTTAATTTACTCTTTCACCAACTTCGTGTAGAAAGCCAGGAACAGAGCACCGGCTGCCAACACCAGAACAGCACCCAGCTGGCCGATGGCATCGCTGGCAAAGCCCATCAGCTGCAAGAAAATCATTGCACCGAAGATGCCCGTAATCATCAGACCAGACACCTCGTTCTGCTTCGTCGACTCAGAGAGCATAGCCCGCGAGACGATAATCGAGAACAGATTGCTGTCGCCATAGCCGATGAGCACAATCGACGTGTAGAGCACAGCCTTCGTCGTACCCACACCCAAGCCCAGCAGAGCCAGGAAAATCATAGCCACACTGATGATGTAGAACGTGCGCTGCTTCATCACGCGCAGGAAGAACGAACCCGTGAAGCAACCCACCGTACGGGCGATGAAATAGAGCGACGTGGCAAAAGCAGCCTCGTTGAGCGACATCCCCAAACGCTCCATCAACACTTTCGGAGCCGTCGTGTTCACACCCACGTCGATACCTACGCAACACATGATGGCAACAAACGACAACAGCACCACCGGCTTGCCCAACAGACGGAAACAGTCGGCCACCGACGAAGCCTTACCCTCGACAGGCTCCTCATGGATGCGCGTGCCGAAAAGCCAGAGCGTAGCCAGAATGCCGATAACCATGTAGATAGGAAACAGCACGCGCCAGCCCAAGCCAAACGACGGAATGGCCGATGTGGCACCCCACATCGCAATCAGCGGAGCCAGAAACGATGCCGTAGCCTTCACAAACTGACCGAACGTCAGTGTCGAGGCCAGGTTCTCACCACCCGTCACCACCGACACCAGCGGGTTCAGCGACGTCTGCAGTAGCGCATTGCCGATGCCCAACAGCGAGAAAGCAACCAGCAGCACGGCAAACGACTGGCCAAACACCAGCATCAGCAAGGCCAGCACCGTGACAGCCAGCGACAACAGCACCGTGTTCTTACGGCCGATACGGTTCATCAGCATACCCGTAGGAACCGAGAAAATCAAAAACCAAAAGAACACCAGCGACGCAATCATGTTGGCCGTAGCGTCGTTAAGCGCAAGGTCCTCCTTCACATAGTTGGACGCAATGCCAACCAAATCCACAAATCCCATGGCAAAAAAACAAAGCATCACGGGAATCAACACACTTTTTTTCATAGATGATAGACGTTTAAAATTATATTCGTAATAAAGGTTTTCCGATTCAGTCTGCAAAGGTAATGCAAATTTTCGAAAAAACAACACAACTCATCGTGAAAAATACCAGTTTTATCGCGCGTGCAATTTATAATGTGCAAAAAAATGTGATAAAAACCACACAAATTCAACACTTTGTTTGGTCAATCGCAAGAAAAAAACTAACTTTGCACCGCAAAAAAGGCAGCCAATATGAATCTGCGAGACAAATACAACGGACAAACAAAGTAGACAAGATAGAAAGCTAAAAAATCAAACTACCTCTAAAATCTTGGTTCCTGTTTTCTATATCTATGCAGACTTTCCTGTCCGCACCTTCGTCTCCCACGCGGTTTTCTGTTGCGGTGTACAATGCGTCATCTCACCCCACTATTTCCTCCTCTGTGTCTGATGGTGCAGGGTGACTTTTGTATATCAGCAGGGAAAATCCGATAAGATTCTTTTCTCTTTTTTATATAGGGGAAAGACAAATAATCAAAACAAAATAATGAAAGTATTAGTGACAGGCGGAGCCGGATTCATCGGTTCCAATTTGACAGAACATCTGCTCAAAGAAGGGCACGAGGTGCGCGTGCTCGACAACTTCGCAACAGGTCATATCGAGAACCTGTTGCCGTTCTTCGATGCCTTTAAAGGTTGCTTTGAGTTGCAAGTGGGCGATATCCGCAATCTGGACGATTGCCGGAAGGCCGTCGAAGGCATGGAGTATGTGTTGCACGAGGGAGCTCTCGGCAGCGTACCCCGTTCCATAAAAGACCCGATAACGACAAACGATACAAATATCGGCGGCTTCCTGAACATGATAGTGGCCTCTCGCGATGCTGGTATACGGCGTTTTGTCTTCGCAGCCAGTTCGTCGACCTACGGCGACAGCAAGACGCTTCCCAAGGTGGAAGATAAAATTGGCAAGCCCCTTTCGCCTTATGCCATCACAAAGTATGTCGATGAACTCTATGCCGATGTCTTTGCTCGTACCTATGACTTTGAGTATATCGGTCTGCGCTATTTCAACGTGTTCGGCCGTCGGCAGGACCCCAACGGAGCCTATGCTGCCGTGATACCTTTGTTCGTCAAGAAACTGATGGCGCACGAAGCACCGACCATCAACGGCGACGGTGAGTACAGCCGCGACTTCACCTACATCGACAACGTCATCCAGATGAATATGCTGGCCCTGACCACAACAAACAAGGATGCCGTAAACCAGATTTACAACACCGCGTTCGGCGAGCGCACAACGCTGAACCAGTTGGTCGGTTATCTGAAGGAATACCTCGGAGCCTTCGACCCGGCCATCAAAGAGATAGAAGCCGTTCATGGTCCCAACCGGTTGGGCGACATACCCCATTCGCTTGCCTGCATCGACAAAGCCAAGGCTTTACTCGGCTATGCACCAAAATATAGCATGAAAGACGGGTTGCGCGAAGCCGCCCGTTGGTATTGGGAGAATTTATAAAATCGAAAAAATGAAAGATATCAGAATTTGTGTAATTGGCTTGGGCTATGTGGGACTTCCTCTGGCCCGATTGTTTTCTACAAAATACCCGACAGTCGGCTTCGATATGAGTCAGCGACGGGTAGATGCCTTGATGGCCGGACATGATGCCACACTCGAGGTGGCCGACGACTTGCTGCAGGATGCCATCAACAATCACGGCTTTATTTGTACCACCGACCTTGAGAAAATCCGCGACTGCAACTTTTATGTCGTTGCCGTTCCCACACCCGTTGACGAGAACAACAACCCCGACCTCAGTCCGCTCTATGGTGCCAGCACCACGGTAGGCAAGGTCATTTCAAAAGACGATATTGTCGTTTACGAATCGACCGTCTATCCTGGCGTGACCGAAGACGAGTGCATCCCCGTCGTGGAGAAAGTGAGCGGACTAAAACTGAACGTCGACTTTTTTGCCGGATATAGTCCCGAGCGCATTAACCCGGGTGACAAGCAACACACCGTTGAGCATATTAAGAAAGTCACGTCAGGCTCGACACCCGAGATAGGAAAACTCGTCAACGAGGTCTATGCCTCTGTCATCACGGCCGGCACCCATCTTGCTCCAACCATCAAGGTGGCTGAGGCTGCAAAGGTGATAGAAAACTCACAACGCGACATCAACATTGCGTTTGTCAATGAACTGTCAAAGATATTCAACAAGATGGGCATCGATACGCACGACGTGTTGGAAGCCGCCTCAACAAAATGGAACTTCCTGCCGTTCAAGCCGGGACTGGTAGGCGGTCATTGCATCGGTGTCGACCCGTATTACCTGGCTCAGTGTGCACAGCGTCATGGCTATAATCCTGAAATCATCCTTGCCGGCCGCCGCATGAACGACGGAATGGGCGAATATGTCGCCAACGAAACAGTCAAGCTGATGCTGAAGAAAGGCATTCAGGTACTCGGCTCAAAGATTCTGATACTTGGTTTCACGTTTAAGGAGAACTGCCCCGACGTGCGTAACACGAAAGTTATCGACATCTACAAGGCTTTGCAGGAATACAACCTCGACATCACCGTCTACGATCCCTGGGCCAATCCCGAAATCGTAATGCACGAATATGGTATAGAGGTAGTCAACGAACTTCCTACTGAGCAGGCCGACGCCGCCATCCTTGCCGTTGCCCATAAGAAATTCGACGGGCTGGACGTTCCTGCACTGCTCAAAGCCAAACACGTCATCTTCGACGTGAAAGGTATCCTTGACAAAACGATTGTCGACGGAAGATTGTAATGGCGGGAAAGCGATTATATGAAATATCAGTATTGCGCCCGCTACTGATTTTGTCAATAGTAGTGGGTCATTGCTTCGCCATTTATTCAGGTTCATGGAAAACGCCCGAGTGGCTGATGCAATATCCAACGGCATATAGCTATGTAAATCCGTTTTTTATTAGCTTTCAGTTAGCTGCATTTACATTTATCAGCGGCTATCTCATGGGGTATAAGAAATATAGAATTGACGTTAATTTTTTTGTAAAAAAGATACGTCGGCTTTATATACCTGCTATCGTTTTTGGTATATTGTATTTAATATTATTTAAAAAAGCAGATATTCATGGTTTTTTGCCGTTTTCTTTGGCAGTTTTGAAAGGCGTAGGACACCTTTGGTTTCTGCCGATGTTATTTTGGTGTTTTGTATTTGTCGGTCTTATAGAAAGTTTGAATATCTCATGGAAATGGGTGTTGCCATTTTTCCTGCTGTTGCTATTTGTAAAAGGAACCGCGCAAAGATATTTTCCCCATTTAGGAATTGCGAATAGCTTTTCTTATCTTTTTTATTTCTATTTGGGTCTTTTGTGTAAACGCTATAATTGGATGCAACGCTATGAAAATAAAAAACAGACAACAGGAATGATAGCTTTTGTGTTATTTCTTTTATTGTTTGCATTTCAAATTATAGTATTGGAACCATTACAAATAGATAGCTTTCTAAAAGGGAAAATAAGTGACGTCGCAACTTTGATGATATGTTTATGTGGGATATTCTTCTCATTGCAGTTTGCAAAAGTATCTACCAATAACCCAAAAGCTAATTTTGTTCAACGTATGGAGTGGTTGGGTCAATATTGTTTTCCTATATATGTATATCATCAGTTTTTGATATTGTTGTTATACTATACAATACCCCCAACTTTTCTTCCAACTAACATTATTCCGATTGTTGTTTGTATAATTGTCATTTTATTGTCGTTGGCCTTGTCATATATAACGTTACATACACGAATGGGACGACTTATTTTTGGTTGAATGGATAATCTGAATCAAAAAATAGGCAGATCTGTTAAGTGGTCAACACTTACCGAGGTGATGAGTAAACTTGTTGCTCCCATCACTAACATGGTGTTGGCGCGATTGTTGACCCCAGATGCGTTCGGTGTGGTGGCAACCATAACGATGATTATTAGTTTTGCCGAGATATTTTCTGATGCAGGTTTCAATAGATATATAATTCAGCATGAATACAACGACGACAGTGATCAGACCATAACGCTAAACACAGCCTTTTGGACAAATCTATCGATTTCCTTGCTTATTTGGGGCGCGATAAGTATTTTCTCCGAACAAATAGCGGTCATAGTCGGAAATCCAGGTTTGGGGTTGGCTATCATAGTAGCCTGTGTAGCCATACCGCTTCAGGCATTTTCGTCCATCCAAATGTCTCTGTACAAGCGGAATTTTGATTTCAAGACCTTGTTCGGTGTGCGTGCTGTCGGATTGGTAGTACCGCTGGTTGTAACAATTCCCCTTGCTTATTTCTATCGAAGTTTTTGGGCCTTAATCATAGGAACAGTTGTCACTAATGTCCTGAATGCAGTCATACTGACATATTTCTCTTCATGGAAACCAAGGCTGTCATATAGTTTCAAGGCACTCCGTGAAATGTTTTCCTATTCAATATGGGTCCTCTTGGATACTATTTTAGTGTGGTTGACAAATTATTTCGATATATTCATTATTGGTTTGTTGCTTAGCCAGTACTATTTAGGACTATATAAGACGGCCATGAATGTTTCGGGACAGATTATAGCACTCATTACAGCCTCATTGATGCCGGTACTCTTTTCAACATTGTCACGATTGCAAAACGATTTGCCAGAATTCAAAAGAACTTTATTGAAATTTCAAAAAGTAGTGAGTATCCTACTTGTTCCTTTAGGCTTTGGCATTTTTGCCTATAGCGATTTTGTTACACGTATTTTGTTGGGCAACCAATGGGATGAAGCATCAGGCTTTATTGGTTGGTGGGGACTGACCAGCTGTCTGACGATAACATTATCATATTTTTGCAGTCACACCTATCCGACTTTAGGCAAACCGAGACTGTCGGTTGTCTCACAACTGTTGCATCTTTCGTTTCTGCTTCCCACGATTTACATTGCTGCTCATTATTCTTTTCAAACGTTGTATTTGTCTCGTTCGCTCATACGCTTTCAAGGAATTCTGGTCAATATGATAATTGTCTATTTCTTTATCAAAATAACCCCGTTGACTTTTTTAAAGAATATTTTTCCTGCATTGATAAGTTCAGCCATCGTTCTTTCATTTGCATTGTTATTCGAGAAATATTTCTTTACAGAATATTTCTATCTTCGTAACATGATTTCCATCGCCCTTTCATTAGTTCTTTATATATTACTGATAACCCGTTTCAAACAGGAAAAACAATATCTAGTTTCTCTGACAAAGAAAGCAGGGTTGCATTTTCACAAAAGTCATTAAATGAAATCCCATAAAATGACAGCATTAAATGTGCTGAATTATATATTTGTCTTTGTCGTATGGACATGGCCCTTTTTGGCATCCGATGTTTTCTTTGGAATAGATGCGGCAGGTCGTGTACCAATGACGTTGACCTTTATTACGTTTTTTGCAAATTACTTTTCTAAGAATCGTCGGTTTATGCTGGACCGTCCGTATGTGTTTTGGATGCTGTGGACGATTTATGCAATCTTTAATTTCTGGACGAAGAAACCGATGATGGCAGAGGAACCTGTTTCTTTTTGCATCAATCGTTTTTCTATCTTAATGGTTTTGTACGTTTCTGCGTGGGAATATATCGAACGTCCTAAACGGTTCCTGATGTTTGTAACATTCGTATGCTTTGCCATCGGTCTGCTTACCATCGACAGCGAAATGTTGAGGACTCAGTTACAAGGAAATGCGGAAAACTTGAACGACCATTATATTTCGGAATTCGGAAATGTCATTCCTTTGCAGATGATGATTTTGACGTTTTTCCTCATTCTTGCTTATTTCAAGAAGTATCTGAAACTTCTGCCCACGGTAGTCATCTTCCTTTCAGTAGCCTTCTTTATCATTATTGTCAGTGCCACCCGTAAGGCGTTCGGAGGCATTGTCATCATTGTGTTCTTTTCTTTCTTACCCTATTTCATGAAGCGCTCCTGGCGTTCTGTGATAGCCTTGCTACTCTTCTATTTTGTTTATCAAGGAGTAGACTACCTGATGGAAAATACTTTTATGGGTGAGCGTGTGACAGAAATCTATGAATTGCATGATGAGTATGAAAAAGGAACGTTCCTTTACTATATGGGAGACCGCGCATATATGTATGTTCAGGGATGGCAACTGTTTTTAGAAAACATGTGGACGGGTATTGGTCTTCGTAATTTTATGGATGTCGCGCAATCAGAAATGGTGCTTCATACGGAATATATGGTGCAACTGACAGAATGTGGCCTCATAGGAGCAGCTTTATATCTTGCCTTTAACGTTAGTATCATCATCGGTTTGGTGAAGGCTGCCCTTAAAAAAATAGACTTCAAACAGACCTTGGTATGTTTAGGACTGATGATAGCAATCCTGTTTATTTCGTTTACTGCGTGGACGTATGCGTTCCCAATCTATTTTATAGCCCTTGGAATCGTTATAGGGCATTATAAACGTTTGAACAATGAAAATAGCGATACAAAACCACACACAAGGGTTTCATAAGGCCTGGATAGCCTACTGCGAGCAGCACGACATCGCCTATAAGTTGGTGGATGCCTATGCCAATGATGCCATTGAGCAAATCAGAGACTGCGATATCTTCTTATGGCATTTTCATCAGGGCAATTACAAGGACATGCAAATGGCTCAGCCATTGCTTTACTCTTTGGAGGCGATGGGAAAGAAGGTTTTCCCAGACTTCCATACCTGTTGGCATTTCGATAACAAGGTAGCGCAGAAATACCTGTTGGAAGCGATAGGAGCTCCTTTAGTGCCGACCTATGTTTATTATACTAAGGAAGAAGCGTTAAAAGGAATATCCGAAATGACCTTTCCCAAAGTATTTAAACTCAAAGGTGGTGCCGGAGCATCAAATGTCAGATTGGCAAAGACAGAGAAAGAAGCCCGTCGGTTGATAAATCAGGCTTTTGGAAAAGGATTCTCGCAATATAGCGTAAAGAGTCATTTTAAAGATGCCCTTCGTCGGTATCGTCAGGGAAAAAACACTTTGTGCGATGTGCTGCGCCCGTTTTTCTACGCCCTAAAACCGTACCCCACGGAGTTTGCCCACTATCACGGTCGCGAAATCGGATATGTCTATTTCCAAGACTATATTCCTATGAACACAACTGATTTTAGAGTAAAAGTTGTGGGCGGAAATTGTTGGGCATTTCAGCGTAAGGTCAGAAAAAATGATTTCAGGGCCTCAGGAAGTGGAGAACTTCTTTTTAATAAGGACTCAATTTCCATGGAAATAGTTAAAATAGCGCAAGATGTTGCCAAAAAACTGTCTTTACAATCTGTTGCTTTTGATTTTGTCCAAGATAAGATAAATAATAAGTATCTTCTCGTTGAAATGTCTTATGGTTTTGGATTTGACGAGGAAGAGACAACTCATGGATATTGGGATGCAGATAGGGTCTTTCACACAGAAAAGTTCAATCCTTTCCAGTGGATGATAGAAGAGGTGATGGAAGCGAGGTAAACAATTTTGACTTTACAGGCTGGATGGTTGAAGATTTAATGAAAGAAAAGTAGTCCATGTTTCCTGTAATTGAAAAATAGTTGCGTAGAGTATTTATGTCCATAATTGGTGAAGCTATAACGAAAAGTAAATAAGAGAGAAGCTAATGGGCAAAAGTAAGAATAAAAGAGTATTCATTTGGACTAAAAGTATATCTGATTTATTTGTCGGTACTAATCTTGTTGGAGGTATAGCGATACAGTTGTATTTCTGGTCTCAAGTATTTAAAAAAAATGGGTGGGAAGTTCATACAATGACGAACTTTCCGTCATTTGAAAAAAAAGGAATCCGATTTCATAGAAATCGAATGTGGCTTAAAACAGAGATATTTCATGATTGGTTCACGCTGATATGGATATCAATAAGATACAGACCTCAGGTCATTATTTCTCGTGGAGCGTCACGTTCCGATTATGCTCTTTCTGTTGTTTCGCGATGGTTTAAGATTAAGTATATTCTTTTTGGTGCGAGTGATACAGACTTTCAAATTGGGAAAGAATTGATAGTAGGTGAATACAATAGGAAACTATACCAGAAAGCAATTCCCAAAATTGATTATTTTGTAGTTCAAAATAGTTGCCAGCAACAATATCTAAAGCATAATTATAATAAAGACTCTTTGGTTATTCCCAATATATGGCTTGAAAAAGCTGCTGATGAAAAAACGACCGAGAAAGAGTTTGATGTGATATGGGTTGCAAATTTGAGGATGCTAAAAAGACCAGAGTGGCTGATGAATGCAGCACGTAAATTGCCTGAATTAAAGTTTGCAATGGTTGGCGGCCCAACAGCAGATAAACAGTATTTTGACGAAATAAAAGAAGAAGCAAATCTGATACCTAATCTGACATTCTTTGGACAACAGTCATTTCAGCAAACAAATGAGTTGATAGGTAAGTCAAGGATACTGACATGTACTTCAGAATTTGAAGGGTTCCCCAATACATTCCTTCAGGCGTGGGCACAAAAAATCCCCGTAGTGTCTACTGTTGATCCCAGTGGTGTTATTGAGAATTATAATTTAGGCAGAGTTGTAGACAACGAAAAAAAATTTGTTAATGAAATTGTTCAACTTGTTAGTGACAAGGATGAATATATGAAAAAACAAAAAACTATAGAGACCTACTTTATGAAAGTACATTCAGCAGAAAAAAACTATATAAAACTGATTAATTATTTAAATATTCAAGAGTGAAACAAACAGCATTTGAGAAATATCGGTATCTAATTGAGAGCGATTTTCATCGTTACGGAGGATATAGGTGGAAAGTGTTTCAAGTACCTACTATTAGTAGATAATATAAAAGAGTTATCAGTTGTTTAAACCCTTTGAAAGAAATCAAAATCTGTGCCATTCAGTAATGCTTTAATGTTTTTTGTGAATTGCCAAAGTCGTTTTAACACGGAGAATGGAAAATTTCAAAACTTTTTCCTCGCGGTCGCAAATAACGCAAGCATTCGTGTGCAATGCTATCGCCCCCTAAATTAGGGGGGTGGGGGTCTTTTCAAGATGCATGTGTGCAATATTTTACCGATGGAAACCGACGGAAACGGACTGTAACCTTTAAATTTTTCAGTAAAAAAGCTATGCTTTATGCTCCAAAAAGGTATGCTTTATGAGTGATAAAGGTATGCTTTATGAGTGATAAAGGTATGCTTTTTTGAAATCAACCAATATTTCGTCATTAAATCGCTCTCGTTTTGTTCTAAAACGAAGATAAAACCATACAGAAAGTTTTAACACTTGCCATTCGGTTTTAAGATTTGTTAACTTGCAAAAGCAAAGATGAAAATACTTCAACTCTCTTTCACATTATCCTCTGGTGGCGCAGAGCGATTTGTCGTTGACTTGTGCAATCATTTTGCCGAGAATACCGACAACGAGATAGTGCTCGTTATTACCAATGAGGCTAACGAGAGAAACACGCATTATCGTCAGGAATTGTCGGCCAACGTGAGATTTCTGAGCTTGGGTTGCAAGTCTGGGCTAACTTTGAAAAGTTTTTGGCGGGTATTCCAGATTATCAGAAAAGAAAAACCTGATGTCGTGCATGCTCATTGTCAACTTTTATTATTGCTGTTACCTGCACTGTTCTTCCCGAAAATAAAATTCTTCCACACATTGCATAGCTTGGCAGAGGTATGTTTGAGGAGCCCCAAGCTAAAAGGTCTTTACCGCTATCTATACAAGAATAAGGTTCAGGCCATCACAATCTCTGACGAGTGCCGGCAGTCGTTCGAGGCGTTATACCATTTAGACAACTCGATAAGAATAAACAACGGGCGTTCGCCAATAGCAACAACCGCAGAGAAAGAATCTATTAAAGAGACGGTTGAAAAATTGAAAAAAGACAATCATACACCTGTGTTCATACATGTGGCTCGCAGAAATCCCCTGAAGAATCAAAAACGTTTGTTCTCCACTTTTGAACGGTTACAACAGGAAGGTTATGACTTCTTATTGCTATGCATAGGTTCGGGTTACGAGCAAGAGTACGCACCGAAATACAAAGACAATGCTCAAATAAAAATTCTGGGGGAGAAGAAGAATGTTGGAGATTATTTGGCAGCATCCGACTTTTTTGTCCTTTCAAGCGATTTCGAAGGTCTCCCTATTTCCCTTTTAGAAGCTATGTCGATGGGTGTTGTTCCGATATCCACCCCTGCCGGTGGAGTGAAAGACGTGATTCGGGATGGGGAGAATGGGTTTATGTGTAGCCTCATTGATGATGAAGAGTTTTATAAAACGGTAAAAGACGTTTTTGCTGGTTCAAATACGATAGATAGAGATGCAATAATAAAAGAGTATAATGAAAAATACTCAATGAGGTCTTGTGCAGAAAGATATAATATTTTATATCAGAAATAAGTAGAATATGGATTTTGGGAAGGTACTTTATGTCGGACCGGCTTGCCGTTATCCTAAAGGAGGGGTTGCCTCGGTGTTGTATGCTTATAGTACAATGCTTGATCCATTCATTTTCGTCGCAACAACGAAAGGTGGAAATGCGGCAAAGCTATTGTGTGTGTTTGTTGTCGCTTTCTTTCAATTTTTGTGGAAGCTATGCAATCCGACAATAAAAATAGTTCATCTTCACGGCGCGTCAAATGGCAGCTTTTGGAGGAAGGCTATTCTTATTTGCTTCGCAAAATTATTTAGAAAAAAAATAGTCTATCATATTCATGGTGGCGGATTCAAAGTTTTTTCCAAAAAGCACGCTCATGTTGTTCCTTATATCTTGAAGAAATGTGATGTGATAGTCGCTCTTTCCGAACATTGGAAAGAATTTTTTGAAAAGGAAATGAAGTGTAAGAATGTCGTGGTGATTCCTAATGTGATAGAAGAACCGGAGGAGGACCATAGCATCAGGAAGGATGACGTGTGCAATTTCTTGTTTTTAGGGAAGATATGTAAAGAAAAAGGAATATTTGACCTGATGGATGTGCTTGGGGAAAACAAGAATATATTTAAGGACAAGCTGAAATTGTATGTCGGTGGCAATGGCGACAAAGAACGGTTGCAAGGATTGATTACGAAATACGACATTGGCGACATGGTTGAATATGCCGGTTTTGTGAGCGGGGAGCGGAAACGCCAGTTGCTGAATAACAGCCATGTGTATATTCTCCCCTCGTACATTGAAGGATTGCCCATTTCCATATTAGAGGCGATGTCGTATCATCTCCCTGTGATTTCTACAAATGTCGGCGGAATACCAGAGATTCTGCGTGATGATGTTGAAGGCTATATCATCGAAGCAGGAAATAAAACGCAGTTGAAAGATGCTATTCTTAAAATGGTAAATATGGATGACGAACGTTTAAGAATGGGCGAACGGGCTTTTCAAACTTGTCGGCCGTATATGCCGGAAAAGGTTAAAAAGGAACTGTCGATACTCTATAGTAGTTTGATATAATCAACTTGTTTATGGGTTTGTTATATTTTAAGGAAACACTAAAATATTTTCTCCGCAGCCGATTGTTTGTCTCCAGATATGTTAAGGAGGTTGAGCGATTGTATGGAATGTCGCCAGAGGAATTAAGGGCGCGAAACGAAAAGCGTTTCTTGGAAATATTCCGTTTGGCCTATACAAAATCACCTTTCTATAGCAGGTTGTACAAAGAGCATGGCATTCGTCTGGATGATATTCAATCGTTACAAGACATCAATAAGCTTCCTGTTGTTACAAAAGACATGTTTCGTGAGCATCCTGAGGAGTTGCTGACTTGTGCGAAATGGAAACTTATCAAAAGCCATACAAGCGGCACCACAGGTACGCCCTTGGATGTTTATATGACGTGGCCAATGATGTGGATGTGGCAGGCGTATCTAAATTATTACAGGAATAGATGCGGATTTGTATATGGTAAGGATGCGATAGTCTCGATAAGGGGACATCTAAATAGAAAAACGATTCAGCTGTATGTTCCGTTGTCAAAAACCTTATTCTTATCAAGCTACACATTGAGCAGTGGCAATATTGAGCTTTATGTGAATAGGATAAAAGAGGTGTGTCCTAAGGCTATGGAGGGGTATCCAAGTTCGATAGTCTCTTTCTGTAATCTTGTGCAGGAAAAGAACTTAGACGTCAGGATTCCTATCATTTTCACCTCTTCGGAAACGTTGCAGCAATCGCAACGCGATTTTATCGAGTCGACGCTCAAGGGAAAGGTCTTTGACCACTATGGAAATACGGAGAGGACAATAGAACTCAGCGAGAACGTTGATCATAATGGCTATTTTGAAGTTCCCGGCTATTCCATCAATGAGTATAATGGCGAAAAGGGGATGGTGACGACCTCTTTATTGAACGATGCCTTTCCACTGATTCGCTATCAGGTTGACGACGTGATTGAAACGAGCGAAGACGCCTCTCGCCGATACATTTCTTCTATACGTGGCAGGTCCATGATTTCTGTGACGGGCAAAGATGGTACCCAGTTTAACGCCGCCGCTTTAACTTATGTCGCGAAGGCTGTGCCTGATATTATTATGATGCAGATTGTGCAAAGGGAAATTGGAAAGCTGGATATCAATATCATTCCTCAGGATAGTTTTACCGAAAAATCGTTGAAGGAAGGTAAGAAAAATGTGCTGGAGCGAATCGGTGAGAATAATATGGAGATTAAGTTTTGTGTTGTTTCCGAAAAAGACTTGATTCGAACAAAAAGCAGTAAGGTTCCGTTTGTAGTGAATAAGTGTCAGAGCAAATAAATTGAAAAACATCAATACCATATTATCTGACTGTATGTCGTGCGGCGCGTGTGCGTCGGTATGTCCGAAAAAGTGCATCTCGTATCGGTTTGGAGGTGCCGCGGATGAGTCTTATGCCCATGCCGATGAGGCAACATGTATTGATTGCGGGAAATGCTTGAAGGTATGTCCGGTCAGAAATAGCGAAATTGCTACAGCCTCTCCGCCATTTACAGGTAATTACAAAAAGGTTTTAGCGACCTATAGCAAAAACAGCGAACTGAGACGGTCGGCAGCTTCTGGTGGTTTTATCACCACTTTTATTTGCTATATGATGGAAAAGGGATATGCAGATGCGGCTTTGGTCTCTAAGCGCAATGGTGTTACGGGGAAAGCTTTTATTGCGACGACACAGGAAGAGGTAATTGGCGCAAAGACATCAATTTATGCACCTGTTGATTATGCAAATGGTATTTCAGAATTATTTTCAACAACATGTAAGAAGGTAATCGTTGTTGGCCTTCCCTGCCATATTCAGGCTATAAATAATCTCAGAAAGGTTAATAAGGATGTTGATGCCAAAATCTTATTGACGATATCGATTGTTTGTGGCAAGACGCCAACGACGGATGCATATAGATATATAGCTCGTAAGGGAGGGTTTGACTATGACACGATAACATCTGTGAAAAATAGAGGTGAGGGTTGGCCGGGATATATGACAATCAGACATGGTGACGGAGAATACAAAGTTTCGTACAAGTCTGAGATGTCTATGGGTATGGTGCTGTCTTCTCCTTTCATGTGCAATACGGGATGCCTCTCGTGTGTTGACGGTGTGGGAGTCTCTGCCGACCTGTCGGTGTGTGATGCATGGCTTCCACGTTATATGAAGCAAAAGTCGGATGGGTGGAATCTTGTGTTGCTGAAATCGGAGAATGCAATGCAATATATGGGAAATGATGAGATTAGTCATTATCTATATTATGAGGAATGTTCAATAGATGATTTTATCAAGGCAAACAGGAGAGTTGTTGAGAAAGCAAAAACAGGTAATAAGATTAGGCTGAAAGAAAATAGAGTTGCTTTAGGCAAAGAAGCTATTGGATTCAAGAAAAAGATGTATGTGTGGATTACGAAAGCCATAAATAGGACGAAAGTGTTTCAGTCTAAGGAAAAGATAGGTAGATTGACGCTTGTCTTTGGGAAAGCACTCAATAAATTAAAAGGTTAAGGACGCATGAAGAAAAAGAACGTTTTATTTGTCCAAAGTTACAATCCTAATAAAGGAAATTCTTCGGTAATCACAGCCACTCAATATGCATTAAAGGATGATGATGTAAATATAGAGATTACGGCAGCAGTACCGGAAACCGCCTGTAAGCAGTTTCATGTTGACTGTTATGACTGGCTGGTTAGCTATAAGAAAATTGTTTTACAGAAATCTAAGATAAACAAGGCTATAGCCTTAATGAAGGAAGGTTTGTGGGTTGTTTATCTGTTTCTGTGGATAATATTCTATAAATTGGGAATAAGGCTATATGTTCCGAAGAGGAAAAGAAAGACAATAGGAGCCTATGAAAGAGCCGACGCTGTTGTATTTCCAGGGGGGCACTCCTTTACTTCAATGAATGGATTGGGACGAGTGTTTTCTCATTGTATGGGTCTATATTTCGGAAAGATTCTTGGAAAGAAAACAATGGTCTATGCTCATACAATTGGTCCCTTTAAGGGGAGGTTCGGAAAAGTAATAAAATGGATGTCGATGTATGTTTTGAGACGTACTGACTTGGTTACTATTCGCGAGAAAGATTCATTGAAATATTGTAAGGGATGTAATGTGAAGTTGACGGCAGAAACCGTCTTTTCTTTGCCTACTGACAAGGATGCAGCTAAAGAGGTTGTAGAACTACAGAAATTGAAAGAACGTGGGAAGACTATTGTAGGATTGACGATACATCATATTTATTACAAATATTTTTTCTCAAAAGAAGAGTATGTGAATAAGATGGTAGACATTATTAATATGATGTCTGCAAAATATGATTGCGACGTACTGTTAATTCCTATGGAAAGCCACACGGGTAACTATAATGACGTGGATTTGGCAATGGAATTGAAGGAACAGCTGACGTCGCCCGAGAGGTTTGTCATATTGCAATCAGATTATGAACCGATTGTGACATCTTCTATCATAGGGAATGTAGATTTGTTTGTGGGAACTAAAACTCATTCCATTGTATATGGATTAAAATCTGGCGTTCCTACCTTGTCGATATCATACCAGCAGAAAGCAAATGAATTCATGGAAATGTTTGGCGTGTTGGAAGATGCTATTGATTTGGAGAAGTTGAACATAAATGACTTTGAAGAAATATTCAAAAGAATGCTTGGCAATCTGGATGACATTCGAAATAGGCAAGAGAAAATGTATGCTATCATACAAGAAAAATCACTTGAAAATAAAGAATTGCTGCTTGAACTTTTACAATCATGAATAGAGAGGATGTGCTGAGACATACATTGGAGCTGTTAGAGACGATAGAAAGAGAAAACTATCGGGGATATGATCCTTATGACTTCTATTTAAGTCCATATTCCCGTTTCTTTCCAAAATCAATATTGTTCCTTCATTTGCAAAAGTTTTCGCCCATAAATCTTCGTCCGTTATTAGGCATAAAAAAAGGAATGGTAACGAAGGTATATGGACTGATGCTGGATTCTTACCTGAATTTATATTTGCTCACTCGTGATGAGAGATATATGGGAAAGGCTCAAGAGATGTATCGTATGATGATGGATGCGGCCATAGTGAATACACCGGAAGAACTGGGGTGGGGAAGGAATTACCCATTCAAGACTGGCGGTGAGATACACGACAACAAAAAGCCTTTAGTCTATCTGGACTCCCGTCTGGGGCTGGCGCTGATCCATTATTATGACATTACCCATGATGATACGGTCTTAGCTGACGTGAAAAGGGTCGTGACAAACTTGTTGCGGACTGGTCGTGTCTTAAAAAAAGACGGATATTCTTTCATCGGCTATTCTCCTGACAAAAACACCCGATTGACATTTAACGCATCAATGGTTGCAGTTGAGCTGATGATGAAATTGTTAGACAGGAGCGGACAGACTACGTTTGTCATCGATGACATTGATATTCGCCAACTTTCACATGATGTAGTTCGTACAATGGTTCATTTTCAAGAGCCAGACGGTTCGTGGACTTATGGTTTCTCGTCTACAGGGAAAACGTTTATGCAGAAAGATTTTCATCAGGGATTTGTGATTGATTCGCTTTATCATGTTCTCTCGTTGATCTCTGATGACGAACTTAAAGAAGAGGGATTCTCCGCGTATGAAAAAGGATATGAATTTTTAAAGAACATTCAAATAGGAAAAGATGGGGAATTCTTCTGGAGATATCCCAAGAAGTATCCTATAGATATACATAACCAGGCTCAGGGAATATTATCGTTGTCTGTCAATCGTGAAGATCAGTCGCTTGAGGTGTTGGAGAAGATTATTAATTATACGTTTACACATTTTTGGAGTAAGAAAAAGAAATGTTTCTATTATCAAAAATGGCCTTTATTGACAAATAGAATATCTTATATGCGTTGGTGTAATGCATGGATGCTTTATGCCCAGACAGAATATTTATTGAAAACAAAAGAATAAAAATATGAAAGCATGTTTTATGGGCTTGGGCTATATTGGTTTTGTCATTTAATTTCTGAGACATCCGATAGGAACAACGTATATGCCGTCAGACCGACGATAGGCATAGCTTCCGACTCCAGTAATAATCATCATGAATGAGGGCTTGTTCATGCGTTCGGTATCAATCTGATTTGACAAGGCCAGCAAGTTCTTGGCTCCGTCTTCGATAAGGCTTTCTCCTCCGAGCTTAATTTCTATTAAAGCATAAGTGCCATTTCGACGATGAAGTACAGCATCACACTCTAACCCATTTTTGTCTCTGTAGTGATATAGTGTACCGTCAAGAGCATCTGCGAATACTCGCAAATCTCTGATAACCATTGTCTCGAAAAACAATCCGAAGGTATGTAAGTCGTTGAGAAAATCTTTCGGGCCGATTCCCAATGCCGCCACACCAATGGAGGGGTCGGTAAAATAGCGTGTTTCGCTACTCCGCACAGCAGTCTTACTGCGTAGATTGGGATTCCATGCAGGCATATCTTCAATGACAAATATTTTTTTCAAGGCTTTAATATAAGATGCAACCGTGTCATCATTTAACAATGAGTTGTCGTTGGTTTTCATATCTTCGCGAATAACGTTGTAGCTTACAGATGCTCCCTGATGGCGTGCATAAGAACGCATGAGCAGCTTTACTCGTTCTGGATCTCTTGCTACATTGTCAGAACGACCGATGTCGTGATGAATAACAGCATCGTAATAATCGATAGCTTGGTCTAATGCAATGTTTCCTTTGAGAAAAGTTGATTGCGGCCAGCCACCCCGACACACAAGGAATGCCAGTTCTTCAATATTAATTTGATTTTTCGCATAAATATGTTCCGGGCTGTTAAATAATTGTGAAAGGGCAATCTCTCCAGAAGATTCTCCAGATTCAAACAGACTCATAGGACGCATGACAAGTCTTCCTATACGGCCTGTTCCTGTATGGAGTATTTTGTCAGAGTGAACTGGAACTGCGGAGCCTGTTAAAATGAATTGGCCAAAAAGGTTACGGTTGTCTACTTCTGAACGAATGCTGTCCCACAAAATAGGAATGGACTGCCATTCATCAATTAATCGTGGTGTATCTCCATGAAGTAAAAGGGAAGGATCCATCTCTGCTAAGTACATACTTTCACGAAGAACAGTAACTTCACCAAGTTTTAGGAAACTTTTAGCCTGTTGATTGGCCGTAGTGGTCTTTCCACACCATTTGGCTCCTTCTATTAAAACAGCTCCTTTGCCTTTAAGTTTACGTGACAATAACGCGTCAATGATTCGATGCTTATACGTTGCCATATTAAAACAATATTAGTTGTGGTCGCAAAAATAGAGAAAAATATGTAAATGGACAAATTTTTTAACAACTAATTCGGGTGTTTGGCGCATTTTTGCTCGGGAATTTGGCGTGTTTTTGTTCGGGAGTTTGGCGAAAGGACCCCAAATAATCTGAAGAAAATAATTTTTTGAAAGCGAAATGATTTGAAATTGAAGAAATAGAAAAATAATTTTAGGTAATATATGAAAGCATGTTTTATGGGCTTGGGCTATATAGGACTGCCCACAGCAATTATTGCCGCAAAGCACGGCGTTGAGATTCTCGGGGTTGACATCAACCCGAAGGTAGTGGAAATGACCAATCAGGGCAAACTGCATATTGTGGAGCCTGGTATGGAGGAGATGTTGCAGGAGGTTGTCAGGAACGGTCAGCTGAGGGCATCGACGACTCCGGAGGAGAGCGATGCCTATTTCATGGTTGTCCCCACTCCGTTCAAGGGCGACCATGAGCCCGATATCTCTTATGTGGAATCGGCTACGCGCATGGTCGTTCCGTTCTTGAAGGAAGGCGATCTTTACGTGATTGAGTCGACATCGCCGGTCGGAACGACGGATAAGATGGCGGAGTTGATTTTCTCGCTTCGTCCGGAGTTGAAGGATAAGATTTACATTGCTTATTGTCCGGAGCGTGTGTTGCCGGGAAATGTGATATATGAGCTGGTTCATAACGACCGCGTCATCGGTGGCATGAATGAGGCTTCGACGAAGAAGGCACAAGAGTTCTACGGACAGTTTGTGCAAGGAACGTTGCATCCGACAAACTGCAAGACGGCAGAGATGTGTAAGTTGACAGAGAATTCTTCTCGTGACTCGCAGATTGCCTTCGCCAATGAGCTCAGTATGATATGTGACAAGGCTGGTATCAACGTGTGGGAACTGATTGCGTTGGCCAACAAACATCCGCGTGTGAATATCCTTCAGCCTGGCTGTGGCGTCGGCGGTCATTGTATCGCCGTTGACCCGTATTTCATCTCTTCGGAATTTCCGAAGGAAGCTCGCATGATTGCTATGGCCAGAGAGGTGAATAACTATAAGGCCGACTGGTGCGTGGAAAAGGTGAAGAATGCCATGCTGCAGTTTGAACTTGAGCATCAGCGTAAGCCTGTCGTGGCAATGATGGGACTGGCTTTCAAACCCAATATCGACGACCTGCGTGAGTCGCCGGCCAAGTATATCGCAACAAAGGTGATGCAGGGATGTAATAATGCCGACATCCTGGTTGTTGAACCGAACATTGCATCACACAACGTGTTCAAGCTCACGCCTTACGATGAGGCCTATGAGAAGGCCGACATTGTTGTGTTGCTGACGGCTCACAATGAATTTAAGACGTTGCAGTGGAGTGACGACAAGGTGATACTCGACTTCTGCGGAATTTTTAAGAAATAGGATGAACGAAAACAGTCGCGTTGAGCTGAATGGAATGAAGGTCTATCCGTTTACGTCGGTAGACCAGTTGGTGGCATACGTTGACGAGCGGAAAGGCTTGTTGGTTGCCGTCAATGCTGAAAAGGTGATGAAGGCCACGCCTGAGACGTGCCGTGTCGTCAATGACAATATCGGTTATGCCGATGGAGCTGGTGTGAAGGTTGCCATGAAACGGAAGGGCCACGAGGGTGTGATTCGCATTGCAGGATGTGACCTGTGGTTAGACATTATTTCCCGGAACTATCGTGAAAAGACGTTTTATCTGGTCGGTGGCAAACAGGAGGTTATTGACGATACTGTTGCCAGATTGCAGAAAGACTATGATGGTATTCGCATCGTGGGCTATCGTAACGGCTACCTGACAAACGATGAGGAACGGACGGCTTTAATCGATGATGTGGCAGAGAAAAGGCCCGATGTGGTTTTTGTGGCGATGGGATCGCCGAAGCAGGAGATGCTCATGGCCGACATGATGGCTCGGCATAAAGCCATCTATCAAGGTCTTGGCGGCAGTTTCGATGTCTATACTGGACGGGTGAAACGGGCTCCCAAGTGGTGGCAAGACCATAATCTGGAGTTTCTCTACCGGTTTCTGAAACAGCCTCAACGCTATCGTAGGGAATATTACCGACTGAAATTCCTTGTCTGGATGATATTAAATAAACTGTAGAATATATATGAAGAAGATTATGTTGGTGTTTGGTACTCGTCCCGAGGCCATTAAGATGGCTCCGTTGGTGAAGGCTTATCGTTGCTCTACAGAATAAAGTTGTCAATGGAGTGTGGGGTGACGACTTGAAACACTGCATTCGGATAGGCTGTAGCAAAGGCGGCGGGGGCTTTCGTGTTGGCCTTGCGGTCGTTCCACTTGAACTCAACGGCTCGTAACATCCCATCTTCTTCTTCCAGATAGTCAATCTCTTTCTGCTGCTGGGTGCGCCAGAACCATGTCTGTGCAAAGCTGCCTCTGTAGGAAAGTAGCTTCATACGTTCGGCAATGCAGAAATTCTCCCAAAGGGCACCTGTATCTGTACGATTCTCTACTTGTGACAGGTTACCGATGACAGCATTGCGAATTCCCAAATCCCAGAAGTAAATTTTGCGGCTGCTCTTCAACTCGTTGCGCAGATTACGACTGAAACTGCCCAGACGGAAAATAATGTATGACTTCTCCAGTATGTCAACGTAGCGTTCCACGGTCTTAGGGTCGAGTCCTACAATCTGCCCCACTTCATTGTAGCTTACCTGGTTGCCTATCTGTAAGGCCAAAGCCTGAAGCAGGCGTGCCAGTTTGTCGGGCTTGCCAATGCCGTCGAGCGAAAGAATGTCGCGGTAGAGGTAACTGTTGGTTAGTTCTTTCAGCACGATGCGTTCGTTGCCAGGGCTGCAAACAACCTCTGGATAGTAGCCATAAACCATACGGTGAGGCAGCAGACGCAACTCGTCAAGCAGGCCAGTATGGTTGACCATTTCAGTGAACGAGAGTGGAAACATACGGAATTCACGCTTACGTCCCGTCAGAGGCTCGTTTACCTTGTTGGCCAACTCGAAGGAACTGCTACCTGTCGCAATAACCTGTACGTCCTTCACTTGATCGGTGACCAACTTCATTCGAAGGCCAATATCTGGAATGCGTTGTGCTTCGTCGATGAGAAGTATTCGTTTGGTGCCGAGAATGGCACGGATGCGTGTTGAGGTCATTTGCGTAAACAGCTGTTGAATATCAGGGTCATCACCATTCATCCACAGCACGTCGTCACGCTGGCTGAACATGGTTTTAAGCAGGGTAGATTTCCCTACTTGTCGCGCTCCCATCACAATAATGGCTTTCTGTGTACCTAATAGAGGAGCGATAGTGTCTTCAAGTGTTCTGTGTATCATCATAGATGTGGAATTTTGAAGGCAAAGGTACAGACAAATCGTGTAAAATCCAAATTTCTTAAAAGATTTTTGGATTCATTTCCCAAATTCTTAAAATAAATTGGGAAAATAATCATTAAAAGTTATAGTTTTAACGTTTAAGACATGGTTGATAAGAATTGAATGGTGCAATTATGGTGACGTATGAGATGGCGGAAAACTTCTGTGTTTGGGCTGAGGTATTTGCTTGTGCCGTGAATAATTGAAGGAAAATAGTTTTAATAAAATGAAGTAATTTGGAAGTGATGAAAAAGATTATGTTGGTGTTTGGGACTCGGCCCGAGGCCATAAAGATGGCTCCGTTGGTGAAGGCTTTTGAGCAGAGGAAGGACGAGTTTCAGACGATTGTGTGTGTAACGGGTCAGCACCGCGAGATGCTTGATCAGGTGTTGCAGATATTTGAGATTACGCCTGACTACGATTTGAATATCATGAAGCAGGGTCAGGACCTTTATGATGTTACGGCCCGGGTGTTGCTGGGCATGCGCGATGTGCTGAAAGAGGCGCAACCCGATGTGGTTCTCGTGCATGGCGATACGACAACCAGCACGGCAGCTGCCTTGGCGGCATTCTATCAGCAAATACCCGTCGGCCACGTTGAGGCCGGACTACGAACTCATAACATCTACAGTCCGTGGCCGGAGGAGATGAACCGGCAGATCACGGGTCGCATCACGACGTATAACTTTTCGCCGACACCCTTGAGCCGTGAGAATCTGCTGAAAGAGAATGTGGCAGAAGAGAAGATTATTGTGACAGGAAACACGGTTATCGATGCGCTCTATTGGGTGGTCAACAATATCAAGGAAGATGCGACCTTGCAATCGTCATTGGCTGACGTCCTAAAACGTTCAGGCTATGATGTCGCACGACTTGACGGCGGAAAGAAGCTGGTGCTGATAACCGGACATCGTCGTGAGAATTTCGGCGACGGCTTTATCAGTATGTGTCGTGCCATTCAGACACTGACGAGGCGTTATCCCGATGTGGACTTTGTCTATCCCATGCATCTGAATCCGAATGTGCGCAAACCGATACATGAGGTCTTTGGCGAGGATTTGAGCCAGTTGGGCAACATGTTCTTCATTGAGCCTTTGGAGTATCTGAGCTTTGTCTATCTGATGGAAAAGGCTACCATCGTGTTGACCGACAGCGGTGGCATACAGGAAGAGGCTCCCGGACTGGGCAAGCCCGTCTTGGTGATGCGCGACACGACCGAGCGCCCGGAGGCTTTGGATGCCGGTACGGTGAAGCTTGTCGGAACCGATTTCGACAAGATTGTCAACAGTGTTTCGGAATTGCTTGATGATGAAGAAGCCTATCTGCGCATGAGTCAGGCCGTGAATCCCTATGGCGATGGTAAGGCCTGTCCGAGAATCGTGGCGCACCTGGCTGACCATTAATTATTTTAGTTTTTAGATTTTGGCCTTTGGTTTTAGGACCGATAACAGATAACCAATAACCGATGTCTCTCTCTCTGCACGACGTATCACTTCTGACTTCGCTGGACGACCTGTCGAGTATGGGTGAGAAGAAAGCTGTGGTCACTTGTCTGAATGCTCATTCCTACAATGTGGCGCAGCACGATGAAAAGTATGCGGAGATTCTGAAAAAGAGCGACGCCCTGCTACCCGACGGCATTGCCATCGTGTGGGGCTGCAAATTTTTAAAGGCAAAGTCCCGACCACGAAAACGCATTGTGGGCTGGGATTTGTTTGTTTATGAGATGGAGCGGTTGAATGAGCGGGGCGGACGATGCATGTTTCTGGGCTCGTCGGAGAAGACGCTCGCGCTGATTTGCAAGCGGGCTCAGACGGAATATCCCAACATAGAGGTGCTGACCTACTCGCCTCCATACAAGGCCGAGTTCTCCGACGAAGAGAGCAGGGCGATGGTTCAGGCCGTGAACGATGCCAATCCCGATTTGTTATGGATTGGTATGACGGCTCCGAAGCAGGAGAAATGGACGTATGCCCATTGGAATGAGCTGAAGATTGGCTGTCATGTAGGTTGCATCGGTGCTGTGTTCGACTTCTTCGCGGGAACGGTGAAGCGGGCTCCGTTGTGGTGGCAGGACCATTCGTTGGAATGGCTTTACCGGTTGCTGACCGAGCCGCGTCGCATGTGGCGCCGTTACATTCTCGGCAATCCGCTGTTCATCTGGAATGTGATGAAGGAGAAGATGCGGCCAAAGGCCCAGTGAATAGTGAATAATGAATATTGAATAATAAAGAACAGAGAGAATGAAGAACATTGCGATTATTCTGGCTGGTGGGAGTGGGTCACGTATAGGTGGCGACATCCCCAAACAGTTTCAGAAGGTGGCAGGTCGGAAGATAATCGAGCACACGATTGATGTGTTTGAGAACAATGAGCAGATCGACGAGATTGCCATTGTGAGCCGCGAGGATTATATTCCCGAGGTGGAGCAGATGGTGGTGAACAACCACTATGTGAAGGTGAAGAAGATTCTGCAGGGTGGCAAGGAACGCTACCACTCGAGTCTTTCGGCGATTGAGGCCTATACCGATGACAACGACAACCTGCTGTTTCACGATGCCGTGCGACCTTTGGTGAACGACCGCATTATTGCCGACTGCATCAAGGCTCTGGAGCGTTACGAGGCTGTCGACGTGGCGGTGAAGACGACCGATACCGTTGTGCAGGTGGACGAGAACAACTGCATCTCGAATATCCCGCCTCGTGCCCAGCTGCGCAACGGTCAGACGCCACAGTGCTTCAAGCGCGGTGTCATCAAACGTGCCTATGACATAGCATTGGCCGATCCTGGTTTCCAGACGACCGATGACTGCGGTGTGGTCAGACGCTATCTGCCCGATGTTCCTGTCTTTGTGGTCGACGGCGAGGTGTTCAACATGAAGGTCACCTACGTGGAGGACCTGTTCCTGCTCGACAAGCTGTTCCAGTTGAAGACTGTGGAAGGCAACCAAAAGGAGGTGTCGGCCCGTGCAAAGGCGGAACTGCCCAACAAGGTGATGGTGGTCTTCGGCGGCAGCTATGGCATCGGCGAGGAAATCGTGAAGTGTGCCCGCGACCTTGGGGCTGTGGTCTATTCCTACAGTCGGTCGCAGAACGGTGTCGACGTGACCGACATCGAGCAGGTGAGCCGTGCCTTGGCCGAGGTGTACCATCGCAACGGTCGCATCGACTACGTGGTGTGTACGGCCGGTGTGCTGGTCAAGCAACCGCTCTCGGCCATGAGCACCGACGACATCGTTCGCAGTGTGAACGTGAACTACATGGGCGTGGTGAATGTGGCGAAGGCCTCATACGAATATCTGCGCGAGTCGCGCGGATCCATACTTTTCTATACCAGCAGCAGCTATACGCGCGGAAGGATGATGTACAGCATCTACTCGTCGACCAAGGCCGCCATCGTGAACCTGACACAGGCCCTGAGCGAGGAGTGGTTTGGCGATGCCATACGGGTGAACTGCATCAATCCGGAACGTACTCGCACGCCGATGCGTCGTCAGGCTTTCGGCATCGAGCCCGAAGGTAGTCTGCTCGAACCGCTCAACGTGGCCATTGCATCGGTCAACACGCTGGTCAGCAAGTGCACTGGCGAAGTAATCGATGTAAAGCGATGAACATTTTTCTGCTGACACGGTTTAACCTGCGATTGTGGTGGAAGGAGGACAAGCGACATCAGGCCATACAGACAGAGGAGTGGCTGGCACGACGCTTCGAGTTGTTCGAGCGATACACATGGCCGTCGGTGCGCAGTCAGACCTGTCAGCATTTCAAGTGGATATGTCTGTTCGACGAGCTGACGCCCGACCATTGGAAGACGCGCATCTGCCAGTATCAGGAAGAGTGGGGTGGATTTATCCCTGTCTACTGCAACCGTCAACAGACGCGATATTTCCGTGAGGGCTTTGCCCATCTGGCTTATAAATATGCCGACAAAGACGACCCCGTGTTGCTGACGACCTATCTCGATAACGATGATTGTCTGCATCGGGAATTTGTGGAAGACGTGCAACGTGAAGCCGAAAAAATCCCGATGAAATCGGTGATTTCTTACAAATATGGGCTTCAATACTACGAAGAGATGAATCTGGCTGTCCGCATTCCGTATGCCAACAACCATTTCCTCTCCTATGTTGAGCCTCTCGCGAAAGATTGCAAGACCGTCTGGGGCTTTTGGCATTTCAGCATCTTCAAATATAAAAACCTGCACGTGGAGCTGGTAAACAACAAGCGGAAGCCCATGTGGATTGAGACCATCCATAAGGGCAATATCGACAACGACGTGAAGATGACGCTCAGCCACCGGCCGGTGTTGAATAAGGATGGTCTTCGGCCTTATGGCATTGCGAGCGAGTTGCCTTCGGCGACAAAGAGCCTGATGATTTTTCTCGGGCCTTTTATGCTGAGATTGCTGCGACAGGTAGTTCGCCGAGGTAGAAACAAACTGCAACCCAAATGATTTCTAAAAGCATACAAGACTATTTTGAGTTTCTGCGCTATTGTCTGCACGACGATCTGGATAATGGCGTGGAGATACCTTCGTGTGCAAGTACCATTTGCTGGCACGACTTGCTGGAGTTTGCTAAGAAGCAGACACTCGTCGGCGTTTATTGGCGCGGTGTGAGCATGTTGGGCGGACTGACCACCAACAAACCGACTGACGACGATGTGCTGGAGTGGATGGCTACCGTCAAGAAGATTACCGACCAGAATCGCCTGATGTTCGAACGTGTGGGTTATGTCAGCCGGACCTTTGCCAGCGAAGGCTTCCGCAGCTGTATCCTGAAAGGCCAGGGCAACGCGCTGATGTATCCTGACCCCATGATGCGGCAGTCGGGTGACATCGACATCTGGCTTGAGGGGCGCGACACCGACATTATCGCCTACGTCAGGAATCTCTGCCCGAAGGCAAAAGCCTGCTACCATCACATCGATTTCGATAGGGTGAAGAATGCTTCTGTCGAGGTGCACTATCGGCCGTCGTTCATGAACAACCTTCCGAACAATGCTCGACTGCAAAAATATTTCGCCGAAGCTGCGCCGAAACAATTCGTCAATACGACGAAAAATCTCGATGGAATGGACGATTTTTGTATTCCCACACCGTCTTTCAACCGCATTTTCCAGATGGCGCATATCTCCAACCATTTCTTTCAGGAGGGGATCGGCCTGCGGCAGCTGGTCGACTATTTTTATCTGCTGCGACAGGGCTTCAGCGAGGAAGAGCGGCAGCACGACGTGAAGGTGCTGAAGCGGTGCGGGCTGTATCGCATCACGCGGGCCGTGATGTATGTCGCACAGACCGTCTTCGGGTTAGAGGATCGTTATCTGTTGGCCCCTCCCGACAGGCGACTGGGTCGGCAATTGCTTCGCGAGGTGATTGAAGCCGGAAACTTCGGACAGCACGACGAACGTGCCGGCAGTGGGTCGGCCTTCGGCTTGCAGCGCAACGTGAACCGTCTGTTGCGTGATGTGCGGTTCCTGTTCTGGTATCCCAGCGAATGCCTGTGGGAACCCGTGTTCCGCGTGTGGCACTACTTCTGGCGCCGCCGCCATTGATCACCATCAAGAATTTTAGCAGAAACCCATAAATGAACAAGCGGGAGTAACGTGAAAGTTGCTCCCGCTTGTTCGTTTATTAATCTAAAATGGCCCGACAGAAAATTAACAAATTCTGTTGGGATTTTTTTGTGTTTTAGGCGAGTGAAACATATATCTTTCGGAAATCGTTACTCATTATTTCTTCTTGTATTGCTTCGACTTGATGGTGAAGTTGTCGAATACCGTGGCGTTCTTGTTGGCGAAAAGCCCCACGTGGCCGCTTAGAGCCTTTTCCTCCTCCGTCATCTGATAGGTAAACAAAGGGGTAGAACTGCTGTCCGCATAAACCTTAATCGTACCATTGCCTGGGCACAACACCTTGATGTTAACACCCCCGGCGGGAACCATGAAAGACGCGGCTTTCAGCACCTTCCACTTACCTACCTCGGCGTTGAACTTCTGCAGACGGACACGCGAGCCGACAATCTGCACGCAGTGCGCACTCGTCTTCACGTCGGCGGCAGTCTCGCCACTGGCCAGCATGACGATGCCTGCGTCGTAGGTGGCGTCGGGCGAATAGATGTCGCAACTCACCTGAAACTCGTTCATCGGAGTCGCGCTCTCGAACACGACGAAGTGCTCACCACTCTCGTCGGCTGTCAGCTTGCCATCGGCCTCCGCCACACCCTCCGGATGATCAGACAATACACGATATTCATTCTCAAAAGAGTCGAACGTGTAGGCGACTGATTCTCCGCCGACCGACTCCCTCGCAGGTAGGCTGTTGAGAAATTTCTCCAGTTCTGCATGGTAGTTGTCAATAAACTCCCACTGTGCATCGCTCGGGCTGTCGTGCGTGCCCTTGGGATAGACGCACAAGGTCACAGGCACTCCCTTCTCAGCCAGGGCACGGGCATAGACCAAAGCATTCTGTACGCTCACCGTCTGGTCCGTTACTGGCTGAGCGATAAAGGCGGGCGGTGTCTCGGTCGTCACCTGAAGATTGTTACTGTAGAAGTCGCGCAACTGGTTAGAAGGGTTGCGCCCTATCAGGTTGTCTCTCGACCCCGCGTGCGTGATACCATCCTCCATAGAGATTACCGGGCACAGCGTGATTTGAAAATCGGGACGCGTCACGTCGTCGACAAAGTGAGTGGCAGCCGTCGAGGCAAGGTGACCGCCGGCACTATGGCCCATCACCCCCACGCTAGTATAGTCGCCCCACTCGTAGGCACGGTTGCGCATGATGGTAATGGCTCGCTGAAAGTCTTCTAGCGGCACCGTGGGATGGCCGTTAGGCAGCCGGTATTTCAGAATGGCGAAAGTAAAGCCGCGGTCGGTAAACCATTTCGCCGATTCGTCGTTGCCGCTACCCGAGAACACCACGCCGTAGGCACCCCCGGGAGTCGAGATGATGGCATTGCCGTTGCACTCGCGTGGCACATAGACGTAGAGCATAGGCTTTGTGATGTTGCCCGCACAGGCACCGTAGTTCACTTCGTTGCCGCGCAGACCATTGTCTGTGGGAGGCGCAGAGCCCTCCCAGATGTCGACCACAGCCGTCGGCCCCGTCTGTGCCTGCATCGTGCAGCCCACAGCTAAAAACAGGAGTGTTATGATTTTTTTCATGATGACGTTATCTTTATAGTATTACGATTTTTTTTGAGTTGACAATGTAGATGCCAGGCTTGAGCGTGGAGTGTGGAGCGGCAAGCTCGCTTCCTGATCGCGACACCCCTTCCTTGGGAAGGGGATGGGTGTAGGCTCTGCCTTGCAGGTCGTAGACGGTATGCGGCCCTTGCCCTAATGAATAACGATTAGTGAATGAAGAATTATTCATTATTCCTTCTTCATCGTTCATTAGCGAAGCACCCTTGATGCCGGTGATTTCCTTTTTCTTGTATTGTTCAGACTTGATGGTGAAGTTGTCGAACTCGGTGGCTTTCTTGTTGGCGTAGAGGCCCACGTTGCCGCTGAGTCCTACAGCATCGTCGCCCAGCTCATAGATGATGGAAGGGGTGGCGTTGTTGTCGATATAGACACTTATACAATTGTTTTTATAAATGACCTTCAGGTTTACTCCATCGTCTCCAATCTTGCATGTTGCGCCTTTCAGTACCTTCCACTTGCCTGTATCGGGATCGAACTGCTGCAGGCGGACGCGCGTGCCGATAATCTGTACGCAGAAAGCACTGTTCTTCAGATCGGCGACAGTCTCGCCATTGGCTAGCATAAGGATGCCGGCATCGTAGGTGGCGTCGAGCGATTTGATGTCGCAACTCACCAGGAATTCGTCCATCGGTGTCTCGCTCTCGAACATGACGATGTGCTCGGCATTGCCGTCGGCTGTCAGCTTGCCGTCGGTTTCGACTACCCCGTCTTTCTTCTCGGAGAGGATGCGATACTCGTTCTCAAATTCGTCGAAGGTGTAGACCACTTTTTTGCCTTTGGCCGTTTCGGGAGCTTGTATGTCGTTGAGGAATTTCTCAAGTTCCATCCAGTATTGCGAAGTGAAATCCCATGTGGAGTCGGTGTGGCATCCGTGTTCGCCGGTGGGCCAGATAAAGAGATTAACGGGTACACCTTTGCGGATGAGAGCCTGTGCGTAGACGATGGAGTTTGCCATGGGCACCGTGGAGTCGTCGGCAGCGTGGATGATGAAGGCGGGCGGCGTCTCGGCCGTGACCTGAAGCTCGCTGCTGTAGAAATCGCGCAGTTGTTTTGATGCGTTTTGTCCGAGTAGGTTGTTCATGGAACCCACGTGTGCGAGTCCGTCTTGGAAGGAGATGACGGGATACATCAGGATTTGGAAATCGGGTCGGGTCACGTCACTGTTGTAGTGGGTTGAAACCATCGAGGCGCAGTGTCCGCCTGCCGATCCGCCCATGACGCCCACACTGGTGTAGTCGCCCCACTCGTCGGAACGGTCGCGCATGATGGTGATGGCCCGCTGGAAGTCTTCGAGCGGTACGGTGGGATGGCCGTTGGGCAACCGGTATTTCAGGACGGCGAAGGTGAATCCGCGATCGACAAACCACTTGGCCAGATTGGGTCCTTCTGCGCCTGTGTATACCACGCCGTAGCCTCCACCTGGGGTGACAATGATGGCGCGGCCGTTGCACTTGCTCGGCGCGTAGATGGTCAGCGTGGGATTGCTGATGTTTGACACCCACAAGTCGCCATAGGTCTCGTTGCCTCGAAGACCGTTGTCGGTGGGTGGTTTGGCTCCTTCCCATAGGTTGATGACTGTAGTGGGCTCAGGGCGTGGCAGGAAGTCCAGCGTCTGTGCATAAGCGTTGCTGACCGCTGTTGCGAACAGCAATAGTGTGACGGTAATTATATTCAAGGATTTCATATTTTATCTCTATTTTAGAGTAGATTCCAAACTTCGGCTATAAATTAAATAATGTTGTTTTACTTGTAATTTAGTGCAAAACTAACTAAATTTACATATAAACTCTATGTTAGTAGTTAAATATTAACACAAATTAACCACAAGTAAAGCAAATTAGTGAGGTTGAGTGGCTGATAATTTGTAGGAAATTGTGCCCCAAAAGGGTTTTTTTCTCTCGTTTTTTCGTAACTTTACATAAGTTACTTTGTCTCGGCATAAAAAATAACCAAGTTTATTTTGTTCTGCTCTCGATTTTTCGTAACTTCTATGTTGCAAACCAAATAATTGGTCTGTCTTTTAGCATTGTTTAATCGTTTTATTATTGTTTTTGACCTGCGGCCGAAGATACTCTCACTCGGAAAAGCTCAAATACATTTGGCTTTTCTCTCGTTTTTTCGTAACTTTGCAACCGTCTAAATCTGGTGTTGAACTATGTGGAAACTGTTGTTCCTCTTTCTTCTGCTCATCTCGTCGGTGCAAGGACGTGCCGACGATGACATCGATACCTTGCTGCTTCGGCTCGACAGTGCCGTGGCCAACAAGGAGACGTATCGTCAGCGCCACGAGCAACGGATAAAGATGCTAAAGGCAGAACTGGAACAGACGCAATGGCCCGACCTGCGTGTCGACCTGTCGCTTCGGCTGGCTCATGCCTATAGTGCCTATAAGAACGACTCGGCACTGGCCTATCTGCATCGCAGTGTCGAGCAGGCCGAACAGCTGGGCAACCCGTCGCTCATTGGTCGATGTCGCGCGGCTCTGGTGCAGCAGTGTGCCAACGTGCTGCTGGCCAGCGAGGGCATGACCACGCTGAACAAAATCAATCCGCAGGTGCTCGACGAGTCGGGCATGGTTGACTATCTGCGTGCCGCAGGCAGCATCTACAGCGTGTTGGCTTCGCAGACGAGCAACCCTGTCGAGCGCGAGGCCTACAGCCAGCGAGCCACGGCTTGCATTGACTCGCTGCTGCAGTTGCTCCCCGCCGACAACATCTACTCGCTGTTGCACAGGGTCGACCGCGAGTTGCCCGACGGGAATGTTCGGGAGGCCCGCCGGCTGATTGACCTGTGGGAAAAAAAGGTGACGCCCAATAGCCACGACGAGGCTGTGATGGCCTTCTACCGCTACGAAGTCTACAAACGGATCGGCGACGACCGCGAGGCCATGCGCAGCATCATCCGCTCGGCTCTCTGCGATGTGGAGAACGCTGTCTACGACGAGGCTGCCATCATCTACCTGAGCCGCATCCTGCGCGACAAGGGCGACACGCGGCGTGCCCTGACCTACATGCGTTACGCTTTCGATGTGGCAACATCCTTCGGAGCACAAATGAAAAACTGGCTGATGATGGACGTGCAGAGCATCAACCTGCAATATGAGGCGCAGCTGAACGAAATCAACCATAAGCGACTCCTGGCAACCATCGGCCTCGGTCTGCTCTCCGCCATCACAATCTGTCTGCTCTTCTTCTTCAACCGGCAGCGTATAGCCCTGAAGCGCTCGAACCAGAAAATCAATTCCATCAACGACGAACTGCAGAAGATCAATCAGAATCTTACTCTGCTGAACCGTCAGAAAGACCAGACCAACGAGCAGCTGAACGAGTCGAACATTATTAAAGAGGAGTATATCGGCATGTTCTTCGGGTTGTGTGTCTCCTATATCGAGCAGCAGGAAAACTACCGCAAGACCGTAAACAAACTGGTGCGCAACCACCAGATTGACGACATCTTCCGTCTGACCAAGAGCAACGAGGGCGACAGCGAGACCTATACAGGACTGTATGAGAAGTTCGATCAGGTGTTCCTCAGCCTCTTTCCGCAGTTTGTCGAGCAGTTCAACAGTCTGCTGCAAGAGACGAGCCGAATCGAGACCAAGCCCTATCATCTCACTACGCCTCTGCGCATCTATGCGCTGATACGTCTGGGCATCAGCGACAGCACCAAGATCTCGCGATTCCTCAACCTGGCCAACAGCACCGTCTACAACTATCGCGTGAAGTATCGCAACGCAGCACTCGTCAACCGAAACGCCTTCGAGGAAGCCGTAAAGCAACTTGGAACCATCCGAAATATCGATAAATAAGAGGAATAATGTTTCTTTTTATTTATAAATCAACTACTATTTTGTTTTACTTGAAAATGAGTAAACGTATTGATAATTAGGTAATTAAATAAATTATCGCTACCTTAAATCACTACTATTTCTATATGTAACCTTTTTTATACTTGTAATAATAGCTACCTTTGCAAAGGTTTTAATAACTGTAAGACCCATATATCGCTTCAACAAAAACAAGGGTTAGCTTCACGTCCGTGTGAACGGACAACTAAGGAAAACAAGTGACGTGTATTTAAGGTAAAAGAAAGATTGAAATGGCAAGGGCGAGGCCCTTCCCTCCCCAGCGTGCAGGAATGGGAAACAGATTGGCGAGGCAGAGTAGTACTCGGTCCTACGGAAATACGAGGTTCCATTCCTGCACGCTTTTTAGAAATATCGTGGTGGATAGCGGGGACAGCTTCACTTGATAGAACTGCTCTCGGTGTCGAAGCAAAAGAGATAAAGCTAAAATTCCAATATAAAAATTTGGAATAGTCGAACGAATTGTGTAACTTTGCACACATAAACTTGGTCAACATGAACAAACGTTTTGCCTTTTTGAATAAAGCATTTTTCGCTTTGTTGCTCGCTTGTCCGATGACACTTTTCGGACAGGCCGACCGTAAAACGCTGTTTTTCATCTCCAACGCTCATCTTGACACACAGTGGAACTGGGACGTGCGTACCACCATCAACGAATATGTCAAGAACACCATGACCCAGAATTTTGCCTTGTTGAACAAATACCCGAATTTCCAGTTCAACTATGAGGGTGCCATCAAATACATGTGGATGAAAGAGTACTATCCGACGGAGTACAGTCGGCTGAAAAACTATATCAGCACTGGTCGCTGGCACGTGTCGGGTTGTTCGGTCGATGCCAACGACGTGATGGTTTCCTCGGCCGAGTCGATCATGCGCAACTGGCTCTATGCCAAACAGTTCTACGAACAGGAGTTTGGTGTTCGCGGCGGCTACGACATCATGTTGCCCGACTGTTTCGGCTTCAGCTACGCCCTTCCCTCGCTGGCACGCCATTGCGGATTCAAGGGATTCCACACGGCCAAGCTGGGATGGGGTGCTGCAGGCTACGACCAACTGCCGCCCTTCGGCATCTGGCAAGGCGTGGACGGGTCGCAGATTTATGCCATCTATAAGCCTGGTGCCTACGACAACCATGAGGTCTACAACAAAGACATGTCGAACGATGCCGATATGGCCCGCATCACCGCCGACAACTATTCCAAGTACGGCGTGGCAGCCGAGGTTCGCTATGTGGGACCGCGCAGCGACCACGGCGGCGGACTGCAGGACAATCCATCGAAAGACGGCGAGAACACACCCTACTGGCTCGACTACAGCGTCGCCAGCGACGGGCCGGTCAGCGTGAAGATGGCCACACCCGATGAAGTCTTCGATTATCTCGACCAGTACAAGAATCCGAAATATAAAATCAAAGACGGCGAGCTGCCCATGCGCACTCATGGAGTGGGGGCTTACACCTCGCGCACCATGCTCAAGCTGTGGAACCGCCGCAACGAACTGCTGGCCGACGCTACGGAAAAGTCGGCATCGCTGGCACAGTGGCTCGGTGTGCAGGACTATCCGCAGGCAACCATCAACGATGCATGGGTGCGCAATCTGTGGCAGGCCCATCACGACGGGCTCCCCGGCACCAGCATCCCCAATGCCTACCTGTTCTCGATGAACGACTATGTGCTGGCCAACAAGACTTTTGCCAACACGTTTGCTGCGACAGCCTCGGCAGTCATTCGTCAGATGGACACCCAGACCGAAGGCATGCCCGTGGTGGTCTATAATCCATTGTCATTCCGGCGCACCGATGTGGTTGAGGCCCGGCTGGCAGTGGCTGCGCAACCCGACGGCATCCGCGTCTTCGACAAAGACGGCAACGAGGTGCTCTCGCAAATAACCGGCTACGACAAGAAGACGGGTACGCTCTCGTTCATCTTCGCTGCCACTGTACCGTCGCTGGGCTACAGCACCTACGATGTGCGGTTCGGTCAGCCGTCGCAGCTCACCTCGAGCCTCACCGTCGACGAGTCCCGTCGTCAGCTCTCCAACGGCCTCTATCGCATGAGCCTCTCTTCGTCAGGCGACATCTCTGCCTTGACCGACCTTCAGCACAACCGGTCGCTGGTGCGAGCCTCGCAGCTGCAGCTCATCTACGATCACGAAGACGCGTGGCCCTCGTGGGAAATCTCTTACACCGACGTGACGCGACAAGCCACCGCCGTCAACGACAATGTTGAGGTCACGCTGGCCGAAGACGGACCGCTGCGCAAGAGCTTCCGCGTCTATCGCGAGAAAGAAGGGTCACAGTTTGTACAATATGTCAGGATGAACGCCCTGAGCAATCGCATCGATTGTGTGACCGAGGCCGACTGGCAAAGTCGCGAGCGAATGTTGAAGGTGTACTTCCCCTTCTCTTTCTCAAATCCTAAAGCCACTTACGACATCTCGCTCGGAACCATCGAGCGCGGCAATCGCTCGTCCGACGAGTACGAGGTGCAGGGCCACCAGTGGGCTGACCTCTCGACCGAGAGCGGCGAGTATGGGCTGTCGGTTCTCAACGACTGCAAATACGGATGGGACAAGCCCAGCAACAACACGCTCCGACTGACCTTGATTCACACCCCGTCGACGGGCGACAGCTACGCCTATCAGGCCGACCAAGACCTCGGTGTCAACCTGTTCACCTATTCTGTCTTTCCTCACGAGGGAAGATGGAGCGAGCAAACGCAGATGGAAGCGTCGAAGCTCAACCAGCCTCTCGTAGCCTTCAGCGCGACCAAGCACGACGGCGCTTTAGGCAAGGAGGTCGCCTTCGTCTCGGTCAGCACCGACAAGGTAGCCGTCAAAGCCTTGAAGAAAGCCGAGCAGAGCGACGAACTGATAGTGCGCGTCTATGAATGGACCGGAGAGAATCAGGAGAATGTGGTGCTCGACTTCCCTGCACCGATTGTTTCTGCTCGCGAGGTGAGCGGACTGGAAGACCCGGTGGGCGACGTGACTTTCAGAGGAAAGCAACTCACTTTCAACATCGGGAAATATCAGCCCAAGACGTTCGCCGTCACGTTGGCAGCCTCGCCGCTTGACGAGTCGGCAACACCAACAGCAGACCAGCCGGTGGAACTGCCCTATAATGTTGACGTGATGAGCTACGACACGCGGAAGACAGATGCCGAGATAGTAGCTCATGCCTATCCCGCCGAACTTGTGCCCGATGTGGTGCAGGCCGACGGCGTATCGTTCACCATGGGCGACCGCACCAATGGAGCCAAGAATGCTGTCCGTTGCAACGGTCAGACCGTCAGTCTGCCCGATGGCGCGGCAGGCAAGACGCTCTATCTGCTCATGGCATCGACAAACCTGTCGGGCAGCATTGCTGAGCTGCAGGTGGGCAGCGAGAACTATACCTTCGAGGTTCCTTATTACGGCGGAACGCTAGGGCAGTTGGAGTCGCCCTACAACAGCGGTACGCGCTATCGCAAGCAAGACGTAGCCTTCACGGCAACCCACAGCCACAGTGTCAGCGGTAACAGCAACGAGACTTACAACTTCCTCTACATGTATAAATATGCCGTGCCGTTGTCCGACGATGCCACACAGCTTGTCCTTCCCTCTGACAACACGCTCTACCTGCTCTCGGCAACCGTTTCCGACAAGCGAAGCGACGATGTGCAGCCGCTCACCGAGCTCAATACCTATATCGGCTATCGCGAGTTGGGCGATGCCGCTGACGACGGTTGCGGCGTTTACTTTGTGCCGAAGACCGTGGTGGCCAGTCAGCAAATCAGCAGCAGCGAGTCGGCACAAATGGCAGCCGACCGCAACGAGCTCACCAAGTGGTGCGTTGACGGAGGTAAGAGCAAGACACCCTATCTGGAATACCGCTTCAGCGAACCCGTTGAGATTTGTCAGTGGATGGTGCTCAATGCCGGCAGCGAGCAGTCGGGTTATATCACCCGGTCGTTCAAGTTGCAACGCTACGAGAATCGCCGATGGGTTGATGTCGATGTGGTGGAAGATAATAAAGACAACAAGGTGGTTCGCGGTGTGACGCCCTTCACCGCCGACCGCGTGCGCCTGCAGATTCAGCAGGGCGAACAAAACGGCAATACCACTCGTGTCTATGAGTTTGCCGTCTATGGTCAGCCCGACGAGACAACAGGCATCCCCATAATGCATAATGAAGAATGCATAATGCATAATGACCCCTCGTGCCCTTCGGGGTCCCTCTATCTCATGGGCAACTACCCCAATCCTTGTATTGACAAGACTACGATAAGATGTCGTGTGCCGCAGGGCGTCGACCGGCTCACCCTTCATGTGCTTGCACAAGACGGTCGCCAGGTAGCACGACAAGAATACCCAGTCACCGCAGAAGGCATGCAGACCCTGCAGTGGTCGCCCACGCTGCCCAGCGGTGTCTACCTCTATCTGTTGACTGCCCGTCAGCAGGGCCGGACACTACGTTCGGAAGCTAAAAAGCTTATTATTAATCAACCTAATTATTAATCATTTAATCTTCAAAATTATGTGTAAAACATTACTTAGACTGAAAAAGTCATTAGTACTTGCTTTTGCATTGGTAGCATCTCTCGGTGCATCTGCCCAGACGCAGATTACCAACGAGGCTGGCCTTCGTGCAATGGCAAATGGCTTGTCGGGTGACTATGTTCTTGCGAACGACATTACCCTGACCAGTGAATGGGCTCCTGTCGGAAACACAGGCACTCCCTTCACAGGAAAGTTGAACGGTAACGGTCATGCCATCAAGGGTTTGAGCATTACCACCGGTGCAGCATGGGCAGGTCTCTTCGGAGCAACCTCTGGTGCTACCATCGAGAATCTGCGCATCGAAGGAGCCTATGTCCTCGGCGACGATCATGTAGGTATCCTTGCCGGTCGTGTTGACGGCGGAACCTTTGTCAATCGCGTGTTCACCTCAGGCTATGTGAATGGCCGCGACCACGAAGGTGGTATCGTGGGCGATGCAGGTGAAGGCAGTTCGACTATCACCAACTGTATGTCAACCGCATACGTCTATGGCCGCTCTTATCAGGGTGGCGGTATTGCCGGTTGGGTAAAAGGTACCAACACCATTGCCAACAACTTCTTCTTCGGCAAAGTGTATGTCGGAGGCTGGGGCGGTTGCGGTGGTATCGTAGGTTTCTACGAGGATGGTACCACAACGCTCGACGGCAACGTCTGTGCAGCCTCTTCGCTGACGGGTAACACCGGCGAAGCTCCTGTCAGTGGCGGTGCCCGTTATACGTTTGGTATTGCCGGTGGTCCGCTCAACGATAATTCTATCTTGGTTGCCCTCAACAACCTCGTTTCCGAGAACACTATCATCTACGACCGTGAAGGCAACATTGTCGATGTGAGCGCGTTCAATGACGAGAACCACAGCGGTATTGTTACGAGCGATGCCGAGTTGAAGACTCCCGCAACCTATACCGCTATTGGTTTTGCTGCAGCTGACTGGAGTCTTGCCAGTGGTCGCTATCCCGTCTTGGCCGGCATGACCATTCCGTTTGCCGGTGACTTTATCTACACCGAGAAATTCCCCGACTTCTTCCTCGGAACGCGTTTCGACACAAAGGCATTCTCTACCCTGGATCGCGACGTGACCATCACTTCAAGCAATCCCAGCGTCGTCAAGGTCGACGGCACCCTGCTCGAAGGTCTTGCTGCCGGTACGGCAACTGTCACCATTTCTACACAGGGCGACGCCTACATTGCCGGCTACACCATAACAAAGCAAATCAAGGTGAGCAACATGGATACCAACATCAATAGCGTTGCCGACCTCGACAAACTGGTTCAGAACCCGACCGGTGAGTTCAACCTCATGGTCGACCTCGACCTTGCTGGCGTAAGCTTTGCTCCGCTGCCCGAGTTCAGTGGTGTGCTGCATGGCAACGGCCACGTCATCCGCAACATGATCTTCCAAAACCAGAATCAGGACAACGTCGGTCTGTTCGCTACGACACGTGGCGCCATCATCGAAGACCTTGGTTTCGAAGACATCAATCTTCTTGGTAACGCCAACGTGGGTGCTGTTGCCGGTCGTGTCTATGGCGGTAGCGTTGAGCGCATCTATGTGTCTAACTCCGATATTCGCGGTCGCGACCACGTCGGTTCCATCGCAGGCGACATCAACAACGACAATGGTGAGCCCTCCTACATTTCCGACTGTATATCCGACTCGCGCATCTCCACATGGCAGTATCAGACTGGTGGTATCGCCGGTGTAGCCAACGGAGCATTTATGCAAAACTGTCTCTTCAGCGGAACGCTTGAGAATGAAGGTAATACCTGCAACTGCGGTCTTGTCTCACTGCTCGACTCCGATGGCGTAGCCACAACCATTCAGAACTGTATCTCGGCAGCTGCCCACATCAACGGCGGTAACAACCCGCGTCTGATTCAGCTGTCAGGCCGTTCCATCTCCATGATGAACAACTATGTCATTGCCTCTACCCTCTATGGTGGTGCCACGAGGCCCGATGCCGGCAGTGCCGACAGTGCAGAAGGCTTGCTGGTTCAGGATAGCGAAGCAAAGACCAAAGACTTCTACGAGGCTATGGGCTGGGACTTTGAAAACACATGGAAGTTCTTCGAGGGTGCCGAAGGTCGCATGTATCCCGTGCTGAAGTGGATGAAGGCTCCGTTGAAGGTTCGCTACTTCGACTTCCCCACCGAACCGCTGGTTTATACCGGACAAGGAAGTACTTCTGACTTTAAGGAGCTTAGCACAATTCATGGTTCATGGGGACAGGACTTCACTGCCACCATTACACAGGGTGCACAGTTCGTTGATTATGATGAAATTGCAAGACAGCTATGGTGTAGCGACCTTGCCGGAAACTACTTAGGTTCTGGTACTGTTGAGGTTACGCTTGGCATTGCTCCTGAAGTAGCCAGCTATTTCACTGTCATCGGCGACAACAAGTTCACGTTCATCACGACTTCAAAGGATGAGGTCATTGAAGTAAGAACTCCGCAAGACTTTATCAACATTGGCATGAATCCTGTCGGTAACTACATCTTGATGAACGATATCGACATGAAGGGTGTGAAGTTTGACGGTTTGTTCAACGAGAGCGGTTCGTTCCAGGGCACACTCAACGGTCAGGGCCACCGCGTGAAGAACGCTACGGTCGAGATTGCTGGTGGCAACGACAAGGGTATCATTGGCAAGACCAGTGGTGCAACCATCAAGAACATTGCATTCGAGAACTTCCAGGTACTTTCCACCATCAATGGTGCCAACCATGCAGGTTTCGTTGGTTCGGCCAACAGCACCACCTTCGAGAAGGTAGCCCTCACGGGTAAGGTTATTGCTCGCGACCACGTGGCACTCCTTGCCGGCGACGGCAGCGGTGTTTCCGTGAAAGACTGCTACGTATGGGGCGACGTTCAGGCTTACTCTCAAGTAGGTGGATTCTTCGGCTGTACGCTCGAAGGAACCTGCAAGGTCGAGAACAGCTACTTCAACGGCGACCTCGAGGCACAGGTTCGTGGCTGGGTAGGTGGCTTCGTTGGTCTGATTGACAAGGCCGAGAGCACCGTCACCATCCAGAACTGTGTATCTATCGGTAACTGCTCTTCCTACGGCGACGGCAGTCCTCACGTGACCGCTCCGTTCATTGCCGGTAATGGTGCAGGCGAGAACCCCAACGCAATCGTCTTCTTCAAGGACAACATCAGCAACATCGATGCCACTATGGATGCAGCCATCGAGTGGCCCGACGTGAAGATGACCGCCGACGGTGGCGATGTCATTCTCGACGAGCAGCTGAATGTTGACGACCTGAAAGAGCAGGATCCTTATACCGGTATCGGTTGGGACTTCGCCGGAACATGGGGTTGGGACAAGTCAAACTACGACTTCCCCGTACTCAAGCTGTTCGGCTATGTACCTTACAAGATTGAAACTGGTATCCAGAATGTTAATGTCAACGATAACGTTAACCTTAACGTGAACGCTAAGGGTGTCTTCGACCTCTCCGGTCGTCGTGTCAACATCAATGGCAAGCTGCCGAAGGGCATTTATGTCATCGACGGCCATAAGATTGTTGTGAAGTAAATTCTGGATGAAAGATTAAGGATGAAGGATGAAAGTAACAATCCTTCATCCCTCATCCGTCTACACCATAAACAATAAAACAACAGTGTTATGAATATAGTAAAAGTTGAAAACCTGTGGAAGAGCCTGCTGCTTGTCGTGGCATTGGTTCTCTCCATGCCTGCTTTTGCCGGGCCGGTGAAGGTGTCGGGTCGTGTGCAGGATGTTGAAGGCGAGCCGCTCATTGGTGTGACCGTTCAGGAGAAGGGAACCACCAATGCCGCCGTGACCGACATCAACGGACAGTACAACATCACCGTCAACGAGAAAGCCGTGCTCGTCATCTCCTATGTGGGCTTCAAGACCGAAGAGCGCAAGGTCAACGGTACCTTGATTGACGTCATTCTTCACGAAGACGTGAGCAAGCTCGACGAGGTCGTTGTCACTGGCTACACCACTTCAAAGAAAGTATCTGTGCTGGGTGCACAGTCGTCACTGAAGATGGACCAGGTGAAGGCGCCAGTGGCCAACATGACCTCAGTGCTTGCCGGTCGTGTGTCGGGTGTGGTATCTGTGCAGCGTACGGGTGTTCCCGGACAAGACGACTCCGACATCTGGATTCGTGGTATCTCTACGCTCACCAATCGCAACGAGGGCCCGCTGGTGCTCGTCGACGGTATCGAGCGTAGCTTCAACAACCTCGACCCCGAGGACATCGAGTCGATTACCGTGTTGAAAGATGCTGCCTCAACAGCCGTCTATGGCGTTCGAGGCGGTAACGGAGTCATCATCATCACCACCAAGCCCGGTGAGGTGAGCAAGCCCCGCTTCTCGTTCGACATCTATCAGGGCATCACATCGCTGACCCGGGTGCCCGACCTTGTCGATGGTATCGAATACATGAATGCCGTCAACGAGGCTTACATGACCTCTCGCGGTTCGCGCTACTATGGCGAAAACCAGATTATGAACACCAAGATAGCCAACAACATGCCGCTGACTGCCGACGAGCAAGCCTACAAGCAGAGCCTCATCGACGGCAACGGAGGCGTGCTGCCCGCATCGGTCAACAAGTATCTCTATCCTAACGTAGACTGGATGCGCGAGCTCTATCACAAGTACGGATGGAACCGCCGTGCCAACGTCAACATCCGTGGTGGTGCGCCCAATGCCAGCTACTACATCTCGCTGTCCTACTACACCGAGAAAGGACTGACCAAGCGCGACAAGGCACAAGACTACAGTTCCGAAATCGACTACGACCGCTACAACTTCCTGACCAACGTCAACCTGAAGGCCTCGAAGACCACCAACATCGACGTCGGTGTGAGCGGTTGGCTCTCCAGCGGAAACTATCCGCACATCGGTCTTGGCGAAATCTTCAACAAGGCCATGACCACCAACCCCGTGCTCTATCCTGTGCAGTATGCCAACGGTCTGAACCCAGGCTCGTCGCCCGACAACCGCGAGCTCGACTCGCCCTGGGTGACGCTCACCCGTCGCGGTTACCAGACCCAGCACCAGACGCAGATTAACACCAACCTGAAGCTCACTCAGGACCTCGGCTTCTGGAAATGGAGCAAGGGTTTGACTGCCCGTGCGTTGATAGCCTTCGACGTTCGTGCCACACAGTCGCTCCACTACGCCGTTGACGACTCTACATGGAAGCCCACAGGCGGTCAGCGTCAGGGTGTGTGGATTGAAGACACCCGTCTCTATCCGCAGGCCGTCGATGCCGACGGCAACCCACTGTGGGTGAAAGATGCCGACGGCAACGATACCGACCAGCCTATCCTCGACACCGACCCTGCCAAGATTCAGCTCTCCGAGCAGTTCAAGGGTAACTCCTCGATGAACGTCAGCTCCGACAAGTGGGTCTATCGTACGTTCTACTTCGAGGCAGCCCTCGACTATAAGCGCATCTTTGCGAAGAAGCACACCGTGACCGGTCTGGCGCTGTTCAACCTGCGCAACTACCTCGATGCCAACGGAGCCAGCCTCTTCACCACACTGCCCTATAAGCAGCAGAGCCTCTCGGCTCGTCTGACCTACGACTACGACAGCCGTTACTTCGTTGAGACCAACCTCGGCTACACCGGTTCCGAGAACTTCGAGCCCGGTCACCGCTTCGGTTTCTTCCCCGCATGGGCCATCGGTTGGGTTCCCTCCAACGAACCGTGGTGGAAGCCCATCTCCAAAGTCATCTCGTTCTTGAAGTTCCGCTATTCTGATGGTACCGTCGGTAACGACTCATCGGGCGACCGCTTCAGCTACTTCACCAAGATTGGCGGCGGTGGCGGCTACAATACCTATTGGGGCAACACCGGACTGGCCTACGAGAACTACGGCTACCAACCTCAGTGGTCGAAGGTTCGCAAGCAAGACTTGGGTATCGAAATCAACTTCTTCAACGACGACCTGACCTTCGTGTTCGACTTCTTCAAGGAGCGCCGCACAAAGATTTTCGTCGAGCGTGCCAACGTGCCCCTCATCGCCGGCTTTGCCCGCAGCATTTCGGCCAACGTCGGTGTTGTTGAGAACAAGGGTTACGAGGCTGCCTTCGAGTACAGCCATCAGTTTGGCAAGGACCTGCTCATCTCCGTTCGTGGTAACATAACGGGCAATAAGGACCGTGTGATTGAAAACGCACAGGCCGAGCCTGCCTATCCTTGGCTCGACCGTCGCGGCCACAACGTGCTGGCCGAGTGGGGCTATGTGGCAGAAGGCCTCTACACCAGCGACGAGCAGATTCGTGAGCGTGGCATCTCGCAGTTTGGCGAGACCTATGCCGGCGAGCTTGTTGCACCAGGCGACATCATGTATAAAGACATGAACGGCGACAACCATATTGACGAGTACGACCAGGTGTGCATCAGTCGAGGCGACGTGCCGCGCATCTACTACGGTTTCGGTGGCGACATTCGCTACAAGAACCTCGGTCTGGGCATCTTGTTCCAGGGCGTGGCCGATGCCGAGCGCATCCTTCGCGGCAACGGTATCCGTCCGTTCACCTCCACTTCGGGTGGTGGTACGCTCTATTCCAACATTACCGACCGTTGGAGTGCCGAGACACCCGAGAAGACCGACGTGTTCTATCCGCGTCTGGCATGGGGGCAGAACGATCCTCACAACATCAACAACTTCCAGACCAGCACCTGGTGGAAGCGCGACGTGAGCTTCATGCGTCTCAAGCAGTTCACCATTTCCTACTATTTCCCCAAGGCATGGCAGCGTAGCGGTTTCCTGCGTGGCGGCCGTTTCTATGTGATGGGCGAAAATGTATTTACGTTCAGCAAGTTCAAACTGTGGGATCCCGAGTTGAATACGGACAATGGTATTTCCTATCCCAACGTGCGTACCTTCTCCGTCGGTGTGAACTTTAACATTTAATGATAACGCTAACGATAACGATAACGATAACAAAGAAAAATGATTATGAAAAAATATTGTTTAGGATTATTGTTTGCAGGTTTGGCTGTATTCTCGCTGACGTCGTGTGAAGACTATTTCGACGATGTGCCCAACAATGCCACCTCGCTCGAGGATGTGTTCTCCAATCGTGGTCAGACGCTGAACTGGCTCACCAATGTCTATTCCTACATGCCCGACGCCACGAAAGCCCGCTACCAGAGCGGCACGTGCACGGGAATGATGATGTTTGCCTCGCTCTCGGGCCATCTGCCCTGGACCGACGGCGACAACGGCAAGGCCCTGAACATCATTCAGGGAACGCTCTCGCCTTCTACGGGTTGGGTGAACAGCATGTGGACCAATTTCTACCGTGGCATCCAGTATGCCAACATCTATCTGGCCCATGTGGATGAGTGCGACCCGCTGACTGCCAAGGAGAAGGCGTGGACGAAAGCCGAGTGCCGCGCCCTGCGTGCCTACTACTATTTCTGTCTGGTGAAGCATTTCGGTCCGGTGCCCATCATCGGCGACCGCATCTACGACGTGGCCGACCCGATTAGCGAGATGACCATTCCGCGCAGCACCGTCGACGAGTGCTTCGACTACATCCTGAGCGAGTTCGATGCAGTGCTGGCTTCGGGCGACCTGGTCAGTCAGTACGACTCGAACCTGGCTTTCGACAACCAGTACTCGGGCAACATGACCAAGGAAGCCGTCGAGGGCATCCGCTCGGTTGTGCTGTTGTTCCGTGCATCCTATCTGTTCAACGGCGACCCCTTCTACAAGAATCTTGCCAACCAGGACGGCACCAAGCTGTTCCCGCAGGAGCGCGACGAGCAGAAGTGGATCGACGCCCGCGACGCAGCCAAGAAGATTATCGACAATCCGCAGTGGAAACTGGTCTATCGCGATGCCAGCGGTTCGCCCGTGAACAGCATCTCGCAGTCCAATCCCTATCAGTCGGTGTTCTATTCTTCGTTCGGCAGTGCCTCTAACGAAGAGATGATAGTGTTCCGCACCTCGGCCGACCACGACACCTACCCGATGATTCCGCGCTTCAATGGCGGTTCGCTCGGCGGAAGCTATGGCAACGTCGACCACGGTGCCGGTGCCTACACGGTGCCTCTGGAGTTTGTCGACCTCTACTTCACGAAGAGCGGCAAGCGCATAGACAAGGAGGAACCCTACAATGCCCGCACCTATGAGGGCTACTTCACCTACGACGTGAACGACCCCGAGGGCAGCAACGCCAATGACCCGCTCATGCAGCCGCGTCTGACGAGCTACTCCGAGCGTTACGGCACAGCCAGCTACACCTACTTCACGGTGCAGTCGGGCCACGGCATCATGAAGCAGTTCCTCGGTCGCGAGCCGCGATTCTATCAGGGCATCACCTTCCAGAACTGCCCGTGGAACTACGGCAACGGCAAGAACGCTCCCACCGAGATGAACTACTCGGGCAACTCGGGTCCCAACTCGACCGGTACGCACGACTATCCCATCTTCGGCACCATCAGCCGCAAGCTGGTTTACTACAACACCAACGGCTGGGACTACAGCATCATGCTGCGTCTGGCCGAGGTCTATCTGAACTATGCTGAAGCTTGTGCCGAGCTGGGCGACCTGCGCGAGGCTCTGACCTATGTCAACAAGGTTCGCGCCCGTGCCGGTGTGGCCGAGTACAAGGAGTATGGCGAGCAGGTGACGAAGGGCTCGCGCGGTGAGACCCGTCTCGAGGTGCCGTCCTACACGAAGGACACGGTGCTCAAGATGATTTATCGCGAGCGCATCATCGAGCTGGCTTTCGAGAACAAGCACTACTACGACGTTCGTCGCTGGGGTGTTGCCGACGGAAAGTGGCGCACCGACGGACCTGAGCTGACCGACGGCTGGATTTATCCTGCCTACCACAAGGGCGGCGAAGGCGGCGACATGACCGGTTTCAACGTCAACGGCGCTACGTCGGCCACCGACCTCAGCTTCTACAAGCGTGTCGTGCAGCAGCACCGCATCTTCACCAAGCGCATGAGCTTGCTGCCCATCCCGCAGGACGAAATCAACCGCGACAAGGCATGCGTGCAGACCACAGGGTGGGAGAGTGCCGAGTAGTTGTTTTTTTAACATATCGGACATTTCTGTGTTCGTATATGCAATTATAAATGCGACAGGAGCGTCAAACTCCTGCCGCATTTTTATTCGATTTACCGAAAAAACGGTCTTTTCACACCCCTTCACTCACCTCTTACCTCTTACCTCTCACCTCTCGCAGAAAATCGTGATTAAGCGAGTGAAGACCAAGCTTGCTTGAAGTCTTCCGAGCGTGAACGATTTATGTAAATCGCGGAAAAAACAGAATTTTTCAACTTTCAACTCTCAACTTTCAACTTTCAACTTTCAACGGTCAAATCGGCTGACGTGCAATTTTATGGCCAATGCTTTTGTAGTGATGAAAAAAAATCGTAACTTTGCACAAAGTTGTATTTTGTGACTATTTCACCGATTACCTTATAATGTATTTATCTAAATCAAAATAATTCTTTGCAGCAATGAAGAAAATAATGCTTTTGAGCCTCATGCTCGTTATCGTAGGGACGGTTTCGGCCGAGCTGAAACCGGGAAAGTCCTATCGTCTGATTAGCGGAAAAAGCGGCAGGACGCATTCCATGTTTGTAACCAATGCCTCGCTCGACGTCAATGCCCCCGTCGTGGTATGGACCGAAACCAACGTGGCTGCCCAACGGTGGATTCTCGAGGAGCAGAACGGCGGTAAGTTCTCGCTCAGAAATGCCTACACGGGTTACTATCTGGCTTATGCGTCGAACAGTGACGGCGCAAAAATCACGCAGCGTGCCGCGTCGGTGGCTCGTACGGCCGGCGCATGGGTGCTGGAGCCGGTGGAGGGCTCGACCGATGCCTATCGCATGCTTGTCGGCTCAAACCAGAAATACTGCATTGGCATCAACGAGAAGGCGGCCGACGGTGTGGCCCTGCAGCTGGTCGACGCCGAGACGCCGGGCACGGCCGACGTCTATTGGCGCCTCATTGAGGACAGCCGCTCGACGGAATACGACGAGACGGTGCGCAACGACATCATTAACCGCTTCATGAACCGATGGTATTGGACGGCCAGCGTCGGACATGTTATCGGAAATGGCGGATGGTGGGGCGACGCCGAGATGTTCGAGACCATTCTCGACGCTTTCGAGACCACCGGCGACAAGAAGTATCAGACGTATTTCACCGAGCTTTACATCAACTTCATTCAGCGCAATGGTTCTGACTGGAGCGGCAACGAGTATAATGACGATATCACGTGGATGGTGCTTGCCTGTATCAGAGCCTATAAGTTCTTTGGTGAGGAGAGATTTCTCAATAGTGCCAAGCAGAACTACGACCGTATGTACAGCCGTGCCTTGCAGAAATATGGCACGCTCATCTGGAAGCAGAGCCAGAGCAACAAACTTGCCACAAACTCGTGCATCAACTGTCCAGCCACTGTTGCCGCCTGCTACTTGGGACAGCTCACCGGCGACAAGACCTATTTCGACAAAGCCCTCAGCCTTTATGCCGCTCAGCGCAAGCTGCTCTTCGAGGCTTCTACGGGAAAAGTGTTCGATAGTGGCGAATGGACTTCTACGGGAGGTGTTCAGGTGAACAACTACTGGGTGTCGACCTATAATCAGGGCACCATGCTCGGGGCTGCGCTGATGCTCTACGACCTCACTAAAGACCCACAGTACAAGACCGATGCCGAGCGTATTCACGCCCGTACCATCAGCGACCTTTGCAACAAGCAGGGGATTGTGCATGCCTGTCAGACCATTGCGGGCGACCTTTGTGGATTCAAGGGTATCTATATGCGCTATGCGCGTCGCTACGCTGAGGACCTCGACCAGCCCGACGTGCTCCAGTGGATGGCCAAAAACGCCTGGCACGCCTATCAGAACCGTAACAGCTCAGGCATCATTTGGTCGGCATGGCTCACGAAGACCAGCCAGACGCTCAAACGCATGGAGGGCGATCAGGAGAAGACCACCGAGCCCTTCAGCGCGTCGACCGCCATCTCCGTGGCTTTCAACGCCCACATCAACGGCATGTTCTACAAAAATGCCTACAGCACCGTGGGCGCACAGTATTTCGACGAGATTCAGTGGATGCAGATTGCCGACACACCCTCTGACGACTCTACACCCGAGACCACGATGAGCAGCAAGGCGGGCAGCTTCGTCGCATTTAAGAATGTCGACTTCGGCAAGCAGAAGGCCAATCTGCTCAACGTGCGCATCAAGGGCGAAGGCAACAGCCGACTGATGGTCTACGCCGACAGCATCGCACCGTCAGCCCTCGTCGGACAGACCGCCAGCGTGCTGCCCACATCGTGGAGCAACGTCACCATTGAGACCGCCAAGCTCAGCGGGCGCCACCATATCTATCTCGTCACGGCAGGCGACGGCAAGGCCGCCATCCATAACTTCAGCTTCGACAGCACCGACATGCTCTATGCCGACCTCACCTCTGGCTACGGCAAGCTCACCATCGGCGGAGAGAAGGCTGCAAACCTGAATCTTATCGACGACGACCCCACCACATCGGCTAACTTCTCAACGGCTTCGCCCCTCATCTACACGTCGCCCGTGCCCATGACCATCAAGGCCTATGCCATCTATGCGGCACCCGGCAATGGTCATCCGGCGCCCTCGGCATGGACGCTCGAAGGGTCGAACGACGGCACAAACTGGACGAAACTCGACGTGCAGACCGGAAAGACGTTTGCCGACGACGGACAGAAATATCAGATGACGGTCAGCTCGACGCAGACCTTCACCAGTCTGCGACTCTCATTCGCCGAGTCGGGCGCGAAATCGGTTGCCATTGCCGACTGGCAGCTCTATGGCCTCGCCATAGCCGATGAAGATATCACCGACGACGGCGGACAGCTCGAAGGCGCTACAGCCTCGCTCACCGACAACGATATAGCGACCGAAAGCACTGGTGCCACAACCATCAGCTACAAGGCCACGACGAAGTATAATGCCGTGGGCTATACCATCACCGCCAATCAGACCGAAGGCGCTCCGCAGGCGTGGACCTTCGAGGGGTCGGTCAACGGCACCACGTGGACCACTCTCGACAGCCGCACCACACAGCGCTTCGCCCTCTATCCCTCGACCGTCTGCTACAGCATCCCGAGCGGGAAATACAGTCATTTCCGTATCCAGTTCGAACCACTCGCCGACGGCACTCCCGTGCGTGTCGCTGAAGTGCAGATTCTTGGCGAAGTGGCATGGGGCAACTTCCACAACGACGTCACTGCCGACGGTGGCAAGACAACAGCCTCCGACGACTCGGATGCCGCTGCAGTCTTCGACAACGACCCCAAAACCATCGCTGCCGTGAGCGGCACATCGCTCTGGTGGCAGCATCAGACTGCATTGCCGACTCGCTACAGGGGATTCTCAATCGTAGCCGGCAACAATCCCGACCGCTTCCCGACAAGTGTAACGATTCAGGGCTCGACCGACGGCACAAACTGGAGCGACATCACTACCGTGCAACCCAAGTTTACCTCACCCTATGAACGCTACGACCAGACCAGCTCCATCAGTGTCTATAACTATTTCCGGCTGCTCGTGAACAGCGTGGCCGACGAAGGTCAGACTGCCGAGCTCGCCGAGTGGGAGATTCACGGCACGGCCATCCTGAGCGAAGGCGACCAGCTCGTGCCTGTGGCATCGTTCAGTCCTACAAATGCCAATATGCTCTACGACGGCATTCCCACCACCACGCTCGTCACGCCGTTCACGGCTCCCTTCATCATCGACTATACGCTCGAAAAGCCCGAGGCCGTTGTCAGCTACACGCTCACCGCATCGTCGAACTATTCCGATCGCGACCCGGCAGCGTGGATTCTCTACGGCTCGACCGATGGCACCAGCTTCGAGGAGATTGACCGTCGCGACGGCATCTTCTTTGCCACACGCTACGCCACGCAGTTCTATACCTGCAACGCCGAGAAGAAAGCTTACAAGCACTATCGCCTCGCCGTCACCGAGACCAACAGCGTCAGCCTGCAGCTTGCCGAGTGGCAGCTCCTCCGCCTCGACACGTCCACCGGTATCATTCTGGATGGAAGGCTACGGGGGGGCGAGCGTAGCGAGGGATGGGGATTAAGGATTAAGGATGAAAGTAATAATCCCTCATCCGTTTACGACCTGCAAGGACGCCGCATAGCTCATTCTATGAAAGACCTGCAGCCTGGAGTGTATATCGTAAACGGCAAGAAGATTATTGTGAGATAGCGGTAAGTGAAAAGTCTCCATTAGCATGTAGGAACGCAGCAAGTTGCGTTTAAAAAAACAATCGGCTCACCAATTTGGTGAGCCGTTGTTTTTTTATATAACGCGAGACTCCGCGTCTACATACGCTATGCTTTACTTAAGGACCACTTTCTTGCCATTTATTATGTATATTCCAGGCTGCAGGTCTTTTGCAGAGTGGGCTACTCGGCGTCCTTGCAGGTCGTAAACCGCAGGGTCATTATGCATTATGCATTCTTCATTATGCATTGTGCTGATGCCTGTGGGAGTGGTTTGGCCTTCGAGGACAACGGGTAGGTTCTTCTCCTTGGCGGCTTCGGGAGTGTTGGCCATGAAGTAAGCACGGAAGGGACTGACGTCGGTAGCGTCGGCAACGGCCTCAAACTTCTTACCGTCGGAGCTCAGCGTGTAGATGCTGCTGGAGTTGACGGGTGAGTAGGTACCCAGGTACTTGTAGTAGGAGCTGTAGGTAGAGACAAACTGCTGTGCCTCTACGGCAGCATCCTGAGCCGAGAAGGTCAGTTCCTGCTTTTTGGCATCGTAGCCGATGAGGTAGGGGCGGTTAGCCACCATCTTCTCAATCGGACTGAAGTAGAGCTGGGTGCCGCTGATGGCAGTAAAGTCCTTGATGAGCAGTTGCTGGTCGCTGCTGCTCTTCTTCCAGTTGAGCACGTTTCCGCCCTCGTCGGTCACGGTCTGCGGTGCGAAGGGCAGCACGAGCGTGCTCCATGCCAGACCGTTCTCGCTGGTAGTCGCCCCGGCCGTGCCTGCTGTGGGCACAGTCTCGTCGCTACCCAAGTGGCGCGTGTAGCTGATGTTGTCGGCCGTGAAGTCTTTTCCGACGATGAAGGGATAGCTGTCGTCGATGACGATATTCTCGGCCTTGTTGCCATAGACGAAGTTCTTTATGCCCTTGATGTCGTATCCGTTCAAGACGCGAGATGAGATGACGGCGTTCTGGTCGAGATAGACGAGCAGGTTGGGGTTGATGTCGCCGTCGAACGACATGTTCACAGGTGTTGTCACCGAGTAGATGGGCAGATAGACGGCAGCCATGTCGCTTGTCACCTTGAACGACGACGCCTTTGCTGCACCTTCGCGCGTTCCGTTGTTGAGCCAATACTGTATGCCGCCGCTTTTGGTGACGTACTTGCCCGACACCAGTTCGTTGCGTCCGTCCGCCTCGGTGTGGTAGTTGTATTCGTAGTTCCACTCCAGGTTGTCGTAGGTGAAGTAAACGATGGTGTCCTTGTGAGCTGGAAGGTTGATGGTCATGTTTTGCTCGCGCAGGCTGGGCGACCATCCGTAGTGCCAGAGCGACGACTTCACGTTGCCGTTGTAGGGCACGTCGGTGCGGTTCCTGATGGTCACCTTGATGCGCATCTCGTTGGTGTAGAGCATCGAGTTTCCGTTTTCAGAAACCGTCTTGTTCAATAGCTGTTGCTGCACGATGACGGTCGTGGGAGTTGTTTCCTCCACGTTTATCGTGGTCTTGAAGAATCCGCTTGTCACGCCCTCCTTGCCTTGGTTCTGCGTGAGCAGGAACGTGTGGTTTCCAGCCGACGGCGTATAAGTGAAGTAGATGTCCATCGTAGCACCCGAGGGGATGTAGATGGTGTTACCCGACACACGTTTGCCGTCCACACAGAGATAAGTGTCGCTGTAGTAGTCGCCGCCGTTGTTGGTGATGTTCGCCCTGATGCGCAGCTGCTTGCCGTAGGTCACCTTGCCCACCATCTCGAAGTCGTTCACCTGCAAGTCGAGACCGCTCTTGGGCACCGTGCTCACCTTCATCGTGTAGTCGTTCACCTCGAGGATGGCATACACCGCCTCGTTGTCGACAGCCGACCCCCACACCGTCTCACCGTTCACGCGGCAGCGGGCGCGCATCCTGTACGTACCGTTAGCCACGTTCCTGAAGCTCGCCGAGAAGTCCTTCGAGATGCTCGCATTGGCACCCATCTCAATCTTGTAGTTGGCAAAAATCTCGTTATTACCGTTCTTCACCAGGTTGCCCTCCTCGTCGTAGAGCGAGATGCCCAGGTCGTAGGTCTTCGCCTCGTTCACCTCGTTCTTCAGTCTGATGTTAAACTTCGGCGCAAAGATACCCGTCAGCTTCGCACGCGTGTATTCGCCTTTTTCCACCGAGAGCCCGGTGATGGCAAACGCCGGTTCGCCCGACTCGTCGTCGCCCGTCTCGGGTGGCGTGCGCCCTGGCGGCTCCAGACCGATGTAGATGTTGTGTCCCATCGAGTAGCCGTCGCTGGCAGTCGAGCCACCGATACCCTGCGCGTCGGGCTTCATCACTGTGAGCAGGAAAAATCCGTCGCTCATGCCGCCCCATCCCCAGTTCATGTGGAACAGTCCGTTGCCGTCGTATCCGTCGCACACCCACTGGTGACCGCCCGTGCGCTCATAGTTGTCGCCAGCCATCAGCACCGGCCGTCCCAGCGCCAGCTCGCCGTAAATCAGGTCTTCCCACTCCGGGTAGGTATAGTTGTCGTGAATCACAAACTGCGTAGTCTGCGCATAGCCGTAGTAGTTACGCAGCGCCGTGCCGCAGTTCACCGAGGCCGCCCCCGACGACGGACCGTAGCCCATCTGAATGGAGTAGCCTACATATTTCATCAGCTCAGCCACCGCGTCCTTCGCCTTCTGCGACGAGCCGCTGCCGTAGGTGTCGGTCATGTCGTCCCACTTGAACGTCACGGGCGACAGCGGTCCCAGCGTGCGCTGCTGGTTCCAGTTCGAGGAATACTGCGGGATGGTCTTGCAAGCCGTCTTCGGCCATTTCCAGTAGTACATCACCTGCGCCATGGCCGTAGCCACGCAGCCCGTCGCCGAGTGGTCGTGAGTGACGGTCGAGCCGTCCTCTTTCGTCTCGATATACGAGGGTGTCTGCAGGTTATACGGGTCGCCCTGGTTCCATCGGCACGTCATCAGCACCGGCACGGCATGCTTCGTCTGTCGCTTAGCCAGTTTGCGTCCCGGCAGCAGCGTGCGCTTCTGCGGAATGCCCTTGTCCACCGACGTCACCGCCCGCTGCAGGTCGTTGAGCCACAGTTGCAGTGCGTGGGGCACGTTCTGCGGGTCGAGCTCGCCCTCGTCGGCATAGCCCAGGATGGGTTGCGTCTGGTCGCTCGCCGAGACAATCACGAAGCCGCCCGCCTGTCCCACGTTAAACACATGGTAGGCACTCGTCTGCGCCACCTGTCGGAGCGTTGCCGCCCCCGTGCGTCGCGGAGCCATGCGCTTGTTGCCGTTCACGTTGCCCGCAAGGAAAGCCTGAGCCTTCTGCCGAGCCTCGTCGGGCGTCACCGGTCCTGCCCAGCCCGTCATCGTCCAGCCAGCCAGCAACAACAATAGTAGTCTAAAACACGTTTTCATTGATTAAAGTTTTTGTTATTTTATAAAATTGTTCAACATTACGACTGCAAAGTTACGAAAAATCGAGAGCAGAACAAAATAAAACTCGTTTATTTTTTATGCCGAGATGGAGTAACTTCTGCAAAGTTACGAAAAATCGAGAGCAGAACACGATTTTGTCCTTAAGCGGACAAAATCTTCAGAAAAAACAGTCTAAATAACACGTTAACATTTGAAATGTTAAATTTTAACACTTCAATGCCACCAAAACAAAGCTCGGAAACAATCTGACACATTTCTGCCCGAAAAAACGCCGAATTTTCAGCATTTTGTCAAATTACTGTCAATCAATGCGTTAGCTCGCTTATTACTTTTCACTCATCACTTTTCACTTCCGAAAGATATATGTTTCGCTTGCGAAAGCTAAGCTTTCGCCTTCCAAAAGACCGTCTTTTGCGATGCGAAAGACCGTGTTTTGCGAGGTGAAACATATATGTTTGGGAATGAAAGCGGAGTGAAAGGGGAGTGAAGGGGGAGTGAAATGGAGAAAAAACGTCGATTTTTCGACTGAAAATTGAAAAAAATGTGGCAGGAGTCGGTTGCTCCTACCACATTTGTAATTGCTTATACGAACACAAAACGGTTCGAAATGTTAAAAAACTTCTGTTTTTACTTCACGAGAATCTTCTTGACGGTGCCGTTGCCGTAGCGTACAATGTTGATGCCGGGCTGCAGCGTGCTGAGGCGTTGGCCGTTGACGCTGTAGATGACGATGTCGGCGTTCCCGTTAAGGTTTCCGTTTCCGTTGAGGTTTCCGTCAATCTGGTTGATGCCGGTGGTCTCGTCGCCTTTCATGCCGTGCTTGGCGATGGCGAGCACGGTGGGATGTCCGCTGCCGGTGCTGCGCAGGGTGAGCGAGCGCACAGTTTTCGATCGGTCGGTCTCAAGTGACTGGCTGAACAGAGGCTTTGGAGGTTGGGGGTAGGCTTGTAAGGAGCGCGGCAATGACTGCCGTCCGGAGCAGGCTGTGGTGCCTGCCGAATAGATTGTTTCTTGTTTGCATAGCTTCGATTTTATTTATATGATATTTGTTCGTTTGGTGAAGTCGATGATTTCGGGGATGTAGCCGAAGGCGAGGCCGGTGACGGTGTCGGCGCAGCCGTAGTAGATGGCTATGCGGCCGGTGTCGGGGTCGTGTAGGGCTGCACAGGGGAAGCAGACGTTGGGCACGTCGCCCATGAGCTCGTAGGGCTGCTGGGGCGAGATGAGGTAGGGTCCGCTGCGGGCGATGACGCGCCAGGGCTGGTCGAGGTCGAGCAGGGCGGAGCCGAAGCTGTAGACGTAGCCGTTGCAGGAGCGCAGCACGCCGTGGTGGAACATGAGCCAGCCCTCGCTGGTCTCGATGGGTATGGGACCGGCTCCGATTTTCATGCACTGCCATGCGCTGACCTCGAAAGGTGCGGGCGACATGACGTGGCGGTGACGGCCCCAGAACTGCATGTCGGGCGACTCGCTGTAGAAGATATCGCCGAAGGGGGTGTGACCGGTGTCGCTGGGGCGTGAGAGCATGGCGAAGCGGGAGTTGATTTTCCTTGGGAAGAGCACGCCGTTGCGGTTGTAGGGCAGGAAGGCGTTCTCCAGTTGATGGAAGGTCTGGAAGTCTTTGGTCCAGGCCACGCCGATGGTGGGTCCGTGATAGCCGTTGCACCAGGTGACATACCAGCGGTCGTCGATGCGGCAGACGCGCGGGTCGTAGCCGTAGACCCACTCTCCGACTTCCTTGTCGTCGCACTGAAAGCGAAGCGGCTCGTGATTGATGTGCCAGTCGATGCCGTCGTCGGAGAATCCCACGTGGAGTACCATGCGACGGTTGGTGTCGTCGCAGCGGAACACTCCGGCATAGCCGTCGCCAAAGGGCACGACGGCACTGTTGAAGATGCTGTTCGACGTGGGCAGCAGGTCGCGTGGGATGACAGGGTTCCCGGAGTAGCGCCACATCACGTTGTGGCAGTTTTCGGGTCTTTCTTCCCAAGGCATGTTGGGAAGGGGTTGTCCGTAGATTTTCAGTTTAGGGTTCATAGTTCATAGTGCATTTTAATTTTTCACCTTTTCACCTTTTTTGAATGGCACAAACCACGTGATGAGCAGGGCGGGAATGGTGCAGAAGAGCACGAAGACGAAGAAGTGGCGGTAGCCCAGAGCGTCGCTCACCATGCCGCTGAGCATGCCCGGCAGCATGACGCCGAGGTTCATGATGCCCGAGGCAAAGGCGTAGTGCGACATCTGGTGACGGCCGGGGGCTATCTGCTGCATCATGAACAGCGTCAGTCCGACGAAGCCGAATCCGTAGCCGAAGTATTCGATGACGATGGCCGACCCGATGACCCACAGACTCTCGGGCTGGTAGGCGGCGAGCAGCGTGTAAGCCACGAACGGCAGGTTGAAGACCAGAGCCAGCTGGAAGAGCGACCGCTTCAGTCCGCGGCGGGCGATGTAGTAGCCTGCGAGGATGCTGCCGAGCACGAAGGCTGCGGCGCCGAACGTGCCATAGAGCAGTCCGATTTCCTTTTCGTCGAGGCCGAGTCCCTGCTGGGCGCGGGGTGCCTTGAGGAACAGGGGCACAATCTTCATCACGAATCCCTCGGCAAAGCGATAGAGGATGATGAAGAAGATGTAATAGACGATATGGCGTTTCTGGAAAAATTCCACGAACACGCTCCATAGCTCGCCGAGCTTTCCCCTGACGAGTTGCGAGTTGAAAGTATGAGATTTATCGTTCCCGTTGGGCAGGATGAAGTAGTGGTAGGTGCCGAGGAGCAGCATGGTGGCGGCGAGGATGAACATGACCATCATCCACGCCTTGCCGACGCCGAAGTGTTCGATGAAGATGCCGGCCAGATAGACCAGTCCGCCCGTGGCAACTATCTTGGCAATGTTGTAGAAGGCTCCCTGCCAACCAATCCATCGGGCCTGCTCGTCGGTAGAGAGCGCCGACATATAGACACCGTCGGCGGCAATGTCGTGGGTGGCACCGCTCAGGGCGATAACGGCAAGCACGGCGATGCTGACGGCGAAGAACGAGGGCAGCTGCAAGGCGAACGCCACGCAGGCGAACATGAGTCCGGTGACGACTTGTGTCAGCACGACAAAATATTTCTTGGTTTTGTAGATTTCGAGGAACGGGCTCCACAGGGGTTTGAGTGTCCAGGGCAACATGATGATGCTGGTCCAGAAGGCAATCTGCGTGTCGCTCACGCCCATGCCCTTGTACATGAGTGAGCACACCATGTTGAGCACCACGAAGGGCATGCCCATCGCGAAGTATAACGTGGGCACCCAAGTCATCGGACTCTTTCTCATTTCATTCCCCATGTCGTATTTAAGGTTTATAGTTCATAATGCATAGTTCATAGTTCATAGTGGAGAGTGGAGAGTGTAGAGTTGGCTGGCGCATCGATAGTGCATAGTTCATAGTTCATAGTTCATAGTTGAAAAACTAAAAGCTAAAAACTGAAAATTACTCACTACTCACTACTCATTACTCACTACTCATTAACTTTTTGTTTTACTTGATAAATATCTTCTTCGATGTTCCGTTCTGGTAGCGGATGATGTTGACGCCGCGCTGCGGGGTTTCTATGCGCCGTCCGTCGATGGTGTAGATGCCGTCGATAGGGCTGAGCTCGCCGCGCTGTTCCTCTACGACGATGTCGATGGCGGTCGGGGTGACTACCACACGTCCGAAGGCGAAGATGGAAATCATGGGCGCATTGGTCTTGGTGGTGAAGGTGACCGACTCGATTTCTTTCTCCTCGTCGGTCGGCACCGAGTAGTCGAACAACCGGTCGTGTGCATCGTCGCTCATGCTGTCGTTGTCGCGGTTGATGTTGCCCAGTGCGGGCGACGTCTCGTTGTCGCCGGGGTTGCGCACCGACCAGTCGCGCACGGTGGTGTTCTCGGTGATGTCGGACGTGCCGTCGGTGTAGTTCACCTGTACGTCCATCGTTCCAGTGCCGGCTCCGGCGGTGCAGAGGTAGAACAGCTCGGAGGTCTTGAAGGGTCGGGCAAATTCGGCGGTGACGCTTGGGAAGCCTCTTTCGCCGTTCAGGAAGAGCACGTTGTTCTGGTCGTAGGGCGCCAGCTCGTAGGTGAGCGTCTCGCCCTCGCGCAACAGGTTGTAGTTGCCCGATGTGATTTTCCGGTCTGAGGGGAAACCGCCCATCTCGCGGAATGTGTCAGCGTAGAAGGCTCGGTTGGCGTCGATGGTCATGGTGGTGGTCTGACGTGCAGGCGACTCTTCGGCCACGACGTCGTGGGTGAACGACTCGGGTTTCACGGTCACGGCCTCGAGGTCGCGTGGCGGCGGTGGCGGCAGCAGCTGCTTATCCATGAAGGCAAGGCGGTTGCGAATCCAGTTCTTCAGATAGTTCAGTTCGTCGTCGTAGCTCTGTCCCACGTAGGGGTTGGGCCACACGCTGCGTCCGATGATTTGCCATGCCTGCTGGTTGCGCACGAGTGCTCCGCCCTCGCGAACCACATTGGCGAGCGAGTCGATGGTGGCAAACAGCCGGCTGTCGCTGTGGTTGCCTTCGCGGTAGTCCTGCCAGCGCAGCTTCAGGTCGTGCACATACTGGGGGTCGCTCATCAGGCGGTACCAGTAGAAGGGCACCTGCTCTTCGTCGCCGCACCGCTCGTTGAACTGATACATCCACTTGTCGGTGTCGGTGCCATAGTTGTAGTTGGCATTGGCCCAGGCTATGTTGTAGTCCCACAGCGACATCTTCCATCGCGGGTCGAGCCCTTCGTTGCGGGCGCGTGTCTGGCTGTACTTGTAGAGGTTGGTGGAGAGGCGGTAGCCGTCGATGTTCATCGAGATTTCCTGCGACAGCATGTAGTCCATGAACGAGGTGGGGTCGATGTATTTGCGGTAGCCCACGTCGGGGTCGGCGAAGTTGCTGCTGCGGAAGGCACTCTCCATTTTTTGAATCTCCATGTCGAGTGCGTTCTTCGTGCCCGAGGGCAGGTCGGCAAACTCGTCGCTGTCGGGGTCTTTATATTGGTATTTCACCCAGTAGTTGCTTTTCTGCGCGCCGTTGGCATTGCTCCAGGGGTGGTTGGGCGAGGTGTAGTTGGGCTGGTCGTTGCGGTCGATTTCCACGTGGTAGTCGCCCGTCAGGTCGCCCTCGTCTTCGCCCGGGTCGTGCAGGTTGAGGCGGGTCTTGCCCTTCGAGACGCGCTCGCAGATGACATAGACGCCGTAGTAGGTGCCGTCGAGGATGACTTCGCAGAAGCGGCCTTCGGGCACATAGTCCATCCAGGGGCGTCCCAGCTCGAAGGAGAGCAGGTCGCGGAACATCACCTTGTCGCACCAGGGGGCGATGAAGGCCCACTTGTTGTCCTTGCCCATGCCGAGGATGTCGACCTTCTGCTTCTCGCCGCCGTTGTCGGGCAGCAGGTCGGTCTTCAGCGTCTGAAACTGGTAGGGCTTCTTGTCGCTGTTCGAGAACGATGAGTTGCCGCGATATTTCAGTGCGATGAATCCCTCGTAGTCAACGCCCTGATAGGGGTTGGCCAGCGTGTCGCCATAGTTCAGCTGCCCGGGACCGTTGTCGATAATCTTCATGCGGCCGAGCACATAGCTGTTCCTCTGGATTGTCGTCCCGCCCACGTTGATGAACACGATGGGCAGGTTGGTCGAGGTGATTTTCACATTTTTGTCGCGCAGGTTGTTGCGGTAGTTGTCCCACTGCTGTGCTTTGGCGGGCAGCAGAAAGAGCGTTAGCAGACATAGCAGCGCGATGTTGTGGCAATGTTTCATATATATCTGTTGATTAACTGATTCTGATAAACTTTTTAACTTTCATTATTTTCTCAAAGAGAAAAACCGCGTGCAAAGATAGGCAAAATATTTAGAAACAGAGCAGGAAAAGAAAGAAAATTTATTTTCTTTAGCCGAAAGGTCATATTTGGTAGTCGGTGGGCGGTGCAGCTTTTGTGTGTGAAAATTTGTGAAAAACTTTACAAAGTGATTTTTGAAAGTCGCTCATACGTGCGTTTTTTTGAAAAAAAATTTTTCTGTCGGCAAATAACGCGAAAATGAGCGACTTTCGCTAAATTGTTGTCAGTCAGTTTGTTAAGTCACTTTTCACTTATCACTCATCACTTTTCACTTCCGAAAGATATATGTTTCGGGTTGCGAAAGCTAAGCTTTCGGGTTGCAAAAGACCGTCTTTCGGGTTGCAAAAGCTTGTGTTTTGCAAGGTGAAACATATATGTTTGGGCGCGAAAGGGGAGTGAAGAGGGCGCGAAAGGGGAGTGAAGAAGAGAAAAATCGCCCGTTTTTCGATTTTTTAGCGCAAAAATCCTGACAGAAATTCAACTGACACTTTTCTGTTAAAAGTGTTAAATAACTGACAATTTGTAAAGTTTTCCTCGTACCTTTGTCGGCGATAATTTTTACTGAACGAAAGATGGAGACAATGGACAGATATTTCGACAGCGCCGTCGACCTGCTCAGCCGCCTCATTGCCACGCCCAGCATCAGCCGCGAGGAGGCCGCCGCCGCCGACATCGTGGAGGAGGAGCTGCGACGCTACGGCTTCGCACCACGGCGCGAGGGCAACAACGTGTGGGCGGTGAGCCCCGGCTTCGACGAGTCGCAACCCACGCTGCTGCTCAACGCACATATCGACACCGTGTGCCCCACCGACTCGTGGACGCGCGACCCCTTCACACCCACCATCGAGGGCGACCGCCTCTACGGGCTGGGGTCGAACGACTGCGGCGGCGGACTGGTCACGCTGATGCAGATGTTCCGGAAAGCTGCCGACAGCCGTCAGGGTAACATCATTTTCTTGGCCACGGCCGAAGAGGAGGTGTCGGGACAAGGCGGCGCCCGCCACGTGCTGAAGCTGTTGCCGCGCGTCGATGCTGCCATCGTGGGCGAGCCCACCGCCATGCAGCCCGCTGTGGCTGAACGCGGACTGCTCGTGCTCAACGTCACGGCACACGGGCGCAGCGGACATGCCGCCCGCGGCGAAGGCGTGAACGCCATCTACAAGGCCATGGACGACCTGCAGTGGCTGCGCAACTATCGCTTCGACCGCGTCAGCCCCATGCTGGGCGAGACACGTATGCAGGTCACACAAATTGATGCCGGCACACAGCACAACGTGGTGCCCGACACATGTCGCATGGTGGTCGACGTGCGAACCAACGAGTTGTATACCAACAAAGAGGTCTACGAACTGGTTGCTGCACACCTCGCAAGCGATGTGCAGCCGCGCTCGCTCGACCTGAACTCGTCGCGCATCGACGACAACCACCCACTCGTGCAGCGATGCCTGCAGATGGGCCTGAAACCCTTCGGGTCGCCTACGCTCAGCGACCAGTCGCTCATGCCCTGGCCCTCGCTCAAGATGGGACCCGGCGACTCGGCTCGCAGCCACACCGCCGACGAATACATCTGCCTGAGCGAAATACGTCAGGCTCTCCACATCTACGACCAGCTGATATTCGCGCTTCGCTAATGAATAATGAGTAATGAATAATGAGTAATAGCAGCGGATGAACACGGATTGACACGGAACAGCTCCATTTGTATGTAGGGACGCGGCGTGCCGCGTTATGCAACGAGTTGTGTGCGGCGTGTCGCGTTATCGCGTTATCGCGTTATTATATATGAGCAGAAAGACGGTTTAACTTAAAAAATGTTGCAAAAATTTTGGCATTCAGAATAAAATGCCTATCTTTGCAGCCGGATATAGACATAAAAAGAGGGAAGAATTCCGACATCACAGACTTTGTCGGAATTCTAACTTTTTTCGTCATAGAAAAACGATTACAAATATTAAAAAGAATAGGAGACAAAGATTATGTCCTACATGTCACAAGAGGGCTACGAAAAACTCGTAGCTGAATTAAGACGGCTCGAATCGGTAGAGCGTCCCGCAGCTTCGGCTGCCATCGCAGAGGCCCGCGACAAAGGCGACCTCAGCGAAAACTCGGAGTATGAAGCCGCTAAAGAAGCACAGGCACATCTCGAGTCGAAAATCAACCGGCTGAAGATGACCATCGCCGAAGCAAAAATCGTTGACACATCGCGACTGAGCGCCGACTGCGTGCAGATTCTCTCAACCGTGGAGATGACCAACCTGACCACCGGTGCCAAGATGACCTACACCATCGTCAGCGAAAACGAAGCCGACCTGCGCAGTGGGAAAATATCAATCAAGACACCCATCGCACAAGGACTGCTCAACAAGAAAGTGGGCGACGAGGTCGTCATCACCATCCCGCGTGGAACCATCCACCTGCGCATCGACAAAATCTCGGTGGGCTGACACACTGTAGTCCATAGCCCATAAGTATGTAGGGACGCGGCGTGCCGCGTTATGATTCAGACATATTTCTTTCAACGCGGCACATGGTGCATCCCTACACGCAAATGGTTCAACTTTTCAACTTTTCAACCTTTCATCCTTCCAGCCGATATGAGCATTTTCAGTAAAATCGCCGCAGGCGAAATACCATCCTACAAGTGTGCCGAGAGCGAGAAGTTCTATGCCTTCCTCGACATCAACCCCGTAGCCAAAGGCCACACGCTCGTCATCCCCCGACAGGAGACCGATTACATCTTCGACCTCGACGACGAGACCCTGGCCGAGTTTCAGCTCTTTGCCAAGCGCGTAGCCGTCGCACTGAAGCAGGCCGTACCCTGCAAGAAGGTGGCACAGGTCGTGCTCGGCCTCGAAGTGCCCCACGCACATATCCACCTCATCCCTATGCAGACCGAGGCCGATGCCGACTTCCGTAAACCCAAGCTCGAGCTCACACCCGAAGAGATGCAGGCCATCGCCAACAGCATCTACGGAGAATTTAAGAAACAGTAAAGATTAGGAGTTAGCAGGAGTTAACTCCTGCTAACTCCTGCTAACTCCTGCTAACTCCTGCTAACTCCTGCTAACTCCTGCTAACTTCGGTTAACTCCCGCTAACTCCCGCAAAGACTTATACAAACTCCTCGCCCTTGTGCAGACGTACCTCGTTCACAAATTTGCGAACCAGGGCCGACGAGTCCTCCTTGCGGCAGATGAGCAGCACGTTGTCCTTCTCTGCCACGATGTAACCGTCCAGACCATTGATGACCGCAATCTTACCCTTCGACAGCTTGATGACATTGCCGTGAGAGTTGTCGAGCAGCACGTCGCTGTCAACCACCACATTGTCGTCGTCGCTGTGGCGCATGGCCTCGTAGATGCTGTGCCACGTGCCAAGGTCAGCCCAGCCAAAGTCGCACTGCATCACACACACGTTCTCCGTGCGCTCAAGCACTGCATAGTCAATCGAGAGGTTGGGGTAGGACGGGAAATGCTCTTGAATATAGTCGTTCTCGCAGGCAATCGATGCACCGCAGTTGTCGATGTCAAACTGGCGCAGCATGTAAGGCATCTGGTCCGCAAGCGTATCCAAAAGCACCTGCGCACGGGCAAGAAACAGTCCAGTGTTCCACAAAAACTCGCCGCTCTCTAAAAACAACTTGGCAAACTCGCGCTCAGGCTTCTCCGTGAACGACTTTACCTTGAACACGTCGTCACCTACGTCTTCGCCCATCTGGATATAGCCGTAGCCAGGCTCAGGACGCGTGGGACGAACACCCATCGTGAGAATCGTGTCATGCGTCGAAACCATCTGCAAACCCTCAAGGATGTTCTGGTGGAAAGCATCCTCGTTCTGCACCGTCTGGTCCGACGGCGACAACACGACACAACCCTCAGGGTCAACCATCCTGATGCGGTGAGCTGCCCACGCCGCACTCGGCGCCGTGTTCCTGTGAATAGGCTCAGCCATCAGGTGATCGTCGTCAAGGTCGGGCAGCTGCTCACGCACCAATGGCACGTAAAGCTGATTCGTGTTCACAAAAATATGGTCGCGCGGCATGAAACTCGCAAAGCGGTCATACGTCTGTTGCAACTGCGTGCGGCCCGTACCAAAGAAATCGATAAACTGCTTGGGGTGCTGCTCACGGCTGCAGGGCCAGAGCCGGCGACCTTTGCCGCCAGCAAGAATGACACAATAAAAATGGTCTGTTGATATTTTCATGTTGTATTGCTTTTTGTTTTAACTATTCAGTTCAGATTGTTCAAGTTCTGCTGATGATATAACGCAGATTGCCGCCTTTTAGTATAAAAATTAAATAGAAAAATTTGTCAATTAAAGAAAATAATTGTAACTTTGCACCCGATTCCGCGTAAACACTCGGAAAATCAAAGCGAAACAGCAAGAACACCGAGTTTTTTCATCGCAGGAATCACTATGAAGCCCAGATGGCGGAATCGGTAGACGCGCTGGTCTCAAACACCAGTGGGGCAACCCGTGCCGGTTCGACCCCGGCTCTGGGTACGAGTTAAGCTCGTCTCAAACACCAGTGGGGCAACCCGTGCCGGTTCGACCCCGGCTCTGGGTACGAGTTAAGCTCGATGATAATCGCTAAACCTCTAAAAATAAGAGATTTAGCGATTTTTCTTTTCTCAAATTTCCCCACATTTTCCCCACATCTGCAAGTTTTCGTGCAAAGTGACTCCCATTTTCCCCACTAGAAAAGCACGAACTAGGGATGAATGGCAGATTCATTACCTTAATAAAGAGTGTATTGCAGGAAACCAATGAATGTACTTAATTGCAAATCAATATGATTAAACATCTATATTTCGGCAGTTAGAACTGCCAAATTAATTTTTTGTTGCTTTCGACGAACGAATTTAACTGTATGCTTCCCAAATCTAAATCCAGTTCAAGTTGCCGGATGGTGGTCAGCCCTTTTGAGGCTCTCACCTTATATCTCACGTCGCCCCAGTTCCACACAGGCACACGCACCAGCACCCCGACATTCCAGAATCCGCCAAACTTCCGCTCGAAACCGTTGAAAGTATTGGGATTCGACACTGCATAGCCACCCGTCAGCATCACCTGCGGCAGGTTGCCCGCCTTCATCAGGTTCGTTGCCTGGCGCGAAATGTCCACGGTGTTCTGGAGCATCCTCAGTTCAGGGCGGTTTTCAAATGAAGAATGAAGAGTGAAGAGTGAAGAATGAAGAATTTGCTGCCGCGCTGGAAGTCTCGCCACCTTGTGCGGTAGCAAATTCTTCACTCTTCACTATTAACTTTTCACTCTCCGAAACTGGCAGTCCACAAATCTGACACAGCAGCATCTTCGACAGCGTCAGTCCGTCAGTAACCTTCGTGAGAGCCATCTCCGCCTCGTTCACCTTCACGCTGACACTCAGCGCATCACTACGCGTAGCCACACCGTCCGTCATCATCTTTCCCACATCGGTTTCCAGCTTCCTCACTAGTTCAAGGTAACTCTCGGCCAACCGTTGCTTATGGGAGAGCGACACCACCTGCCAGTAGGCCTGGTCCACGCTGTAGAGCGTAGCCTGACGTCGGGTCTCAGCAGCATTCTCAGCCATCTGTTCCGACAGGTCAGCCATCTTGTTGGCAGCCACGATAGCCCCACCCATATAAAGCGGTTGCGTCAGCAGAATGGAGCCCGCCCAGATGTTGCGTGTATCGGTGCGCAGAGCGTCCACCAAATGCTGTCCCTTATCGTTCAGCGCTCCCGCCATCTGGCTCAGGTCTGTGCCCAACTGCTGCTGCAAGGCCGTGGGCAGCACCTGCGCGTAACCGGCGATGCCGCCCTGCAGCTCTCCCGCCAGTCCCGTTCCCAGGTTCCCCAATGCCGACTTCTGTGCATCGCTCAGCAGGGAAATCTCGCGGCTCGTATGCTCGTAGCCACCCACCGCACTGACATGCGGCAGATATTTCGTCCGTGCCGCCTTGCGCACATTGGCTGCCACATCGCGCCTCACCTCTGCCACGCGTATCTGCTTGTTGTTGCGCAGTGCCATCGCCCTGCAACTGTCGAGGCTCAGCACCGTCTGTGTCCAGCCAACCGTGGTAGTCATGCAGAACAGTTGCATAAAGACCACTTTTCTTATGGCGATCTTTCTGTGTAGCATTTTTTTTGTTTTACTTTCCATAGATACCTTTTCAAAAGAATGGGCAGACGGCAAGAGAGATTTGTTCTGCCTGTTCATCCATTCGGATACGGCCTTCGTGCGACAGGCAACCCAGTGCCTGATTCAGTGAGCGCGATGAAAGATTCAGCGCATGCTCCAGTTCCTTGAAACTGCAACTCTTGCTGCCGGATGTCTCCAGATAACGCATTACCAATTCCGCGTCTATCTCTACTTGTTTCTTTCTCATACTTTAAGTTTTTATATGATTTCGGCTGCAAAATTACTCCAAAACCGCCACACTTTGGTGTTCCCGATTTCTCGGGTCTTGTACCCGATGACGCAGACCGGACAAACGGAACAACATTTTTGATATTCGGTACATGATTTCTGGAAGTTTTTGACTATCTTTGCACCGTTAGAATCTGACAAATACAACAAACATCTGAAGGGTATGGACAGCGATTACGAGTTACCAGACGTCTGCGAGAAGGTTGACTATACCGACGGCGACGTGATGATTATCGACAATGTGCGGCATCTGGAAGAGCAGTATCAGCGGCTTCCAAGCCAGAATCTCATTATCCTGTGCTGCAAGGGCAGGATGCAGCTCGACGTGAACGGACGGACGCTGCGCTTCGGCGAGAACGAGGTGCTGTTCTCCTCACCGGGGGCCATGCTCTCGGGCTTCATGTTCTCTGCCGACTTCGACTGCAAGATACTCTGCCTCTCCAACCGCATCATTCAGGAACTGCTGCACCTGAACATCGAGACATGGAACCGCGCCGTCTATGTACACCGCATGAACATCGTGCGGCTGCCCGACGAGGAGGTGACGCAGTTCAGCCTCTACTATGCGCTCATCCGCCATAAAATGATGCAGAAGGAGGAGCGGCAGTACAGCCGTGAGACGATGCAGGCCATCATCCGTGCCTTGCTTTTCGACCTCTGTACTGTTCTGGAAAGTTATTCCGATGTGGGAAGTCCTGACGTGCGCCCCACCTTTGGCCGTGTGCTTTTTGACCGGTTCCTCTCACTCCTGGCTGCCCAGGCTATAAAGCGCCGTCCCGTAGGTTTCTATGCCGACAAACTGTCCATCAGCCCCAAGTATCTGACGATGGTCTGTCAGCAATATAGCGATAAAGCCGCTTCTGAATGGATTAACCAGTATGTCGTCGAGGATGTGCGCCACGCCCTGAAGAGCACCACCCTGACCATCAAGGAAATCTCCGACAGCCTCGGCTTTGTCAATATCTCCCATTTCGGCAGTTACGTGCGCCGCCACTTCGGCATGTCACCCTCGAAAGTAAGGGAAGAAGCATCGTAAACAACACGTATGTCTCATCTGCGGGTGTTCTCAACTTCTCAGATGTTGTACTCGATGTAAAAGAACGGCTACCCGACCGGAATCTTTAACCTTTTCAGAACAGCCGTTCTCGATACTTTTCTCTAAATTTGCACCTAAAAAAGCAGCTTTTTTTAGAATGCAGGACAATGAGTAAAGTGATTATAAACAGTTTCGAGGACTTAAAACGGCTTGAGGGGGAACATATCGGCACCTCTGAATTCATGGTGATAACGCAAGAGTGTATTGACACTTTTGCCAGAGCCACCTATGACGACCAGTGGATTCACACGGATACGGAACGGGCCAAGGCCGAAAGCCCCTATCATACGACTATCGCCCATGGGTTTCTCACCCTTTCGCTGCTGCCATATCACTGGAACCAGATTATCCAGGTGAACAATCTGCGCATGATGGTGAACTACGGCATTGACAAAGTGAAGTTTGGTCAGCCCGTGCTTTCCGGGCAGAAGATACGTGTGGCCGCCTATCTGCATTCCCTGAAAAACCTGCGAGGCATCACCAAGGCAGAAATCAGGTTTCAGGTGGAAATCGCAGAAGAAGAAAAGTGGGCGATGGAAGGATTTGCCACCTTTTTATATTATTTCAATGAGAATTGTGTAGAATAAACAGGGATATACGGGAATTATCAGGAAAAAATCGTAATTTTGCAGCAGATATTCTAATAAAGTAAACAGGACAGATGATGAAAAAGAAATATCTGTTGGCCGCCATAGGGGTATTGGTAATTCCTTCCGGGCTCAGGGCGCAGACTGCAGGGCAGGACTCAACGGCGGTGTCGAGCCTCCGTGTGGGCTACTCTAATGCTGGAGCGAATACACTGGCAGGAGCCGTTGACAAGGTGACGGAGGAAAGGATGAACAAGGGTCTGAAGATTTCGTCGCTCGACGCACTGAGCGGTCAGGCTGCCGGTGTGCAGGTGACCAGCAGCGGCAATCAGGAGGCAATGGTGTCGGCTGTGCGTGTCCGCGGCACCACGTCGCTGACGGGTGGCAACGACCCGCTAGTCATCATCGATGGGGTGACCTCCGACCTGACAACCCTCTCCACCATTTATCCTGCCGACATCGAGAGCTTCACCATCCTGAAGGATGCCTCCGAGACGGCACAGTACGGCAGCCGCGGTGCGGCGGGTGTCATCGAGGTGGCCACGAAGAAAGGCGGTTCCGGACGGGCGTTCCATATCTCCTACGACGGCACCATCGGCTTCGAGAGCATCTATAAGAGACTGGGGATGCTCAGCGGCACACAGTTCCGTAGTGCAGCAAGTGCTCTCGGCATGAGCTACATCGACGGCGGAGCCAATACCGACTTCCAGCGGAGCATAGAGCGTACGGGATTCGTGCAGAACCACCACATCGCTTTTGGCGGTGGCAGCGACCAGTCGAACTACCGGGCCTCACTCGGCGTGATGGAGCACCGCACGGTCATCCAGACCAACCGCTACCGCAACTACATCGCCAAGCTCGACATCAGCCAGAAGGCTTTCGAGAACCGTCTGACTGTTGACCTCGGCATCTTTGGCTCACTGCAGAAGAATGCCTACCTGCCCTTCCGCCAGAAACTGCTCTACTCGGCACAGACCTTTAATCCCACACTGCGCGACGGACAAAATGCCGACGGCAGCTATAGTCAGGTGACGGAAGCCCTGTGGATCAACAACCCCAACTCGCTGCTTCGCATGTCACAGGATGAGGACAACAGCCACTTCAACGTGCATCTGAATGCTACCGCCTCATTGCTCCCCAGTCTGCAGTTGCGCGGTTTCGCCTCCTATTCGTATAACACCATTGGCAATGCGCACTACTATCCCACCTTTGTGTGGAGCCACGGCGAGGCCTATCGGGGACACGACAAGAGTGAGGAACTGCTGGGTAACCTGTCACTCGATTACACGCTGCACACTCAACACTCAACGCTAAACCTGATGGCTTTGGCCGAGGCTGAGAGCCAGAAGGGAACGGGATTCTTTGCCACCACGACGGGCTTCTCTACCGATGCCTTCGGCTACGACAAGCTGTCGGCAGGAGCCTCACGACTGTGGGACGGCACCGACTCCTACGCCACCGATGCCCACATGGAGTCGTTCCTGCTACGTGGACAGTACACCTTATTAGATAAGTACACCCTCACCGCCAATGCCCGTGCCGATGCCTCGTCAAAAGTGGGGCGCAACAACCGCTGGGGCTTCTTTCCTTCTGTCAGTGCCGCGTGGGTCATCAGCCGTGAGTGCTGGATGCAGCAGTTCAGCTTCATCTCGAATGCCAAGTTGCGTATGGGCTATGGCCTGTCGGGCAATCTCGGAGGCATTGACTCCTACAACTCCATGCAGATGATGCAGCCCAACGGTGTGGTGCCAATGGGAGGCACGACGGTCACCACACTCGGCATCATCCGAAATGCCAATCCCAACCTGAAGTGGGAAGTGAAACGTACGTTCAACGTGGGCCTTGACCTGTCGTTGTGGCAGCGGCGCATCGCACTGACCATCGACTACTACCGCTCGCGCACCACCGACATGCTCTACGTCTACGACGTGCCCGTGCCCATCTTCACCTACGACAAGCTGCTGGCCAACCTGGGCGAGATGAAGAACAGCGGTCTGGAGATAGGCTTCGGCATTACGCCGCTGCGAACCCGCGACGCCGAACTGACCATCAACATGAACTGGACCTTCGAACGCAACCGCCTCGTCTCACTCAACGGCTACTACGACGGGCAATACCTCACGGCTCCCGACATGAAGGGCATCTCGGCCCTCTGGGGTGCCGGTTTCCATGGAGCGAGCGACGTGGTGATGCAAATCGTGGGAGAGCCCCTCGGCGTGTTCTATCTGCCCCACTGCAACGGACTCACGACCAATGCCGACGGTTCGAAGAGCTACGACGTGACGGGCGAGAAGTACATCTGCGGACAGGCCACGCCAAAAGCCATGATGGGCTCGAACATCGCCTTCCGCTACCGGCAGTGGGACCTGACTATGCAGATGAACGGTGCCTTCGGCCACAAGATATACAACGGCACGGCACTCACCTACATGAACATGCTCTCGCTGCCCAACTACAACGTGATGCAGGGCGCACCCGAGGCCAACATTCAGGACCAGACCATCAGCGACTACTGGCTGGAACGGGGTGATTACGTGAACATCGACTACCTGACGCTGGGCTGGACTGTTCCCCTTCGCAGCCGCTACATACAGGGTCTGCGGCTGTCGGCATCGGTCAACAACCTCGCTACCATCACCGGCTACAGCGGACTGACACCGATGATTAACAGCAGTGTCGTCAACAGTACGCTCGGCATCGACGACAAGAACACGCTGCCACCGTATCGGAGTTATACGTTGGCAGTCAGTATACAATTTTAAGGATGACTTACAATGGAAAGAAATAAAATACTATGCTCTGCATTTCTGCTCTTCACGTTAACGTCTTGTTCGCTCGACGAGTCGCCTCGCGACCAGATACCCGAGGAAGAGGCTTACACCACGGCCACAGCCCTCTATCAGAACTGTGTCGCCACATTATATAATTATATAGGAGGCTCAGCCGATGGTCAGGGACTGCAAGGCACCTGCCGTGGTGTCTACGACCTGCAGACCTTCGGCTCCGACGAAGCCATGCTGCCCACACGCGGCGGCGACTGGTACGACGGCGGGCTCTGGCAGGACATGTATCGTCACACATGGACTGCCGGCCACGACCTGCCCAAAAACGCCTGGCTCTATCTCTACAAGGTCATCGCACTCTGCAACCGTTCGCTCAAGCAGCTTGATGCCCACCAGGGCCTGCTTGGCAGCCAGCAGTTGTCGGCCTACAAGGCAGAGGTTCGCGCCCTACGTGCCATCTACTACTGGTATCTTATGGACCTTTTTGGCCGTGTGCCGCTGGTCACATCCACCGATGTGTCGATGAACGAGGTGCGGCAGTCGGAGCGCGGCAAGGTGTTCGACTTCTGTGTTGCTGAACTGAAGGAAGCCCTGCCCCTGTTGTCAGCCGAAAACAGCATCAGGCCCGGCGACTATTATGGTCGCATCACCCAGCCTGTGGCACTCTTCGTCCTGGCCAAGCTCATGCTGAACAGCAGCGTGTATAGCAGTACGACGGATGTTGCCGCAGCCTACACCGCCTGCATCGACTATTGCAACCGCATCGAGGCACTGGGCTTTGCCCTTGAACCCTCTTACGCCACAAACTTCTCTGTACATAACGAAAACTCTGTGGAAAACATCTGGGTCATTCCCATGGACAAGAATCTCTATGCCAACCAGCAGCAGAACCTCTACCGTTCCTATCACTACCGACATGCCGCAGCCTACGGCTTCACGGCTGAGAACGGCTCCTGCGCCACCCAGCGCACACTCGACATTTTCGGCTATGGCACCAGTCAGGTGGACAACCGCTTTGCCCTCTGCTACTGGGCTGGCACCGTCACAGACCTCAACGGCACTACTGTTACCGACCGCACTGGGCAGCCCCTCATCTATGAGCCGCGCGAGGTTTCGCTCGACCTCAGTGGCAGCCCATACGTGGAGACGGCAGGCGCAAGGATGAAGAAATTCGAGGTGGACAAGAATGCCATAAAGGACGGAAAACTGATGGACAACGACATCGTGCTCTTCCGCTTCGCCGACGTGCTGCTCATGCGGGCAGAGGCCAACCTCAGACTGGGCAACGACACTGAGTCGCAGACCGACTACGATGCCGTTCGCCATCGGGCAGGAATGCCCACACAGACCGTCACGCTGCAGCGGCTGCTCGACGAGCGTCTGCTGGAACTCTGCTGGGAGGGCTGGCGTCGTCAGGACCTTATCCGTTTCGTCCAATACCAGACACTCTACGATGGTGTTGATCGTCCGGACGAAAGCGACGGCCATACCACGCTCTATCCCATACCTGCGGACGTCATGGCCCTCAACCTCAACCTGGCGCAGAATCCCGGATATTGAAAGCAAACCATTCTCAGGAGCATGAACAATACTATATATCATATACAGCAATGGATTAACGAGGCCGATGCCATAGTGGTAGGTGCTGGCTCTGGGCTTTCATCAGCCTGTGGTTACAGCCACTACAATACCGTGCCGTTCTTCACGGACAACATGCAGCCATTCATCGAGAAGTACGGTTTCCGCTCACTGTTCCAAGGGCTGACCTACCTCTACTCCAGTCCGGAAGAGGAATGGGCTTACCTGGCACATTATGTCAAGCTGATGTATGATACTCCAGTTGGAAAACCCGACAAAGACTTGCATCAGCTGCTGAAGGACAAACAATATTTCATCCTGACCACCAATGTCGATATGCAACTGGACAAGGAGTTCCCTACTGAGCAAATCTGCCATTTTCAGGGTGACATGCGCTACCGCCAGTGCCAGCAGCCCTGCAATGACGAGGTTTGGGTGAATGATGACATCGTGAAAGCACTCGACGGTTTAGATGACCCGACGATGTTTCCCTCGGACTTGGTTCCACGCTGTCCTGACTGTGGACGCGTGATGACGCTGTGGGTGCGTGACTATCATTTTCTGGAAGGTTCACATTGGCAGCAGCAGGTTGACCGCTATCGCAGTTTCCTAAAAACGCATCGTGACGAGCGCATTCTGTTCCTGGAGTTGGGTGTGGGCGATATGACACCCAACATCATCAAACTGCCTTTCTGGAAGATGACAGAGGAACTGCCCCACGCCCGCTATGTTGTCATCAACACAAAGAGAGTGGAAAACAAGTCTGCTCTCTCCGAACTGTGTCAGGCCTCGCCCACCTGTTGTGCTCATGGTGGCAGCAAACATCCCACCATCCCTCTGCAACTGCAAGGAAAGGCTCTAGCACTCGACGAGGACTTGGCCATCGCGCTCCACCGCCTTGTTACATATTCTGCATGACTCCCTAAAAGAGACAAAGACAAACAAAGGCTAACGAAATGTATTGATAACGATTACAATATTTGGTGGTTTCAAAAAATCTTTGTACCTTTGCACTCGATGAGGGGTCATAGAAACGGCTGGTGGCTCAGAATTGGAGTTCTTTGAAAGCAATCCAAAGCAGAACGTGGAATTGAGAACGGTTTCCAAATCGTAACCCACGACATTTCCCACTCCCCCGAGCTGCCTTTATACAAAAAAAGATTGCTTTTTCTTCCAAAATTACGAAACCTTGTCCTTCCTACAGTTCCTGTACCTGTTGAATTAACAAGAACATCTCCATCTCTCAACTTGTATTCTTCACTCCATTTGGAGATTGTATCAGGGTCTAAAAACCGAGCCTTTTCTAATGAAATATCCCCGTCATATAAATTACATTTTTGTGCAAATACGGGATATATTCTTTCTTCTGAATACTTTGGAGATTTCCCACGAGAAAGGAAAGAACATAGTTCACCTAATGTAACCCATTCCCAGCTCTCGCGCACCTCAAACGGCACCTCATTCTCATAATGGGGCATATCGGAAGAGACTATTTCATCTCTTCCTTTTTATGCAATTTCTACCTACCATCTTCGATGCTTGCAACATACATCTTCTACGGTAGGCATCCTCCTCTTCATCTGGGTTGCGCCCATCCCATCTCAAATCGGATGTCGTACCTCCGCCACCGCCGGAAGACGGGATTGGCCTGCCACCAATAAGAGCATCAGCAATTGCCAGTACCTGGACTCGCATGGATGGTATGCTCAACTGATCAAGTAATTGGCGATAGGCGAAATCTTGCTGATGACTGCTGTCCGTTAGGGATTCGTAGTCACCACGCAATTGATTCAACTCTCGATAGTCTGCCAGCACGTTCTTCTGCGCCGCTTTCACTTGACGTTCGGCATCCTGCATGTAGAGAGCCTCTATCTTTCTGACTATTGACGTGAAGCGTTTGGCAATCTGGTCGTTCTGTTTGTCAAGCCATTTGTCAACACCGAACAATGGTGGTTTCTCGGTAATCCTTGGTGGGTCAAACTCGATCTTGTGGTTGCGGAA
>CACYRB010000005.1 GCA_902776685.1 uncultured Prevotellaceae bacterium
GATGTTGCCCGTTTTCATAATAATATTCGGCAATGTCAGTCAGTTGGTCGGGGTCCATATATACGGAGCCGCCTTGTTGTTGGGCGGCTTCGTATTTTTTTAGAATTTTCTTGAATTCTTTTGAACTGTAATAGTTGTCTTGCATGTTTATCGTTTTGCCCAAGTATCTTTAAGACCGACGGTCTTGTTGAATACGGGATGACCTGTCGTGGTGTCAGGGTCAGCCATGAAATATCCTATGCGCTGGAATTGCAGATATTGCCCCGGCTTCATGCTGGCAGCAAAGGGTTCAATGTAGCATGTGTTGAGCACGCTGAGAGAGTCGGGATTGATAATCTGGCGCATAGCGGTTACGGCGTCGCATTGTTGGTCGGCGCGGATAGCAGCCATGTCGTCGCGCGGATTCTCTACTTTCCACAGACGGTCGTATAGACGGATTTCGGCACTAACGGCATCGTGGCAGCTAACCCAATGAAGAGTCTTGCCTTTTATCTTACGATTAGATCCGGGCAGTCCGCTACGCGATTCGGGGTCATAGGTACAATAAATGGTGGTTACGTTACCCTGTTCGTCTTCCTCGAAAGGATGTTCCTCGTCGCATTTGATGATGTAAGCATTTTTCAGACGGACTTCTTTTTCTGGTGCCAGTCGCATGAATTTCTTTTCTGCTACTTTCTGGAAGTCGTCGCGTTCAATCCATATCTCACGGCTGAACGCAATCTGGTGTGTGCCGTCGGCTTCGTTTTCCGGATTGTTCACTGCTGTGAGTTGTTCAATTTGACCTTCCGGATAGTTGGTGATGACAACCTTGACCGGATTCAGAACAGCAGAAACACGCAAAGCCCGACTGTTAAGGTCGTCACGCACAACACTTTCAAGCAATGCCATGTCGTTAAGTGCATCGAGCTTGGTATAGCCGATTTTGTCGATGAATTTGACAATGCTTTCCGGAGAATAGCCGCGACGGCGGAAACCACAGATGGTGGGCATGCGGGGATCATCCCACCCACTGACCATCTTCTCGTTGACCAGTGCCAGTAAGTTGCGTTTCGACATGAGTGTATAGTTCAGGTTGAGCTTATTGAACTCGGTCTGCCGCGGGCGGTTATCTTCGATATTGTCGGCTTCGCCTTTCCATTCTTTCATCCACGTGACAAAGAGATCGTAGAGAGGTCGGTGTTCTACAAATTCAAGTGTACAAAGCGAGTGGGTCACCCCTTCGAGATAGTCGCACTGACCATGAGTGAAATCGTACATGGGATAGGCGTTCCATTTGTTGCCAGTCTTAACGTGCGGGATGTTGAGCACGCGATAGATAAGTGGGTCGCGGAAAAGCATATTGGGATGAGCCATATCGATTTTGGCGCGTAGCACGAGGGTGCCGGGCTCACATTTTCCGCTGTTCATGTATTCAAACAATTGTAGATTTTCCTCAATTGGTCGGTCGCGGTAGGGACTGTTGGTGCCTGGCGATGTGGTCGTTCCCTTTTGCTGTGCAATGGCCTCTGCAGTCTGTTCGTCAACGTAGGCACGTCCTTGCTGGATGAGCCATACCGCAAAGTCCCACAACTCCTGGAAGTAGTCGCTGGCATAATAGACGTTTGCCCATTCATAGCCCAGCCATTTAATGTCGTGCTCAATGCTTTCGATATATTCTGTGTCTTCCTTTTGTGGGTTTGTGTCGTCGAAACGGAGATTACAAACTCCGCCGTAGCGTTTGGCTATGCCGAAGTCGAGAGCAATGGCTTTGGCGTGACCAATATGCAGGTAGCCATTAGGTTCAGGCGGAAAACGCGTTTGAATGCGTCCGCCGTTTTTTCCTTCGGATAAGTCTTTTTCAACCTGCTGTTCAACAAAGTTAAGACTACGCTTCTCTTCGTTTGGTGTCAGTTCTGTTGTTGTCATAAATCTATTCTTTTGTTTCTTAATTCGTTGTGATGTTTTATTTAACGCCTCGTTTATTGAGAGCCTCGGTGTATTTCTTAGAATTGGCCTGATGTTCCTGATAGGTTGCCGCGAAATTGTGTGTGCCCGAAAAATCCTCCTTTGCGCACATATAAAGATAGTTGTGGTGTGTGTGGTTGAGTACGGCGTCAATGGCAGCTACCGTTGGAATACGTATCGGGCCTGGGGGTAACCCAGGGTTGATGTAAGTGTTGAAAGGACTGTTGGTCTTCAACATCCAGTCATAAATGCGTTTCAGTTGAAACTGTTTAAGGGCGAATTTCACAGTAGGACAGGCCTGAAGGGGCATACCGTTCGGATATTCTGTCGTGTGAAGATTGAGCCGATTGAGATATAGTCCGGCGATAATAGGCTTCTCTTCTTCGTTGGTTGTTTCTTCGTCGATGATGCTTGCCAGTGTTGTAACCTGTACAGGAGTGAGTTTCATTTGGCGTGCCTTGCTCATTCGTATCTCATTCCAGAAATGCTTGTTTTCTTTCTGCATCCTATTGAGGAATGCGTCAATAGAGATGTTCCAATAGACATCGTATGTTTCGGGAATGAACAATGCTGCAATCGTAGTGGTGTCATAACCATACCTTGCGCAGGTCTGCTCGTCAGTCAGTGCTTTATAGATGGTTGCACTGTCGAGCATCAGTTTTTTCGAAATGGTTGTGGCCAGCTTGTCAAGTGTCCGTACTGAAGGAATGGTCAGATGCACTGGTGACTGATTACCGTTTTTCAGGTTTCGAAACAGCGTTAAAGTGCTTGTGCCTGGCTTTATGGCATATCGGCCGACAATGATGTTGTCGGCATAGGAAGAGTGGCGTACAAGTGTTGTGAAACCACTCATGCTGTGGGTCCTTGCAATGGGCTTTAATTTCGTATAAATAGAGTCAATATTGTCGTCTTGGTCGACGTAAAGATATGAGATTGTGTTCTCTTTGGAAAAACCTGAGAGAAAATATACGCATGTCAGTCCGATAAAAACGACCAGACATATTATAGCCGGTACTAAATATTTATTTTTTAGCCGTTTCTTCATTTGTTTGTATTGTTCATATAAAATCGTGGCAAAATTACTAAAAAAAACTTACATTCTTGCTGCTGCGGTAAACTTTTATTATTTTTGCACACATTTTATAACAAATGTTATGATGAATTTCGATACATACATTTTCGATTTGGATGGAACCTTGCTTGATACGCTTGACGATTTACAAGCGAGTTGTAATCATGCACTGGCTGCCTATGGGCTTCCTGTTCGCACGAAAGAAGAAGTGCGACGGTTTGTTGGTAATGGTGTTAGACTACTGATGGAACGTGCTGTAGGAGATGAAGTTGGCGATGAACTGTTCGAGAAAATATTCGATGCGTTCAAAGCTCATTATCTGGAGCATGGACTTGATAAGACCAGACCTTATTCCGGTATCATCGAGATGCTCTCAGGACTAAAAGAAAATGGCAAGAAGATTGCCGTGGTTAGTAACAAGTTCCATACGGCGACAGTTGAACTCTGTCAACATTTCTTTGGCGAATTAGTTGATGTTGCCGTTGGGGAAAACGAAGCAGCAGGTCTCAAAAAGAAACCTGCTACAGATATTGTTGACGAAGCGTTCCGTCGGTTGGGAGTGGGGAAGAGCCATGCTGTCTATGTCGGCGATAGCGACGTTGACTTGCAGACAGCCCGCAACAGCCAGTTACCCTGCATCAGCGTATTATGGGGATTCCGCGACCGCGAATTCCTCATGGCTCATGGTGCAACCCTGTTTGCCGAGTCTCCGTCCGACCTGCTTTGACCTTTTAGCCCATTGTGTGATAGTTCATATACTGCTGAACTTCGTTTTTGTAGCTTTCCGAAATAGGTAGGCTGCGGTCGCCGATGACAAACTTCATGCGGTCAATCATTTTTACTTTACTCAAGCGAATGATGTAAGAGCGGTGAATCCGCATAAATTCGTTCTTGGGAAGCATGCTTTCAAGCTTTTTCATATTCATCAGGCTCTGGATAGGCTTTTCTTCGTTCTCCAGATAGAACTTGACGTAGTCTTTTTCACCTTCGATGAAAAGGATGTCGTCGAATTTTATTTGAATCAGCTTGTACTCGCTCTTAACATAAATGAACCTGTCATTGTTGACGGCATTGTGGTGCATGTCGTTTTTAATGATCTGTTCTGCTCTGGTGACGCTTGCAAGGAAGTTTTCATAGCTTATCGGCTTCAGCAGATAGTCTATGGCATTGACCTTGTAGCCGTCGATGGCATACTGGTTGAACGCTGTTGTAAAGATGATTTTAGTTTCCGGCGGAATAATCTTGGCAAATTCGGTGCCACTGAGTTCCGGCATCTGGATGTCGAGGAAAACCAGATGCGGACGTTCTTCCTTAATGTGCCTGAGCGCATCGACGGCACTATTGTAAGTTCCGCCCAACTGAAGAAAACTTGTGTTTTTGACGTAGCCTTCGAGCAAACTTGCTGCCAACGGTTCATCGTCAACTATCATACAGTTAAGTGTCATAGATAATAATTTTTGTTATGAATTTTTTGTTATTGTCTGCAAGTGAGTATTCCGTTTTATATTTATCCGGATATGAGAGTTTGAGCATGTTCTCGGTTTGTTGTCTGCCGATTCCATGTCCGCTTTTGTCGTCTTTGTTTTTGGGGAAGTAGCTGTTTTCTGTCATGCAGCAGATCTGTTTGTCGTCAGCCGCGATGGAAATGTGGATATAGCTGTCTTCCGTGGGACTTACACCATGCTTGAAAGCATTTTCTATGGTCGAGATGAATATGAGCGGTACAACCTGTCGTCTTTCCGCATTGTTGATGTTAATGCTTTGTGTCACTTCGACGTTTCTGCTCAGGCGGAGCGACATCAGGTCGATATAGCTTTTTATAAAGTTGACTTCCTGCTGAAGGTCAATGGTGGGTTGCTTCGAGTCGTAGAGCATATAGCGTAGCAGATTGCTCAACTTGAAGATGGCATCTTGTGCTTTGGGTGTGTCTGAGGTGGTGAGCGAATAGATGTTGTTGAGTGTGTTCAGCAGGAAATGCGGGTGCATTTCATACCTGATGAACTGTTTTTCCATGTCAGCCTTTTCCTGCTCGGCCTGTTGCTTTCTGTCTTTTATCTTTACCCATCCCACGGAGAGCGCGATGGCGGTTGCTATCGCAGCAGAGAGTACCATGTAGAAGATGTCGCTCAGGAAATAAAATATCTGTTGCGAGTTGCTGTCGGGGAAGGAGAATATTTTTCCCGACATTTCATATAGTGTGCAATCGGCGAGGGCCAGGCTTTCATAGGTGTGAATGCCGATAGCAAGGGCAAAGATGATGGCGCTGTTGAGTCCCAGATAGGTCAGTACGTACTTCTTCATCAACTTATAGGGTGTGAGCCATAAGAGATTTGTGAGGAATACGATAAAGAGCGCCAACGGGGTCAGTATGCTTGCAATAAACCCTTTGGCTGTCAGTGTTTGATGATAGCCGACAAATACGGCAGGGAAGATGAAGATTCCCAACCATACCACAACGAGTATGCCTATTCCGTATTTAGTTTTCTTGTCCATCGTTCTTGTTGAATAATCTTAACTATCTCGCCATGCTGCTTGCTCACCTCTCATTCCTAAATTCTGATGAGAGCTCGTTCAGTCGGGCAATGTATTTACCTAATATGTCAAATTCGATGTTCACGACCGAGCCGAGTCGAATATCCTGGAAATTGGTGTGCTCCATGGTGTAGGGTATGATAGCCACACGGAAAGAGTTGCTCGTCGGCTCGCATACCGTCAGTGAGACACCGTTCACCGTCACCGACCCTTTGTCGACCGTGAAATAGCCTCTGGTCGCCATTGTCTTGTCGGCGTCGTATTCAAAAGTGAAATAAGTACTTCCGTCGGCATCCTCAATGTCGACACAGCGGGCAGTCTGGTCAACATGTCCCTGCACGATATGTCCGTCAAGTCGGCCGTTCATCAGCATGGAGCGCTCCACGTTGACGTGGTCGCCCACTTTGAGTAATCCAAGATTCGAGCGTTCCAGTGTCTCGCGCATGGCTGTCACGACGTAGGTACCGTCTGAGCCGAGAGACACAACCGTCAGGCACACCCCGTTGTGGGCAATGCTCTGGTCAATGTCCAACTCGCTGGTAAACGTACAGCTGAGCGTAAGGTTTATGTTGTCTCTGTCTTTCTCAACAGCTACCACGCTTGCCATTTCTTCTACTATTCCACTAAACATAAGCTATTATGTGGCAATTAATGATATAATAGTTGACGTTAACGTTCTTCAAAAAGGGGTTGCCCGATGATGTGATGAAACTCCTACATGTACATGCTTTGAGGGCTCTTTGCCTTTGTAATCCACCGGTCTTGCGACTTAGTTCTGGCAGTTGCAGATTTTATGTGGCCCGCCATTGACAAACGAAGCTATCTCGGTTTCATTATTTTTTTGATGAGTATCCCGATCGAATCGGCACAACCCCGTATAATTTTCTGCAAAGTTAATTAAAAAAAGCGAAGAAAGCAGGAAAGTTAACAAATAATTAACAATTTATAATAAATCTCAAAATAATTGACGTTAGATAATTAATAATGAGTAATAAGTAATAAGTAATGCTTAATGGCGATAATGCACCAGCTATACTATACATTATTTATAATACATTGTTTGTAGAGCTTGTCAAAGGCGGCTCTCAGTGCACCGGGAGTCTCTACGATGTTGCGTATCTGGGCCAGATATTGCTCGTTTTTCGAGCCTGGCACCCACAGGTGGATGTAGCCTTGACGCGCGTATTTGTTTTCAATATGCTCACGGAATCGTTTCCACTGTTCTTCGACGCTCATTTCCGGGTAGTGGTCAAGGCCGTACTGAATGGTTCGCATGAAGACCATTGTCGGTTCCAACTGTCGGTCGGCCTCGGCCACGATACGCCCGTAGATCGATCGCGGCGCATGGCTCGACGAGGCACGGTGGTCCTCAACAGCTTCGCGCATCACCTTAATCTGTTCCGCGTTGAACCAACGTTTCAGTCGCGCGTCGGTCTGCAGGATGCGTCCGCTCGTCATGTGGTGGATGGCACGCGGTCCCTCAAGTCCCAAAGCGTGATAGGCGGCAATGGTATAGACCATGTTAATGTCGGCGCCCGTGTTTCGTGCCAGTTCAAGCGAACTGGCAATCACGGCGTTCACATGGCCGAGTCCGTGGGCACGGTCGAAAGCGGTGTAGCGTGGCAGTATCTGCTGCTCCACAAACTCCATAAGGTCGAGACTGGGATGCTCCATTTGATGCGGACGTAGTCCTAATGAATAATGAGTAATGAGTAATGAGTAATGAGTAGTGAGTAATTGCGCCGATGCGCCAGTCAACTCTACACTCTACACTAAAAACTAATAAAACTGTTGCAAAGATAAGATTTTTTTCTTAATTTTGCAAGCCTATGGAAGAAAAATTCATTAAAGGAAACGATAACGGGAACGATAAAATTGTAAATAGTAAATCGTCTAATCGTAAATTAGCTTGGCTGTTGGCCTCACGGCCCAAGACGCTTTCGGGAGCGGCCGTGCCCGTCGTGATGGCACTTGCAATGGCCTGGGCCGATAGCGGCCGGCTGCACGTTGTGCCTGCCTTGTTGTGCTTGATGTTTGCCTTTGTCATGCAGATAGATGCAAACTTCGTGAACGACTATTTCGATTTTCTTAAGGGTACCGACCGCGCCGACCGACTCGGCCCTCAGCGTGCCTGTGCGCAAGGCTGGATCGCGCCCTCGGCCATGCGACGAGGCATAGCTCTCACCACCGTCTGCGCCTGTCTCGTCGGTCTTCCGCTCATTTATTATGGAGGCTGGTGGCTGATTGCCGTGGGCGCGGCCTGCGTCGTGTTTTGCTTCCTCTATACCACCCACCTTTCCTATCGTGGACTGGGCGATGTACTCGTGCTGTTGTTCTTCGGACTCGTCCCGCTTTGTCTCACCTATTATTTGCAGACGGGCACGCTGACGCGCAACGTTGTTTATGTGTCGCTGGCCTGTGGTATGGTCATCGACACGCTGCTCGTGGTCAATAACCACCGCGATCGTGAGGGCGACCGTCGTGCGGGAAAGCTCACACTTGCAGTCCTCATGGGGCCTCGACCTACCGAGTTGTTCTATTTCGCCCTTGGCCTGATGGCCTGCCACATGGGGTTGCCCTATTTCTTCACCCATCAGTGGTTCACGTTCTTCCTGCCCTTTGTCTATCTCGCCATTCATGCCCGCACTTACCGCAGCATGAAACGCATAGGCAGCGGCCGACAGCTCAACGCCATCCTCGGACAGACCGCCCGCAACATTGCCCTATATGGTCTTTTCTTTTCCATTGGCCGCCTGCTCGATGCATGGGTCCTCCTGTAGAAATGTTAAATACTTCCCTTTTGAGCCGGAAAAATTAACACGCCTATTGGCTCGAAAAGCAGCCGGTGGACAATATGTCCACACCCGACGAGATAACGCCATACAGAGTCCTATCCATATCCGCCTGTATCTCAGCCGGTTACAAAACTTTTCACTTATCACTTTTCACTTATCACTACTGAAACATATATGTTTTACCCTCTAAAAGACCGTCTTTCGGGTGGTAAAAGACCGTCTTTGAGCATGCAAAAGACCGTCTTTTGCAACCTCAAACATATATGTTTCAGGGATGAGGGATGAAAGATGAAGGATGAAAAGTGATAAGTGATGAGTGAAAAGTGACTAATTTGAAAGTGTTAAATCGAATAATCCGCTTTAACATTTCCCAATCTCAAACATATATCTTTCACCTCGCCCATTAAGATTTATTAAGGAATGAAAAGATGATTACTCGTTTATTTTCCGTAATTTTGTCACCATAATTATAACCCGAATCAAGCAATATGAAGACAGATAAACAGATGGCTGTTGCTGCGGCCGAGTTTGCAAAGCGTTGGAAAGGCAGAGGATACGAGAAAGGCGACAGTCAGATATTTTGGACCGAGTTGTTGACAGAGGTTATGGCGTAGAGAGAACCCTAGCACTTTTATCCGTTACGAGGAGCAGGTGAAGGTCGACAAGACCAACTTCATCGACGGCCACATTCCCTCAACCAAAGTGCTGATAGAGCAGAAGTCGATAGGCAAAGACCTGCGCTAGCCCATCACACAAAGCGACGGCTCACGCCTCAATCCCTTCCAGCAAGCAAAGCCTTGATGCCTTGCTTGCCGAAATGAGAATTTAACTAATTTCGTTAATTAAATTTGTGGCTTCTGCAAGACTACATCCAGCATAATCCATATAAAGTTTCACAGCAAGAATTTTCTGTCCGTTTGCAACAGCGTCTCTAACATTTTGTGGAATTTCATCCTCATAAACACTTTCTGTTTCATTAGGCTCTGTATCCTTTACATCATTCTGTATCCCATTTCTTAGAAGAACTTGTTTCTGAGTATTGAATTCCTCATCAGTTAAGATGCCCTTGGCTTTCAAATCGGCAAGTTTGCCAAGTTCGTCAGCTACGCTTCCTGTTACAGCCTTCTGCTTTGCAATGTCAGGAGCATTTTTCTGCTCTTTATCCGTTGCATCTATAATTACACTGATTGTGTCTGCTATTTTTTGTGCATCATTTAGTCCTTGTTTGTAGATGCCCCCCTGTAGGCTGTCTGGCCTTATGGGTTTGCCTTCGATGGTCATTGTTTTGCAATTGAAACAATCTATTGTGAAGGATGGATGGTTGATATTACGGAGTTTTACTTTTACTTGGACTTTCGATACTTTTTTGTTCTGTTTTGTTTCTCCTGAAAGTCCTCCGACAATCATACCAGCCCCACCTGCTACAACATTTCCTACTACAGCGCCCCCAATGGTACGAAGTGATGATTTTTGGTGTAGAATTGTATTATCTTCAAGTATTTCGACACTAATAATTTGCTCAAAAGGGATTACTTCTTTAAAATGTTTCTTGATGAAAGCTACTTTCTTCCTATTTTGATCAATAGCGAAGATGTAACTATTTTCTACACCATTAATTTTCTTTGTTGCATTGAAGTTTTCAAGTTTTGCAAATGTTTCTGAGTTCTGCTCGCCTTGCTTCTGCACTGCCTCAGAATGTGAGTTTGATTGTACGATGCCTGCAATCAATCCTATGACAGCAGCAGTAATGATAATAGTCCAAAACATAATCTTAAGTATTAAAGCGTTATTACATTTGTATCTAATTTCCGCAAATGCAAAAGGCGCAGACATTCGCCATACGCTTCACGGTTCACCACAAACCACCTTCAAATATGGGAAGTCTGCACCCATTATGGGGCAGTCCCAATCTTGAAGGTTTGCTCGTTGCATTCGTGGTGGTGATTGTGAAGCTATTGAGCAATATGTCTTGCAATCTATTGCAGAATGCATTTGCAAAATTACACAATTTATTCGAATTGGTAGCAGGAAAAAACAAAAAATTTGAAATGTCGGGAGAAAAATAGGGGAAAACGATACTATGCAAGGGAATAATCGCTATATTTGTATTAGTTTTTGTGATAGTACAAAGTAGCATTTAGTTGTTGAAACAGCACTGGTTTGAGTGCGAATAATATATAATATGGCACTGATTTAAGTGCAATTCGCGACGAAAAAAGAGGTGAAACCACCAATGGTCTCACCTCCTTTGCTATAGATAGGATAGGGGATTAATCTTCCCAGTTCTCCTGCGTCTTGCGGACATAGCTCTGGTAGCGGAGCTTGGCCATACGCTCGGCCTCGCTGAAGAGCTCGTCGGCCTCGTTGGGATATGCCTTCTGTACACTGAGGTAGCGTACTTCACCGAGGAGGAAGTCGCGGAACTTCTCCCATTGCGGCTCTTTCGAATCAAGCGAGAACGGGTTTTTGCCCTCGTCGGCGAGTTGCGGGTTGTAACGCCACAGGTGCCAGTAGCCGCACTCTACAGCCTTGGCTTCCTCGGCCTGGCTCTTGCCCATGCCACCCTTGGCCTTCAGACCGTGGTTGATACAGGGTGCGTAAGCAATGACGAGCGACGGTCCGGGATAGGCCTCTGCTTCGCGGATGGCCTTCAGGCACTGAGCGTTGTCGGCTCCCATAGCCACCTGAGCTACGTAGACATAGCCGTAGGTGGTGGCGATAAGACCGAGGTCCTTCTTGCGGATGCGCTTGCCCTGAGCGGCAAACTGTGCGATGGCACCGAGCGGGGTGGCCTTCGACGACTGACCGCCAGTGTTAGAGTAAACCTCAGTATCGAGCACGAGCAGGTTGACATCTTCGCCCGATGCGATGACGTGGTCGAGACCGCCGTAGCCGATATCGTAGGAAGCACCGTCGCCACCGATAATCCACTGCGAACGTTTCACGAGGTAGTGCTCGAGAGTCTGCAGTTCCTTGCAGTGCTCACATCCTGCCTCGGCACCGCCCTTGATGAAGGGCTTCAGCAGTTCGGCCAGACGTTTGGTCTCGTCGGCATCGTCTTTCTTCTCAATCCATTCGGCAGCCAGAGCCTTGAACTCTTCAGGACACTGAGCATTGGCGGTAGCCTCTTGCAGCAGCATGGCTACACGCTCTTTCATCTTCTTGTTGCCGAGCACCATACCCATACCGAACTCGCAGAAGTCTTCGAACAGAGAGTTGTCGAAGGCAGGGCCTTGCCCCTTGGCGTTCTTGGTGTAGGGTGTGGAGGGGATGGAGGCAGAGTAGATGCTTGAGCATCCGGTGGCGTTTGCAATCATCTCGCGGTCGCCGAAGAGCTGGCTGATGAGCTTGACATAAGGTGTCTCACCACAACCTGAGCATGCACCGGAGAACTCGAAGAGCGGCTGGGCAAACTGAGAGTTCTTCACGTTCGACTTCACATCGACGAGGTCTTGCTTGGAGCTTACCTCCTTGACGAGGTAGTTCCAGTCGGCAGCCATCTTCTTCATGTCGTCGGCATCGGGATTGAAGGGTACCATGGTGAGGGCCTTGCCAAGTTTCGGATGACCCGGGCAGACGTCGGCACAGTTGCCGCAGCCGAGGCAATCCATCACGCTGGGCTCAATCATGAAGTGCATACCAGCCATAGCCTTCGGGGCTTTCATCTCGATAGTATCGACATTGATGCCTTTCAGCTCGTCGTCGGTCAGGACGAACGGACGAATGGCTGCGTGAGGACAAACGAAAGCACACTTGTTACACTGGATACAGTTGTCTTTGTTCCATGCAGGAACGAAAGCCTCGACGCCACGCTTCTCGTAGGCGGCAGTACCGTTCTGCCAAGAACCGTCGACGGTGTCGTGCTTCACGAAGTCGCTGACCTTCAGCAGGTCGCCTGCCTGAGCGTTGATAGGACGTACGAGTTCCTTAACGAATGCGGGAGCATCGTCGGCCTTTGCTTCGTCGTCGGGAAGGTTGGCCCATGCGGGGTCGACGGTGAGTTGTTTGTATTCGCCACCGCGGTCGACAGCTGCGTAGTTCATATTAACCACGTCTTCACCTTTCTTGCCATAGGACTTCACAATGAACTTCTTCATCTGTTCAACGGCAAGATCGACGGGAATGACGCCCGTGATGCGGAAGAAGGCCGACTGAAGGATGGTGTTGGTACGGTTGCCGAGTCCAATCTCCTGGGCTATCTTCGTGGCATTGATGGTGTAGACGGTGATGTTGTTCTTTGCAAAGTAGCGCTTCACCTTGTTGGGCATGAAGCTGACCAGCTCGTCACCGTCGAAGATGGTGTTCAGCAGGAACGTTCCATTCTTCTGCAATCCACGTGTCACGTCGTACATGTGGAGGTAAGCCTGAACGTGGCAAGCCACGAAGTTAGGTGTGGTGACGAGATAGGTAGAGCGGATGGGTGTGTCGCCGAAACGCAGGTGCGAGCAGGTGAAACCGCCCGACTTCTTCGAGTCGTAGCTGAAGTAAGCCTGGCAATACTTGTCGGTAGAGTCGCCGATGATCTTCACGCTGTTCTTGTTTGCACCAACGGTACCGTCGGCACCGAGTCCGTAGAACTTGGCTTGGAACATACCTTCTCCACCGAGAGCCATCTCTTCAACTTCGGGAAGGCTCGTAAACGTTACATCGTCGACGATACCCACGGTGAAGTGGTTCTTGGGCTCGGGCAGGGCAAGGTTGTTGAACACGGCGATGATCTTTGCCGGAGTGGTGTCGCTTGAACCGAGACCATAGCGTCCGCCAACGATAACGGGCTTATTTTCAACGTCGTAGAATGCGCTCTTCACGTCAAGGTAGAGCGGTTCGCCTTCTGCTCCAGGTTCCTTTGTTCGGTCGAGAACGGCAATGCGCTTCACGGTCTTGGGAACGGCAGCAAGCAGGTGCTTGACGCTGAACGGACGATAGAGGTGAACAGCCACCATACCGACCTTTTCGCCTTGAGCAGTCAGATAGTCGATGGCCTCGCGGGCAGCCTCGGTGGCAGAACCCATGAGGATGATGATGCGCTCGGCATCGGCAGCTCCGTAGTAGTCAAAGAGGTGATACTCGCGACCAGTGATCTTCGAGATTTCACCAAGATAGTGTTCAACTACTTCGGGCACGGTGTCGTAAACATTGTTGCAAGCCTCGCGGTGGGTGAAGAATGTTTCGGGGTTCTCTGCCGTACCGCGTGTCATGGGACGCTCAGGCGACAGGGCGCGGTCGCGGAAACGCTTGATGTCGGCCGGGTCGACGAGCTTTGCCACGTCTTCCTGCTCCATGACTTCAATCTTGTGGTATTCATGAGAGGTACGGAAACCGTCGAAGAAGTTTACGAAGGGCACGCCGGTCTTCAGTGTTGCCAAGTGGGGAACGGCTGTCAGGTCCATTACTTCCTGTACCGATCCGGAGCAGAACATGGCAAAACCCGTCTGACGGCAGGCCATCACATCTTGGTGATCGCCGAAGATACAAAGCGAATGACTGGCGAGCGTACGGGCAGATACGTCGAATACGCACGGAAGCAGTTCGCCTGCAATCTTATACATATTAGGAATCATGAGCAGCAAGCCCTGCGATGCGGTGAACGTGGTGGTCAGCGCACCAGCCTGCAGCGAGCCGTGAAGTGCACCGGCAGCGCCGCCTTCCGACTGCATTTCCTGAACAGTTACGTTCTGCCCCCAGAGGTTCTTGCGACCACGGGCAGCCCATTCATCGACGTGCTCCGCCATGGGCGAAGAGGGCGTGATGGGGTAGATGGCGGCAACTTCGGAGAACATATAGCTCACGTGAGCTGCTGCCTCGTTGCCGTCGCATGTGATAAACTTCTTTTCTTTTGTCATTTTTGTTATAGTTTAATGTTTTGTATAAATTCCTTTACAACCTGCAAATTTACGTATTTTTTGCGAAAAGGCAAAAGTTTTGCGTGAAAAACTTATCTCTTTGTCAATAGAGAAATCCCAGCAGCCAAAGCGGAATGCGGTTGTCAATACCCACCTCGGTGTTGTATCGGGCATAGAACACATCGGGGTTCATGTGAAGTTTGTGTTCGGCTTCGGCGTCACAAATACGGAATTTCCGGGTTCCGTCAACCATGTAGTAGAATGGTTTGTCGGCCTGATTGACGACATGGTCTTTCCAAAGTGAATTCACGAAGAATGTTTCCATGACGTCTTGTCGCTTCACCTGAATAGGATATATGGCATACATCAGGTTGGTGTTGTGCATCATCACTTTAGCCGGTTTCTTTGGAAATTCCTCGCCGCGATGATAAATCAGGTTGATGAGTCGTGCATCGGCAAGATATTTGATATAGTTCATCACCGTTGCCCGGCTGGTTTCAACCTCCTGTGCAAGCTGACTGACGTTTGGGGCTTTGGGACCGTCTTGTGCCAACAGATAGAAAAGCTTCTTGATTTTTGTAAGGTATTTCAGTTCTATCTGTTTGATGAGCAGGATGTCGACCTCGGTCATCATGTTCATGGTCTTCAGCAGGTTTTCCGAGTAGTTGCGCTGTTCCTGAAAGAAGGGATAGAAACCATGATGGAGATAATCCTGAAAATATTTCAGGGGGCTCACCTTGGGCAAGATTTGCTTCACGATGCGAACATGGTCGGAGAGTATTTCGTCCAAGGTGTAGGGACGGAATTTGTTGCCAGTCTTTAGATTGAGAAATTCGCGAAAAGAGAAGCCGCGCAGGTTGTAGCTTTTCACGATGCCGTTCAGTTCGGGGTTCTCATCTTTCAGGCGCATCACGCTTGAGCCGGTGAAAACAATCTTCAATTCGGGGTAGAGGTCATAGCATTTCCTCAGTTCGTGGCTCCAGTCGGGTTGCTTGAACACTTGGTCGATGAGCAACACGCGCCCCCCTTCCTTGACGAAGTCGCCTGCATAGTCGGCAATACCGCGCCCTTGGAAGTAAAAGTTGTTCATGTTGACGTAAAGACACTGACGGTCGTTCACTCCGAATCTCTCTTTTGCATATTGCAGAAGAAAGGTTGTCTTCCCAACTCCACGTGTGCCTTTGATGCCGATGAGTCGGTCGTTCCAGTCGATCTCATCCATCAGAGTACGGCGAACGGGCGCGTTGGTGTGCTCTACCAAATAGGCATGTGTTCTATAGAATGCTTCCATACATATTCAAGCGCAAAGTTAATCATAATTTTTTGAAGGCCAAAGTAAAATCATTTTTTTTCTTTTCTATTTCGCCAATTTTCTTTTTTTTGTTAACTTTGCTCCCCGATATGACGCTACATATTTTCAATCCTGATCACGACCTGGCGCTGGCGGCCGACCTGGTTCCATATACTGCGCCTCATGCGGGAAGACAACTTCGTGCCGACTTGTCGTGGCTTCCGGCTTTATGGTCGGAAGAGGGTGACATGGTGCTCGTAGATAATGTTGAGAATGCTCATGAATACACCCGCCACATAAGAAAATATGTGAGCAAAGTGCAATTTGTCACTTTCGATGACCTTGCCCGACTTCATGGCGGTGAACTTGAACAAATCTCTGTATGGGGGTGGAACCGCGCTCTTTGTCATCAGTTGAAGTCGTACAACAAGCAATTTGTCGCTCTCATGCCCAAGTCAGGACAACTTGCCTTTATCCGGACGGTCAGCAATCGCAAATGGGCTTCTGAAAAACTTTTGCCAAAACTGTCCTCGCTTCATCATCTGTTGGTTGGCAGCGCGGTCTACACCTCGGAGTTGCCTTTCGACGCTGATGGGCTTTTGCTGGAAAAATATTGTACGGGAGATGTTTGCGTGATAAAGGCACCGTGGAGTTCTTCAGGACGTGGCATTCGCTATGTAGAACGGAAACTGACAACGGCGCAACAAAATTGGATTCGTAACCTTATCGACAAGCAGGGCGGCATCATGATAGAGCCTTACTATAACAAGGTTGAAGATTTCGGAATGGAATTTTCTATTGATGCCGGCGGTCAGACTAAATATTGCGGGTTGTCCTTGTTTGCAACGCAAAATGGTGCTTATAGCGGTAGCGTCCTGGCTACCGAGGATGCTAAACGTCGTCTTCTGTCTCGTTATGTTCCCGAACGGCTTTTAGATATCGTGCGCAAAGGCATCATCGCCCGCATGGCTAAGTTGCTGAAAGGCAAATATGTTGGTGCGTTTGGTGTTGATATGATGATAGTCAGGCACAATGGAGCATTGAAGATGCATCCGTGCGTAGAACTGAACTTGCGCAGAACCATGGGACATGTTGCCTTAGCGCTCACACCAGCCAATGGTGAACCTCAGCAGATGATGCGAATTAAATACGACGGCAGTCACTATCACCTACGCATTTTCACAACGGGTGAAGACCTGTTAGACACGACGATTATTCGTGGATTGTAGAACGGGGGCATGTAAATGATAGGCATTGTCAATCAAAGAAGGCTCTTCATGTTTGTAAAGAGCCTCTTTTCATATCGTAAGAAGCCCCTTTTCATACCGTAAAGAGCCTTTTCTCGTATCGTAATAAGCTTCCTTTCATCTCGTAAGGATGACACTTTCGCCATGAAAAGATGGTATTTACATACAATAAACGATAGGTTTATCATTGCTAAACCTATCGTTTATTTTTGAGACTGTGTTCAGTTCAATTATTTGTTCTTCACAATTTGTGCGGTGAATGTTGCTTCCGAGACAACGTGGTCGCCGACAAAGACATAGCCTTTCATGGACGACACGCCGTGGCGAACGGGATGTAACAGCTCAACACGGAAAAGTAGCGTGTCGCCCGGTACAACCTTTTGGCGGAATTTCACGTCGTCAATCTTCATGAAATATGTTGACCATCGTTCGGGTTCTTCCACTTGGTTGAGCACGAGCAAACCTCCACACTGAGCCATGGCTTCAATCTGTAATACGCCCGGCATGACCGGTTCTTGAGGGAAGTGTCCGGCAAAGAACGGCTCGTTGGCGGTAACATTCTTCACACCGACAATCGTTGTCGGACCAATGGCAACCACCTTGTCGACCAGTTGCATGGGGTAGCGGTGAGGAAGCAGTTCGCGGATGCGGTTGTTGTCCATTACCGGTTCCTCGTTAGGGTCGTAGATGGGTGCTTGCACTTCATGCTTTTTGATTTCTTTCCGCATCAGTCGTGCAAACTTGTTGTTGATGGTGTGACCGGGGCGTGTCGCAACGATACGGCCTTTGATGGGCTTTCCGATGAGTGCCATGTCGCCAACGATGTCGAGAAGCTTGTGACGAGTGCACTCGTTCTCCCACACGAGCGGCTTGTGCTGGATGTATCCCAGTTCGGTAGCATCGCGGTGCTCGACGTTGAGCATGTCGGCCAGCATGTCGAGACGTTCTTGGGTGGTTTGCCGTTCGTAGATGACGATGGCATTATCCATATCGCCGCCTTTGATGAGATTGGCTTGCAAAAGTGGCTCAATATCGCGAACGAACACAAATGTGCGTGCAGCTGCAATCTCTCGGTCGAAGTTCTCCATCTTGTCGAGAGTAGCAAACTGGCTGTTAATGAACTTCGATTCGAACGAGCACATGGCTGTCAGCGAGAATTCTTCGTCGGGCAGAATCGTAATACACGATCCGCTTTTCTCGTCTTTTACTTCAATTTTCTTACGGATAATGTAGTAGTCTTTCGGTGCATTCTGCTCTTCAATGCCCACTTGCTTAATCTTATCCACATACATGGCAGCCGAGCCGTCGAGTATAGGAAATTCGGGACCATTCACTTGTATGAGGCAATTATCGATGCCAAGTGCATAAAGGGCAGCCATGCCGTGCTCTATGGTTGAAACACGAACGTCGCCCTGAGCAATGACCGTGCCACGTTGCGTATCGACAACTTTTTCGGCAATCGCTTCAATGACAGGTTGCCCTTCAAGGTCGATACGTTGAATCTTGTATCCTGTATTTTCAGGAGCAGGATTAAAGGTTACGGTGAGGTTTAAGCCGGTGTGCAACCCTTTTCCGAAGAGCGAGAAACTGCCTTTAAGAGTTCTTTGTTTTGTTGTTTCCATAATACTCGTTTATTTGTTTGGCACAAAGTTACGAAAAAAACTTTATATGTGGAAAACTTTTGTTGAATATTTAGTTTTTATCTTTCTTGAGGGTTTCTATTTCCTTCTTCAATTCTGCAATTTGCTGATACATATCGGGAAGATGACGGAAGACGGCAGCCGACTTCATAAAGCCCTTTGCGTCCCATGCCGGTGAGCCGATGATGGTTTGGCCGGGCTTCTTCACCGAGTTGGTGATGCCTGCCTGGGCGCCTACATGGGTCTGGTCGGCTATGGAGATGTGGCCGGCCATTCCCACCTGTCCACCCATCATACACCATTTCCCAACTTTGGTCGAACCGGCAATACCTGTTTGTGAGGCTATGACAGTATTTTCTCCGATTTCGACGTTGTGAGCAACTTGAATGAGATTGTCAAGCTTAACGCCTTTACGAACATAGGTGCTACCCATAGTTGAGCGGTCGACGCAGGTGTTTGCTCCGATTTCAACATCATCTTCGATGGTTACAATGCCAATCTGGGGTATCTTGTCGAATCCATTTGGGGTGGGGGCAAAGCCAAATCCGTCGGCACCGATAACGGTTCCGGAATGGATAACGACACGGTTGCCAAGCACGCAGTCGTGATAAACCGAAACATTGGGATAGATGTGGCAGTCGTTGCCAATTTTTACGCGGTCGCCGATAACGGCATTCGGTTCGATTTGGCAGTTGTCTCCAATTGACACGCCTTCACCGATTACGGCAAATGCTCCAACATAACAGCCTTCGCCGACCTTTGCCGTCGGATCAATGAACGCCAGAGGATTGATGCCTTGTTTGCGAGGCTTCATCGAATCGTAGAGTTGAAGCAGGCGGGCCACACACTCATAGGCGTTTTTCACACGAATGAGCGTCGGGCGGGCCGGACGTTCAAGTTCAACACCTTCGTCGATAAGCACTACCGATGAGGCTGTATCATAAATGTAATGTGTGTATTTTGGATTTGAAAGAAATGAGATGGCTCCTTCCTTTCCTTCTTCTATTTTCGCAAAAGTGTTAACTTTAGCTTGTTCGTCGCCTTCAATACGACCCTGTACGTATTCTGCAATTTGTTTCGCGGTAAATTCCATATTGTCTTATCTTATTTTTGCCTGCAAAGGTACAACTAAAAATGAACAATTAAGAATGTCGGGTGAATAATTTTATATTCTTTGCTCAAATTTGTATTAATTCTACAAGTCTATATATAAATAATGTGTTATTTGGCTAATGGGTGATAAGCAAAGTTATGTTGTAGGTGGCATAAAATTAAAATGTGTGGCTATTTCTTTCTAATTACAATTTTTTTCATTAACTTTGTAGCAGATTTTGAGACAAAAGATGATAAGCGAGGAAAAAAAGATAGTTCTGCTTAACTTGATGCCGATGAAAGAAGAAGCAGCAGATGACATCCGTCGGGTGTTATCTTATTCTTCTGTTCCATTTAAACTTTGTCTGATGAAGTTGCGCAGTCACGTGCCAAGACATGCATCTCAGGAGTATATGAATCGGTATTATCGTTTTTTCGACGAGATGCGCGACGAGCGTATTGATGCTCTTATTGTGAATGGAGCGCCTGTTGAGATATTGCCTTTCGAGGATGTCGACTATTGGTCGGAGTTGTGTGAAGTTTTCCGCTGGGCCCACGAGCATGTAGGTTCGTCACTTTTCATCTGCTGGGGAGCTCAGGCAGCATTGTATCATTTGTATGATATAAACAAATTCAGATTGCCCCAAAAGATGTTCGGTGTCTTTAAGCAGAAAGTTCTTGTGCACGAACATCCTGTTTTCAATGGCTTTGACTCCGATTTTTGGATGCCTCATAGCAGACATACGGAAATCAGACGTGAAGATATTGAAGCAAACAAACACTTACAACTGTTGGCCGAAGGAGAAGACGGCAGCGTTTCAGTCGTGGCAAGTAAAGACGGAAAAGCACTCTTTGTGACAGGCCATCTTGAATATTCTGCTACACGCCTCGATTGGGAATATCGTCGTGATTGTGAACGTCGTAGTGATGTGGGCTTACCTGTAAACTATTACCAGGATGACAATCCACGATTTAATCCTCGATTTATTTGGAAAGAGGATAGCATCCGTTTTTTTACGAACTGGTTTGATTGTTGTGTAAAGAGAACCGTTGATGAGAAAACTTGAATTGCTTGCTCCAGCCAAGAATCTGGAATGTGGAATTGCTGCTATCGAGCATGGCGCAGATGCGGTTTATATTGGGGCGCCGCGTTTCGGTGCCCGTTCGGCAGCAGGCAACTCGGTGCAAGATATAGAACAGTTGTGCTTGTTCGCTCATCGATTTGGAGCAAAGGTTTATGCGACGGTTAATACGCTGCTGCGTGACGACGAGGTCTCCGATGCTTTTCTTTTGATGGATGATTTGAAGTTGGTCGGTGTTGATGCCTTCCTAATTCAAGATGCCCGCTTGTTGCGCTCTGGTTTTAATATTCATGCAAGTACACAGACAGACAATCGAACACCCGAAAAGGTAGAATGGCTTGGCAAAATGGGTATCAAGCGTGTTGTATTGGCACGAGAACTATCACTAGATGAGATTCGCGACATTCACAGCAGAGTTCCCGACGTGGAACTTGAAGCTTTTGTGCACGGTGCTTTATGCGTTAGTTATTCGGGAGCTTGCTATGCTTCGGAGTATTGTTTTAAGAGAAGTGCGAATCGCGGAGAGTGTGCCCAGTTTTGCCGTATGAAGTTCGACCTGATAGATGCTAATGGAGAGGAGTTGATTCATCAACGGCATTTGCTTTCTTTGAAGGACATGTGCAGGATAGATGCACTGGAGGAACTTGCAGAGGCTGGCATTGTGTCGTTCAAGATTGAGGGACGACTGAAAGATGTCGATTACGTGAAGAACGTCGTGAGTGCTTATCGTCGTCGGCTTGATAAGATTATTGCAAAATATCCTCAGAAATATGAAAGAAGTTCGATAGGTCAGGTTGAATACAATTTTGAGCCTGATGTGAGAAAGTCTTTCAATCGTGGTTTCGTTTCTTATTTCCTTCATGGCAGAGAAACAGAAATGGCGTCTTTCTTTACACCAAAGTCGAAAGGCGAGTTTGTTGGAAGGGTGAAGGAAGTTAACTATCCTTATTCTATTACGGTATCGGGTACTGCTACGTTTGCCAATGGCGATGGCCTGTGTTTTTTCAATTCATCGAATGAATTGCTCGGCTTTCGGGTGAATAGGGTTGAGGGAAACCGCCTGTTTCCACATAAAATGCCTAAAGAACTGACCAGTAAGACAGAACTTTTCCGTAACGAAGACACGGCTTTTACGCGATTGTTAAAAGGCAAAACTGCCGTCAGGAGTATTCCCATAAAAATCATTATGGGACTAACAGCAACCGGTTTTCGCCTCAAAGCTCAATCTATGGAATTTCGTCAGCCGGTTTCTTTCGACTTTGAAGCAGCGCACGAGAAAGCAGAAAAAGTACAACACGATAATCTTGTTGAACTGCTTACAAAGCTTGGAGGAACATGCTTGTCATGCAAAGAAGTGCTATTTGAAGATGATGCAGATAAATACTTTGTTCCCAGAAAGTTATTGTCTTCTGCAAGAAGAGAGTTGGTGTGCAGGGTAGAAGATGCTATAGGGGAAATGTTAAAGGCGAGACCATCTGAATTTGGTTCGGGAATCGATAAAGATTTTGAACCAGATTTCACAACTAAAAATAAACCAAAGGTGGAAATGGAGAAGCCTAAAACCTTCCTTGACTCACGTCCGGACGATTTGTTGATGCAGTGTCGCTATTGTCTTCGCTACGAACTGGGCTATTGTCCGAAGCATGGCGGTCATAAAATTAGATGGTGCGAGCCGTTGAGCCTCCGACTGGCTGACGGTAGGCGCTTTCAGTTGCAGTTTGATTGTAAACAATGTCAGATGAATTTGTATGCGAAATAAATTATCTTTCTTTCTTTTGTGCTTATGCGTTGTGCTTGTAGGTTGCTACAACCGGCACGAACCGAAGTCGGAAGCGCTTGTGCAGTATAGCGAGCGCCAGCTCGACTCGCTTTCTTTTCAAAGTCAGCATCATTACACCAACAATTATAATTTTGTTGTATGGAGCGACACAATGCAGCTTCTTCGTCAGTTGCCGGAAGAGATGCTCAACAATATGCCTACCGACTCGTTTCCCGTCAAACGTCATTCGCGGCTTGTCGTTTCTCAAATTCGTATTATTTCTACCGATCCTGTCGATTCTGTGTGGGTAGAGTTGGCTACGGAAGATTGCGAATTTGGCTGGACGCATGAGGCTTCGTTGCTTGCCAATGTTGTTCCCGATGACCCGATTTCGCAGTTTATCTCGATTTTTTCAAATAGCCATTTGCTGATTTTCCTTGTGATTATTTCATTTATAGCTTTTTGCTATTGGCTGATGAAGATGATGAAGCTAAAAACTTCCATCGTCCATTTTCGTGATATCGACTCGTTTTTCCCAACCTTGTTGATGATTCTGGTGGCGTTTTCGGCTACACTTTATGCCAGTATTCAGATGTTCGCCCCGGAAATGTGGAGACATTTCTACTATCATCCGACACTAAATCCATTTTCAGTCCCGTTGTTGCTTGGTGTTTTCATAGCATCGGTTTGGGTTATGCTTATCGTCGCCATAGCGGCAGTCGAAGATGTTTATCGCCTACTGCATTTCAGGGAAGCCTTGATGTATCTTGGTGGTCTTGTGGCAGTGGCGGGGTTGAACTATATTGTCTTCAGCCTTACAACACTCTTTTACGTGGGTTATGTCTTGTTGTTGTTATATGTAGTCTGGGCTTTATGGCGCTATTTCCAGCATCCGCATAGCAAGTTTGTCTGCGGTAATTGTGGCGCAACCATGATTTCGAAGGGACATTGCCCACAGTGTGGCGCCTTAAACAAGTAACCCCTTGTCTCGTTTTATTAGCGTATCATTATATCATTATAAATGAGGATTGTGGGGATATAATAACTTTTCTACTTTTGCATCCGGTTAAAAGAAAAGAAATAAGAAATGAAATTAAATGTTTTTTTGTTGTTGTGCATAGCACTTTGCTCCCCAATGTTTATTCAGGCAGAGACTATAGAGGGGTCAAATGTCAGTGTCGTGGCTGACACCTCTCGGGTTTACGACCTCGATGAGGTGGTGGTCGTCTCTCAACCGAAGGAGGTTTTCAGGTTACGCCAACAGGCCATCAGCTCGTCAATGTTTTCGGCTGCAGACATGACAAGTTTGAATGTTCGCGATCTTCGTGATTTATCCAACTATGTCCCGTCGTTCGTCATGCCGAATTATGGCTCGCGATATACCTCTTCTATATATGTGCGAGGAATTGGTTCGCGTGTCAATAATCCGGCAGTTGGCGTCTATGTTGACGATATACCGCTAATGACGAAAAGCGTTTTCAATTTCCACAGTTACGGTCTCGATCGCGTAGATATTCTTCGAGGCCCACAGGGAACGCTTTACGGACAAAACACTGAAGGCGGAATGGTTCGAATGTATTCGCGCAATCCAATGAACTATCAGGGAACCGACCTCAGCCTGTCGGTAGGCACTCACTTCTATAGAAATACGGAATTGGCCCATTACCAGAAACTAAACGACAAGCTGGCCTTCTCCTTGGCAGGTTTTTATGGCGGTCAAAATGGTTTCTTCCGCAATGCAACGACGGGCAAGCGTGCCGATGATTTCAATGAGGCAGGCGGGAAGTTCCGTCTGGTTTTCCAGCCGTCAGAAAGATGGAGTGTAAGTTATGTCGCCGACTATCAGTACGTGCGCCAGAACGCATTTCCTTATGGCTTGCTCAATCTTGAAACCGGTCGGACACCAGCTCCCGAGAGCAACCGTCAAGGCAACTATAGACGCAACATGTTCAACACTGGCCTGAACGTGACATACCACGCTAAGCACTTTGACGTTAACTCTTCAACTTCCTATCAGTATCTTCGCGACTATATGCTGATGGATATTGATTATACTGCTGTCGACTTTATGCACATGATACAGCGACAGAAGCAGAACTCGTTTACACAGGAGTTTTCTTTGAAGAACCGCTCTAATGGTATTTGGCATTGGACAACTGGCGCTTTCTTCTCTAATACGGCATTGACGACCGATGCTCCTGTGTTTTTCAACTCGGCGATGAATGCTTTTTTGTCGAAAACGATTACCGACTATGCCTATTACGGTATGCTTAATTCGATGGCTGCGCGTATGGGCGAGGCTGCTGCGGCAGCTTTGATTGCTCGGGCGGGCGGCTGCCGTATCGACATGGCTATCGAGCCTATCCCCGGTTATTTCCGTACGCCGCAGCGCAATTTCGGTTTGTTCCATGAGTCGAACATCGACATCACACCTCGTCTGACAGCCACGTTGGGCTTGCGCTACGACTATAGCCACGTAGCTATTGACTACGCCACCAGTGCCCGAACCACGCTTGACGAGTCGGTAATGGGAACGAATGTGAAGGCGGCCGTTACCTCATCGCTGAACCATCACGAAAGCGATAACTTCAATCAGCTTCTGCCCAAGTTCTCGCTGACATGGAAGTTTGACAATCAAGGCAGCAATTTGTATGCCACCGTTAGCAAGGGCTATCGTGCAGGCGGCTATAATATTCAGATGTTCAGCGATATTCTTCAGACCGAGCTTCAGTCAAATGCTCAGAAGGCACGCGGCGAGATGGATATTCCTCACGACGAGGAGGCTTATGGTGCTATTCGTGACGTAATTTCGTATAAGCCCGAAACTTCGTGGAACTATGAGCTTGGTGCTCATCTCAATCTTTTTGGACAGTCCACACAGTTCGATATCTCAACCTTCTATATGCAGGTGCGCAACCAGCAACTGTCGGTGATGACCTCCAATTTTGGCTATGGCCGTATGATGGTGAACGCAGGAAAGAGCTTCAGTTGTGGTCTTGAGGCAGCTCTTCGTGGCCGTGCTTTTTCCGACCGCTTGTCTTGGGCGGCAAGCTATTCGTTTACTCATGCGCAGTTTAAGCAGTATAAGACTGCCGACGAAACCGATTATGCCGACAATCATGTGCCCTATGTGCCCCAGCATGTATTCTCGGCGATGGCTGACTATCGTTTCGACCTGTCTAACCGTGGTTTGCGCAGCATCACCATCGGAGCCAACGTATGTGGACAGGGTAAGACTTGGTGGGACGAGGCCAACAGCTATTCGCAGCGTTTTTACATGTTGCTGGGCGGACATGCCGATGCCGACTTCGGTTGTGTTCAGGTCAGTGCTTGGGTGCGCAATTTGACCGACACGCGCTACAACACGTTTGCCGTGCAAAACGGTGCTACGGGCGAAACACTGACGTTTGCTCAGCGTGGCAATCCCATACAAGCGGGATTTGACGTTCGATTACACTTCTGATTTAGAGGAAGAAAGAAAAGAGGAGAGAGGATTGTATTAGCCATCGGCAATACAATCCTCTCTCCTTTTCGTTGTATTCTCCCAATTTGTGGCAGTTTTTAGTTTTCTCTCTTTGTCGGAAGATGGAAGGCTTGTTGGATGTCTTTCATTGCTTGGTCTGTCATGCCGTCGGGCTCTGAGCCCATGGAGCGGGCACACATATAGATGTTGGCCGCCTTGCACAGCACGTCGGTCTGGTCGAATGCATCCATAATGTCGCGCCCGAGAGCCACGGTTCCGTGTTTCTCCCATAAGACGACATCATGGGTTTTTATCTTCTCGAGCGTAGCATCGGCCATTTCTATCGAGCCGGGCATCTGATAGGGCACGATGCCGATGCCCAGAGGTGCAAAGGCGAGCGTCTCAGGAATCATAGACCACAGCACGCGCGTCATCTCTCCTTCTTTGAGGAATCGGCTGATGTGGCTCATGGCCACGAGCTCGATAGGGTGGGTGTGCAGCGTTGCTGTGTAGCTGCTTCCGGTTTCCACCAGATAGTTATGCATGGCGAGGTGCGATGGCAGCTCGCTCGTGGGCATGACGGGGCAGTCGGCGATGATTTCGTAGTTCGCACCATCTTGACAGATGCGTATGATGCTGCCGTTTTGCATGGGTTGTCGCGCCAGGTCGCGCATGCGTTTGCCTGTACCCTTGGCATAGAAGAGTTTACCTTTCAGGGCGGGCAACGTTTTTCCTATCGGTTTTGCGGGCGCGATGGCAGGCATATTGTTCAGTTCATTGTCGGCGAACTGGCTGATGTTCACGGTGATGTTTCCGCCGTTGCGTTCAGCCCATCCTTTTTCCCAGAGGTAGCCAGCCACTTCGGCCACTTGGTCGATGACGGCTTTCAGCTCAGGGCGACCTTCTAAGATGCTTTTTTTCATAATTATAATAATGTTTTATTGTAGTAGTTTCGGGACGAAGGCACTTGCGATGAGTATGATGATGCCTGCGACGAGTGTGATGATGGTTTTCCGGTCGCAACCTTTCCATTCTTTGAGTATTATACCCCAAACATTGCTGAAGACGACGTTGAGTGCCATTAAGATGCAGAAGGCGAGGGTGTCCATGGTTCCGCCTGTTTCGAAGAAGCCCCGTCCCATGGACAGACCGAAGAACTGACTGTACCAGAGTGCACCGGCAATGGCGCAAAAGGCGATGTTGTTGGCCCACAGCGATTTTTTCCGATAGTCGCCCCAGGAGTTGTTCCTGTTGTTTTGGAAAAGGCAATAGGCGGCGTTGGTGATGAATCCGCCGATGGTCACCAGCAGCGTGGCAGGCAGTGCGTTGAAGATGGCGGGAGAATCGGCAAAGTGGATGTCTTTTCCAAATTCCAGTCCTACGTTGAAGCAGCCGCTCATGAAACCGGCCAGCAGCGCGATGGCAATGCCTTTTGGGAAGTTGAAGTCCTTGACCGCAGCCTTTTTCTCCTCTTCGGAGAGCGTTGCCGTACGCATGGACCCAGCCCGACCGATGACGGCAATGCCGACAAGCGTGACAGCCACGCCCACGATAACAGCCGTGGTGAGTTTTTCCAATGCGTGTTGCTCGGGGAAGGCGAGGTTGATGAGCAGCGGTCCCATGATCGTACCGAGAGCGGCACACGTTCCCAGCGCTATGCTTTGTCCGAGTGCCACGCCGAGGTAGCGCATCGAGAGTCCGAAGGTCAGTCCGCCGATGCCCCACAGGATTCCGAAGAAGACGGTCATGGCAATGTTGAACGACTGTTCCTGTGTGAACAGCTCGGTCAGCGTGTGGCCTTCGGGAACAGCCAGCAGGGCTCCGGCAACAGGAAACACTATCCATGCAAAGATGCCCTGTACCAGCCAGAAGCTTTCCCAGCTCCAATTCTTGATTTTGGTAATGGGAACATAGCTGCTCGACTGGCAAAAGGCTCCGATAGCAATAATGAGTAATCCAATGACGGTCATAGTGTTATCTTATTTTCGTTTGCTCGTCACTTCAGATTCGTAGTGTTCAATCTCGTCGATGAAAGCCTTTCCTACGGGTACGTCGTTGCGCAGGCAGAACTCGTCGTAAACAGCACTCCAGGGCATGGCCTTGCACTCTTCGAGCATGGCCAGCAGTTGGAATCCTTCTTTTCGGTCTTCATATTGCCTGAGCAACTGCGTGGGTTCGAGCAAGGCGCGTGTCATGCAACGTTGTGCGGCGCGCGAGCCGATGACGTAGGCACCGATGCGGTTGATGCTGCCGTCGAAGAAGTCGAGTCCGTAGTGTACACGTTGCAGGGCGTCTGCTCTGACGATTTCGTTGAACAGTTCCTGCGTCGGGTCGTCCATGATGGTGACGTGGTCGGAGTCCCATCTGACGGGTCGGCTGACGTGCAAGAGCAGCTCGGGCACGAAGGGCAGCACGGCCGACACCTTGTCGGCAGGGCTTTCGGTGGGGTGGTAGTGTCCGGTGTCAATGGTCAGCAGCTTGTTGTTCTTTGCGGCGTAGGCAGTGTAGAAGTCGTGGCTGCCTACGGTGAAGCTTTCCAGTCCGATGCCAAAGACCTTTCCTTCGATACTGTCTTTCATCATGGGCAGCTGTTCTTCGAATATCTCGTCGAGCGATTGCTTGAGCAGCATTCGGTAGTCGCTGTGTCTGACGCTCATGTCCTTGCATCCGTCGTGAATCCACAGGTTCATGATGCAGGGGTCGCCTTGCGCTTCGCCCATGGCGTTGGCGATGCGCCTGCAGCGTCGGGTATGCTCAATCCAGAAGTTTCTGATGCTGCTGTCGGGATTTGCAAGGGAGAGGTTTCCGCTCTTGGGGTGCGAGAACGAGGTGCTGTTGAAGTCGAGCGGCGTATTGTTTTCACGACTCCATTCTATCCACGAGGCGAAGAACGACTCATCCACCTCGTCGCGGTCGACCACTTTTCCGCCGAAGTCGGCATATATCTCGTGCAGGCTCAGTCGGTGCTGTCCCGGGATGAGACTTTTGGCCTTTTCGATGTCGGCTCTCAGCTCGTCGATGTTTCTGGCCTTTCCAGGGTAGTTGCCTGTACTCTGGATTCCTCCGGTGAGTTCTCCGTCCTGTGTCTCAAAGCCTGCCACGTCGTCGGCCTGCCAGCAGTGCATGCTCAGGTGGAAGTTTTGCAGCTGTTCGATAACTTTCTCTGTGTCTATGCCCAGTTCGGCATAGCGTTGTTGTGCTTCTTTGTAGTTCATAATTTTATAATTTATAATTTTATTTCATAATTCGTGAAAGGGCTCATCCATGATGTGGGGTGTAGATTTTCGGCTGGATGTTGTCGGCAATCATTTGTCTCATCTGTTGCAGGTTTTCTACTATTCCTGCGGCCTTTGTCTGCATCATGATGTTTCCTATGGCGGTGCCTTCAACGGGTCCTGCCATGACGGGCATGTCGAGACAGTCGGCAGTCATTTGCATGAGGTGTCGGTTTTGCGAGCCTCCTCCGATGACGTGCAGCCGTTCGATGGGGAAGGGCGCATAGGTGCGCAGCCGTTCTACGACCTCCTTGTAGCGCAGCGCGAGACTTTCGAAGATGCATCGTGCGGTCTGTCGATAGTCCTGGGGCACGGGCTGGTTGGTCTCTCGGCAGTAGTTGGCAATGGCACGAGTCATGCTTTCGGGATTGGCAAAGCGCGGGTCGTCGGGGTTGATGACCGATTGCAGCGCCGGAGCAGTCATGGCATCGTCGGCCAGCTGTGCGACGCTCTGCGGTGCGTCGTGCCATTCTTTTCGGCATTGTTCGAGCAGCCACAGTCCGCAAATATTCTTCAGGAATCGCGTGTTGCCGTCGGCTCCGCCCTCGTTGGTGAAGTTGTCGGCAAGGCTTCTTTCGTTGATAATGGGCTCGGGTGTCTCAATGCCGAGCAGGCTCCACGTGCCGCAGCTGAGGTAGGCGAAACGGTTGTCGGCGGCGGGCACGGCAGCGACGGCCGACGCGGTGTCGTGTCCAGCCACTGCCACGACGTTGATGGCAGGTGCACCGCTGAGCTGCTGCACTTCGTCGGTAAGCGTTCCTATGATGTCGCCTGGTCTGACGGGACGCCCCATCATCGTCGGGCTGATACCTACGGCACGTGCCAGGTCGGGGTCGAGCTGTCGGGTGTGGGCGTTCATCAGTTGCGAGGTGCTCATGATGGTCTGCTCGCACACAGTCTCGCCGGTGAGCATATAGGCCATGGCGTCGGGGATGAAGAGCAACTTTCGTGCAGCGCCGAGGGCGTCGTCACCATTACGGCGCATGGCGTAGAGCTGGAACAGCGTGTTGATGTTCATCAGCTGGATGCCGGTCTTTTCGTATAGTGTCTCGCGTGGCATGACGTTCTCAAAGAAAGCGTCCATGATGCCCTCGGTGTGGGGGTCGCGATAGCAGCGCGGGTTTCTCAGCAGGGCGCCGTCATTGCCCACGAGTGCGAAATCGACCCCCCACGAGTCGATGCCGATGCTGGTGAGACGGATATTGCTGTCGGCGGCTTTGCGTAGCGCGTCGACCACGTGCCCATAAAGGGCGAAAATGTCCCAGTAGAACCGTCCTCCGGTTTTGATGATGGGATTCGCAAATCGAGTGAGTTCTTGCAGAGAGAGCCGTCCTTGTGGGTCGAGCGTTCCAACGATGGTTCGCCCGCTTGTTGCGCCCAGGTCGACAGCCATGAAGTGTTGCAGTGTTTCCATAAGTTTCAATTTATCGGTTTTCGTGCAAAAGTACGAATGTTTCCCGAATAATGCAAGTTTTTTCTCAACAAGCCGACTTTTTTTTGATTTGTTAACAGAAGCCATTTTTTTTGTTTAACATTTTCATGTATGTTATGCTTGGGTGTTCTATTCTTATGGTTGAGTGCCATATTTTTGTTGTTTCTTTAGAGAGTTTGGGCACTACTTTTAAGCCTTTGCAGTGGGCAATCCACTGTTTTTTGTATTTCTTTTTGTCTTTTCTTGTCATTTTGTTTGGAGATTAAAATAAAAGTTGTATCTTTGCAAACAAATAAAGGCGTTTTTCAAGTTATCCCACGTCCATGCTCAGCATGAGACACACTGGGGAGGTGACGGAAATAACGCTTTTATTTTTTATATACTCTTATAATGTGCATGAAGTTGCCGTCCCTGTTGCATCTGACCTTCATTTCCACCCGATAGCAGTGGTCTATATATTCATAAACCCTGAATATTTGTCCTGGATGGTCCGAGCTCGGTTCGTTTGGATCTGTCAGTTCCGCATCAGATATTAACTCGTGGGCTTTTTTTGCATAGGCTAATTTCAAAGAATAAAGAATATCCTCTTGATGCTTGTTTATAGTCTCCTGTAGCCTCCTCACCGAGCGCCATTGCCTCGTCGTGCGGTGTTTCGGGGTATTTGGACTTTCGGACCTGTACGACGGTGCAGCGGCAGTTCCAGCCGTTTGGCGGGTAGTATTCTTCCCAGAAGGGGTCTGTGATGGGTAGCGTGACGCGGTCGAGTGCGGCGTGTTCCGGTCGCACTTTATCGTCGTGGGCGGTTCGGTACTGTAGGTTGTAGCGTTAAATGTTAAAAAAAGAGGACTTCGTCGCTCAAATTTAACGCCGGAAATCGCAAGAAATGATATCAGTGGGACTATAGTCCGCTGACATTAAAATCGACGATTCCTGAGTAAAGTTTGTAAGGTGTTGTTTATCAATGCTTTCCATTATTTATTACTTTTTACCTTTCACTTTTCGCTTCTGAAAGATATATGTTTCGGGTTGCGAAAGCTAAGCTTTCAGGTGGTGAAAGTTAAGCTTTCGCAGTGTAAAAGACGGTCTTTCGGAAGGTGAAACATATATGTTTCGCATTGAAAGGGGAGTAGAAGAGGAGCTTTTGGAGTGAAAAGCGATAAGAAATAAGTGAAAAACGGCGATTTTGGAAATGTTAAATCGGAAATCTTGTTTTAACATTTCCAGCATCGAACGCTATATGTTTGAGCCATGAGATTAAGATTTGTTCACACTTGCCGGTTGAATCTGCGTAGTCTCTTCCCTGCAAAAAAAGTTAAAAGATTTTGCGGTTTGGGGCAATATGTATAACTTTGCAGGCACGAAAAAAAATAAGGAATAATGCGCAGAGCAAAATATACGATGTTTTGTCTGTTGGCAGCGATGTTGCTGGCGGGCTGCACGAACAAGCAGAGCCGAGCCTTCGACCGGCTGCTGGTGGAGGTTGGACAAGACGGTGCGGTTGATGCCGACGAGTGGGCACAAATCGTGGAGTTTCTCGACCGCAACAAGGCCCATTTTGAACGATTTTACGATGCGGGCGGCGAACTGCGCACCGATGAGGTGAAGCAGTATGCGGCCGACCTGTTTGCCCGGCGGCGGCCGCCGATGGAGGTCGACATGAGTGCTGCTGCTGCGGCTGCGCCCCTGCAGGTGAGTTTCTACCTGGAGCGGTCGGGGTCCATGTTGCCCTATGATGCGCCACAGGGCAACGGCGAGCTGAAGGCTGCGCTGATGAGACTGCTGAACAGTGTGCCGGGCGAAACGGCGCGCCTCTTCGTGGTGAACGATGGCGTGCATGCCTATCCGCAGGGCACCGCCCAGTTTATCAGGAGCGCCAACGTGTTTGAATCGACCAAGGGCATCGGTGACGCTTCGTATACCGACTTTGCTGCCATCTTCGGACATCTGTTGCAGAAGACGGGGCACGGCGAGATTGGCGTGCTGGTGACCGACCTGATTTATTCTACGCCTTCGATGACGGGGCTGAGTCCGCAGAAGATTTTTGCCGATGCGCAGGGCATGACACAGGCCGTGTTTAAGGATGAGGCGTTGGGCCGCTCGATGCTGGTGGTGAAGTTGGGAGGCTCGTATGTGGGTCCCTACTATGCCTACGACCAGCCGTGTGGCGGTACGGCCTATAATGGTCGGCGACCTTTTTATATCGTCGTCGTGGGTGACAATGCCGCCATGCGACGTCTGACGACCGACGCGGACTATGCCGCCTTCAGCAGGTTTTCCTCGCTGCCCGGCTATGAGGGCATGACATTGCTGTCGGCTGGTGTGCCCTATAAGCCCTATTACTCGCTGCTGCTCTCGGGGAAGGATCTGCGCGGACGCTTTAGTCCCGAGCGCGGACAGGCCGAACGAATCACAGCGATTGAGGGGGTGAGACCTGATGCCGACAGTGGCGACCTGCGTCTTGCGCTTGCCGTGGACCTGAGCCACATGCTGGTTGACGAGGCCTATCTGACTGATGTTGCCAACTACGAGGTGGAGAGCAGGTCGGGGCTGACGATAAAGGAAATCAGAACGGTGACGGCTGCCGATGCCACGCCAGCCGAACGACGTTATCTGAAGCAGGCTACCCACATCTTCGTGTTGCAGGCCACCGACGTTGTGCCGAGCGAAGAGGTGGTAATCAGGCTGAAAAATCGGTTGCCGCAGTGGGTGGAGCAGTCGTCGACCGACGACGACCGTGACGTGACTGCCCCGCGCTTTGCTCAGACCACGTTTGGGTTGCGTTATCTGTTGCAGGGCATCAGCGACGCTTATGCCCGCCATGCCGACCAGCAGCCTGCCTATTTTGAGATGAAACTACAGGTGAAGAGATGATTACTCCCCCTTAAGCATTAATATAATTTCTAATAATGAATACAAAATTTGTATTGTTGGTCACTGGTGCACTGCTTTCGCTACTGTTGGTGGTGTTTGCAGCACAGGTGTTCGAGTTGCTCTATTACGAGCGTGAGTTTTCAAACGAGATGTTTAATCAGGGAAACTACACCACGGTAGCCCTGCTTGCGGTAGGCGTGGCGTGGGTGCTGGCGGCAGTGTTCTACTATGCCGTGAACTCGGTGAGTTTCTCGCGGTGGTATCACTGGCTTATCGTGCTGGCAGTGGCAGCGATGACGGTCCCCGTCGTGGTCTATGTGTGGCTCGACGGACAGTTTGCCGGCGACGGCCTCGACTTCTCGGGACAGCTGTTCAGCTTCTCTCTGATGGCGATGCTCGTCGAGGTGGTCATCTTCACGTTGGCCTCGTTCTCCATGCGGTGGTGGAGCTCCAACTGTCGCCACACACCGTTCCCAGAGTGACGTCCCATTCACTCCCCAAGCCACAGGCTTGCCCCCCTTAAGCACTAATAATATCAATCAAAATAAATGCGACTATTTCTATTTCTTGTAGGCGGCACGGGGTCGCGTGTCATGCGACCGCTCATCATGCAGTTTGCCGCAGGCATTCATCCTACCGACGAGGGCGGCCAACCACAGCCGCTTGAGGTGGTGCCTATCGTGGTGGACCCCCATCAAGCCAACGAAGACCTGAAGCGCACGGAGAATCTGATGCGTTGGTATAAGCAGACGCGGCGCGCCCTCTATGGCGATGCCACTGACGTGACGCGAGGTTTTTTCTCGGTGAAGATTTCTACGCTGAGCGACATCCTGCCCGGTGGCTCAAACCTGAGCGACACCTTCCTGTTCAATATGAACGCAATAGAGTCGAAAAAGTTTAAAGACCTCATTGACTATGCCACGCTCGACACCGCCAACCAGGCACTGTGCTCGATGATGTTCTCCGACGAACAACTGGAGACGAAGATGGACATCGGCTTCGTGGGAAGTCCCAACATCGGCAGCGTGGCACTCAACCAGTTTAAGGAGAGTGAGGAGTTCAGACAGTTCTCTAACGTGTTTCAGAAGAACGATCGTATCTTCGTCGTGTCGAGCATCTTCGGCGGCACGGGCGCGGCCGGATACCCCATCATCGTGAAGAACATCAGAAACGCTGCCGAGAATGTGCAGATTAACAACCGCGCCGACCTTCGCGACGCCCGCATCGGTGCACTGACTGTACTGCCATACTTCAACATCCAGCAAGACGAGAACAGCCCGATCTCGCGGGCCGACTTCATTTCGAAGACCAAGTCGGCACTCTACTATTATCACGACAACCTGACGGGGCTCAGGCAGAACGGTGTCGACCTGCCCATGTCGAAGGTCAACGCATGTTACTATCTCGGCGACGAGGTGCCGAGCAACCCCTACTATAATGATCCGGGTGGCAACGGCCAGCGTAACGACGCCCACGTGGTGGAGTATGTTGGCGCACTCGCGATACTCGACTTCCTGCAGATTCCCGATGAGCAGCTTGTCACTGTTGACGGCAACGCCCAGAACCCCATCTTCAAGGAGTACGGTCTGGCCAACGACAAGCGCACCCTCACGCTGAAAGACTTCGGTGTGGCCACACGTGTTGCCGTGAACCGGCAGATGGCAAAGTTTCATCTCGCTTATATGTATATCACCCACCAGTTCAGGAATGATATCGGACGCGGGTACACCCAAGACAAACCCGAGATAGGGCAGGGCTTCACCACCACTACGTTCTTTACCACGCTCACCAATAACTTTTTCGTGGGCTACTGGCAATGGCTGAAAGAACTCAGAGGCAATCAGCGCAGCTTCGCACCTTTCAATCTGGAAACCCAGAAGCTGGGAGAAGCCATCGCCGACGTGGCACCCAAGACTGGGCTCTTTAAATCGGCCATTGACTACAAGACTTTGCTGGCTGCACTCAACAAAGCCTCACAGACAGCCACACGAGAGCATCGCTATGCCTCGAACAATGTGCCCTTCAAATTTATGAACCTGCTCGATGAGGTACTCGACAAACTCGTCGATGAGAAATTCAACAGTGTGATATGAGCAAGATACTATCCTACAACAACAAGACTACCGGCGAAGGCTGGATAGTGCTGAACAGCCAATACAACGCCGACGATATTGAGATGATTTCCGACCCTAACGGCGGACTCTCGTCGCGGCCTCGTACGGCCATACCCTCGCCGCTGGCACAGATGGACCTTGTGAAAAACGCTTTCAAGCGACTGGCTGCCAGTCCTGCTCTGCGCGGTGAGGTGATGGACGAGAAACTCGTGGCCAACGCCTTCGATGTGGCACAGCTGTTCTTCAACTTCGGCGAGCTACGCAACCAGATGAGAATAGTGGCGTGGGACCGCAAGGCAGGAATCGATGCACTGAAATCCTCGCCAAGCCATCGACTGCTGGGCGAGACGCTTGAGATGTACTTCACTCAGGACCGCGAGGCCTTCAACTTTGACAAGTTTGACCGCCTCTACTTCCTTATCTGGCGCGACAAAGTGCTTGGCTGCACATCGCCCGTCACCCTCTTCATGGCCACGCCCAATGCCAAGGAGGGCGACTTCGACCTGCCCGTAGAGCAAAACGTTAGACTGTTCCAGACGTGGCGGCCACTCTACAAGCGCGACGCTAAGTTTGTGAAGTATATCTACGCCCTGTTCACAGCCTATCCCCAGCTGAAGAAGCACTGCGGTGAGCTCAACGCCTATCTCATCGCCTGCTTCCCGCTGCTCAGCCAGGAACTGCAAAATGCCATACTCACCGAGGTGGGCAACCCCGCAGCCTTCGACGAGGAAAGTGCTGAGCGGGCAAAGACTCTCTTGCAGACCACCTTCAGCCAGATGGCCGAAGGCGTGCAGGCACTCGGCATTCCGTTCTACGAAGCACGCTTGACTGACATCGAGGCTGCTATCGCACAGAGTGACTTCATGCTAGTGCCCTCACGACCGCAAGAAAAAGATGAGCGTATACCGTTGGTGCTGCAGAACAACCTCAACACGACACCTTCCGATCCCTTCAACTACATTACCGGAGCCTGGCAGAACACCACAGTCATCACGCCGGCTGACTATCAGCTGCCGCCCGAGAAGCGAAAGCTGCCTGCCACCAACCATGAATATCCATGGCTGACTGATGACGACTTCCTGCAGCCCAGCCTCATCAAGCTTGATTACGCTCTCGATCGGGATTGCTTCTTCAACGGAAACATCACCAAGACCACACGCGAGGCCGACGACTGCGACTTCCTGCTGCCGCTGAAACCGTTGTTCTTCAAGTATTTCGATGTGAAAGACCTCTGGGGAACCATCAACGGACAACCCCGATTCGAGATGCAGCATGCCAGAAACGGTGCTGTGGAGAGTGTCACGGTTATTCTCCGCCTGCCAGTCAGAAAGCGCGGGGCTTGCATTACCCTGAAGCGCACCTACGTGGCAGCCAACAATCTCGACCTAACTTTCGATGCAAAAAACAACTGCGGCCATTTCATCACTGTGCCGTTTGCCATGAGCGTCTTCCCCTTTGTGAGAGTCACGTCGGCACCTCTTTATGATGTGCAGCTCGTCGACCGCGCTCTTGGGCCGCTCGAGAACTACCGGTTGTCGCTCGAATTCTACCAGAACGGCTTCCAGAACCGTGTCGCGCCCGATGACGTGAATGCTCGCGAGCGTAGCCTGAAACAGGAAAAGCGTGTGGGCTCCACCTACTACCAGCTATCAGCCAATTTCGACTATGCCACCGTCGTACTGACCGATGACCGCAACGCGCTTGCTGCCGAGGGTGTTGTCTGCCCAAGATGGAACGAGACGGGCACAGGGCATGAGCAGTTCACCTTTGCCGTTGACTTCGGCACTACCAACACTCACCTCGAGTACATGACCACGACAGAGCTGCCAAAGCCCCTCCACCTCGATTCCCTCTCGCGTGACCGACTGCTGGCAACTCTCTACAACGGACCGAAGATTCTGTACGACGTCATTCTGAAACAAGAATTCCTGCCAAAAGAAATCGGCGGAGAATATGGTTTCCCGCAGCGCACGGTCCTCTCGGAAAGCGAAAGGCTGGATGCTGAAAATGTTGACCAGATTGTGGCGCTCTGCGACGCCAATATTCCCTTCATCTACGAGAAAGAGAGTATCGGCTACGGCAATCGTATCGTGCCAAACCTAAAATGGTCGACTGAGACCAGCAACAGTAAGCGTATCTATGCTTATCTGACCGAGCTGGCGCTGCTCATGCGAACGAATGTACTACTCGAAAAAGGTGACCTGAACAAGACCCGACTCGTGTGGTTCTATCCCTTGGCTATGAAAATTGGTAACGTCAGAAAACTTAGTGAGATGTGGGCCAAAATCTTTAAACGAGTATTTGGAACAACGCCGACAGAGCAAAACCTGATTCAGATGCCCGAGTCGGTGGCACCCTACTATTTCTACAAGTGCAGTAGCCAGTTCAGAGGGGCAGCATCGACCGTCGCCAGTATTGACATCGGTGGTGGCTCAAGCGATGTAGTGGTGTTTGAGCCCAACGAAAAACAGCCCACGATGCTTACTTCGTTCCGCTTTGCGGCTAACGTCCTTTTTGGTGACGGTTTTTCCGAAGTGCCTCACGGTGATACTAACCCGATGCTCGTGAAGTATGTCGACTATTTCCGTCGCTTGTTCGATGCCGACGATGAGAAATACGGCGAGCTGAGCGGCATTCTCGAAAACATCACCTCGCGACGGAAAAGTGAAGACATCAACGCCTTCCTTTTCTCCGTGGTCAATAACCGTGTGGTCGGAGCAAACGACGTCTTCTCTTATAACATGAGGCTCAACGAGGATGGACAGTTCAAAATTGTCTTTATCTACTTCTATGTGGCGCTGGTCTTCTATGTGGCTAAGATGATGAAACATCGTGGGGTGAATAAACCTCGAAGCCTGATGTTCAGCGGCACCGGGAGCAAGGTACTCGATATCGTTGGTGCACAGCGCGAGTTGAACCTGCTGACACAGATGGTCTTTGAACGCGTTTACGGTGAAACCTATGATGCAGACGGTTTTTCCGTTATCATGGAACGAAACGAGCCTAAGCAAATCACGTGCCGAGGTGCCCTTATGCAGGTGCGCGACGATATCGGATGCGCAAGCGTAGCCGAGTTGAACCGGATGATTGACGACTTCAACCAGACGCTGAAGGGAAATTATTCCATGATTTCTCGCGAGAAATTAATCTACAGCGACATGGATGACTCGTCAGTACGTCAGGAATTGATTACTCGAGTAAAGGAATTCAACGATTTCTTTATCTCGCTTTGCGATGAAATCCATGTGGCCGATCGTTTCTTGGTTGATAACAGTGCCTTGCTGCACCTGAAGGAAACGGTCAACAAAGACTTGGAGCACCATCTTATCAATGGCTGGAACTTCACAAACAAGAATGAAGTCGACCGCAACAAGTCTGATGTCGTTGAAGACACCGTGTTCTTCTATCCAATCATTGGAAGCATCCGAGAAAACCTGATTGGCGGGTGAGGAATCCTAATCAAGTAAGACTGTTTGAACAATGTTTTCAAAATTTCGTAACAAACCGACGGGTACAGAACGTAACCCCGATGTAACCGAACTCGTTGAAACTCCTGAGCTGAGGCAGATTGCCGCTTTGGAAGCACGAATAAAGCAGCTCGAAAAGCAAATGGCGTTGCTGTCAAATAAGTTCAGCAAGTTGGCAGAGGCCTTTGACGAACTTACGATAAAGAAGGACGATGCAGTCGAACAGGTGCCCATTGAGGTGGAACAACACGCTGTAGCCGACAAGACAAGCGGACAAAAGGAATCAACGGTCATTCTCTATCTTTCCGCCCCCGATGCTGATGGAGTGTTTCCCGAACATGAGACTGCTGAGACCATCGGGAAGAGCATGTATCGATTGGAGACAAAAGATGGGATGTCGGGTCGCTTTGAAATGATTGGTAGTGCCGATGCCGTAGCTACAGCACTCATCAGCGTGTCGCAATTTGTGAAACCCGCCTGCCGCATCCTCGGAGCCTTGCCGCCAATGCCCCGGCAAATTGTGACTCTGGAACAGGGTGTGGCCAAGAAAGAAGGCGAGACATGGAGGGTTACGACAAAGGCAATCGTAAAATTCGAATAGTTTATTAAACGTTTAAGGTGAATATTAACTGAAAAATGATAATCAAGTGCCCTCATTGCAGGTTTAAGTATGAAGACGAGGTCGCTCCGGGCATTCAGGAGCTCTCATGTGTGTGCCCTCGTTGTGCCTATCCGTTCACGGTTCAGCTGACCGATTCTCCCCATCTCTCGTCCGATGACGCTCAAGCTTCCGGGACAAATGTAGTTCAGGAGAAAGGAACTTTTGTCGGTGACATGTCCGATAATGCTTCTGCGAATGTTCCACCAATGACGTATCCTCAGACTCCGTCGCCTTCTCCAAGACCAGCATACCCTTATGCGACTAACTCTCCAAGACCGCGCAATACGGGATGCTGCCTGAAGTTGCTCATCATCCTGATTATTGCTATCGGTGGAATCGTTTTGCTCGGACGTAGCTGTTACCAATCGTTTACTGCCGACGACCTTGAACAAACGGAGGGAGAATACCTAAACGATGTTGATGATAGCAGAAATGACGAGTATGCAAACGATGGTACTCCGAAGAATTTGCCCAAATGGGTGCAAGGGCGATGGAGCTATCAAGACGAAAACGGCTTTACAATCAGTGTTTCCATTCATGGACGTACCATCTCTGAAGCCTCAGGAGGAGGAACTTCTTATGGAACAATTACTTACGAATACGAAAACGGCATTATCACAGCTCACTATAGTGACGGTCACAATATGCGCTAAAAGTTTACAAAGACGAGCAGGTGATTGATGCGGGGAGTTCGAATTTAAGAATGAAAAAAATAGAATAACTATGCCAGATAATAAGAAAAGAACTACAACACCGATAGATAATGCTTTTGGACATCTTCAGCCGCAGGCTATCGACGTCGAGAAGATTGTGCTCGGTGCACTCATGATTGACAAAGACGCCTTTTCTGTTGTCTCAGAAATTTTGCGTCCCGAGACATTCTACGACCCTAAACATCAGAAAATTTTCCAAGCTATCCAGACGCTGAACATCAACGAGCATCCTGCCGACCTCATAACGGTTTCGGAACAGCTGAAACAACAAGGTGACCTCGATGCAATCGGAGGTCCGGCTTATGTCGTTGACCTCACTGCTCATGTGGCTTCGTCGGCTCATATTGAATATTATGCCCGCATCTTGTCGAAGAAGTTTCTTGCTCGCCAACTCATTTCCTATGCCAGCAAGATAGAAACTCAGGCTTTTGACGAAGCTATAGACGTCGACACACTGATGCAAGAGGCTGAAGGACAACTCTTTGAGCTTTCGCAAAAGAACATGAAGAAAGACTACACGCAGATTGACCCTGTCGTAGAACGTGCGGTGAAAGCAATAGAGAAAGCTTACGAAAACACAGGTGGTTTGACGGGTATTCCTTCAGGATTTACCGATCTCGATAAAATCACCAGCGGCTGGCAGGCGTCTGACCTTGTCATTATTGCAGGACGACCAGCAATGGGTAAAACCTCTTTTGCATTATCGATTGCCAAGAATGTAGCCGTTGACTATCAGATACCCGTGGCTTTCTTCTCGCTGGAAATGAGCAATCTACAGCTGACGCAACGATTGATGTCGAATGTTTGTGAAATTCAGGGTACCAAGATTCTTAACGGACAGTTCTCCAAACTCGATTGGGATCGCCTCGACAAGAATCTGCCTAAGCTGCAGGGAAAGCCTATTTATGTCGACGATACGGCAGGACTGTCGGTTTTTGAATTGCGCTCGAAAGCACGCCGACTTGTTCGTGAAAAAGGGGTAAAGTTGATTATGGTCGACTACCTTCAGTTGATGAATGCCAGTGGTATGCGCTTCGGTAACCGTCAAGAAGAGGTTTCGACAATTTCACGATCACTCAAAGGACTGGCAAAGGAGCTTGACATTCCCGTTTTGGCTTTGTCGCAGCTTAATCGATCTGTGGAAACTCGCGACAACAAAGATAATGGTGATGGAAAGAGACCGCAGCTGAGCGACCTGCGAGAGTCGGGAGCTATCGAACAGGACGCCGATATGGTTCTCTTTGTCCACCGACCAGAGTATTATCGACTTTATGAGGACGAAAAAGGCAACGACCTTCGTGGCAAGGCACAAATCATTATTGCTAAACACCGTAAAGGTGCCACTGGCGACGTGTTGCTACAGTTCAAAGGCGAATTTACCCGTTTTCAAAATGATACCAGCGCGTCACAATCTCCATCAACAGACGGTGGTGAAATTCGAGGCAGTCGCCTGAACGGTGACCAACCTTTTCCGCCACTCCCAGAAGGAACTCCGGATTTCTAACTTTATTGCACTTTTTCTGTGATTTTGTTACTTTTTAGGGTAAAAATATTATAATTTATTTGTTTGTATGCAACTTTATTTGTAATTTTGCACCCGTTAAGAGTAAAAAGATGATGAAACAACTGAACCTACTGGACCTTATTCTTAGCATTCGACTTCGCAACAAGAGTCGGAAGTAGTAAGGTATGCACGTTGGTATATTATAATAATGTATAAAAGCCTTTCTCACTTCCGATAGTGCGAGAGGCTTTTTTAATGAAGAATGACGATAGAGAAGTGTGGACAGTTAGCAAAGCGACAAACGACATAATTATTAAACTTTAGTTTATAAATATAAATTCATAATAAGACATGAGTGACAGACTTTACATTTTTGACACGACACTCCGTGATGGCGAGCAGGTGCCGGGTTGTCAGTTGAACACTGTTGAGAAAATTCAGGTTGCCAAGCAGCTTGAACAATTAGGGGTAGACGTTATCGAGGCGGGCTTTCCTATTAGTTCTCCAGGTGACTTTAACTCAGTAATAGAAATTTCAAAGGCTGTAACGTGGCCGACGATTTGTGCCTTGACACGAGCCGTTCAGAAAGACATCGATGTGGCCTACGATGCACTCAAGTATGCAAAGCGCAAGCGCATTCACACTGGTATTGGTACAAGTGATTCGCACATCAAATATAAATTCAACTCAACTCGTGAGGAAATCATCGAGCGTGCAGTAGCAGCGGTAAAATATGCAAAGAAATATGTTGAAGACGTGGAGTTCTATGCCGAAGATGCAGGACGTACCGACAACGAGTATCTTGCGCGTGTCATCGAAGCTGTTATCAAGGCTGGTGCTACGGTCGTAAACATTCCCGATACAACAGGTTATTGCCTGCCACAAGAGTACGGTGAGAAAATTAAATATCTGGTAGAGCATGTCGACGGCATTGACAAGGCCATTATCTCTACTCATTGCCACAACGATTTAGGAATGGCAACGGCCAACACCTTCTCTGGTGTGATTAATGGAGCTCGCCAGGTAGAAGTGACGATTAACGGCATTGGCGAACGAGCAGGTAATACCTCGCTCGAAGAAATCGCTATGATACTTAAATGCCATAAACACTTGAATATTGACACGAACATCAATACAACAAAGATTTATCCTATTTCGCGCATGGTGTCGTCGTTGATGAACATGCCGGTCCAACCTAACAAAGCTATTGTTGGCCGCAATGCGTTTGCTCATTCAAGCGGAATCCATCAGGATGGCGTCTTGAAAAACGTAAAGACTTACGAGATTATTGACCCGAAAGACATTGGGCTTGATGATAACTCTATCGTTCTGACTGCTCGTAGCGGTCGCGCAGCATTGAAACACCGTTTGAATGTCAACGGCATAGAGGTTAGCGATGAGAAACTTGATAAGATTTATGAAAAGTTCCTGAAACTGGCCGACCAGAAGAAGGAGGTTGGTGATGCCGACATCCTGATGTTGGCTGGTGCCGATACCGCCGAAGCTCACGCCGTGAAGCTCGACTTCCTGCAAGTTACAACAGGCATGGGGGTAAAGAGCGTTGCCTCAATCGGACTCGATATCAGCGGCCAGAAATTTGAGGCTGCATCAACGGGTAATGGTCCGGTTGACGCTGCTATCAAGGCCCTGAAGAAAATCATCATGAAGCAGATGACGCTTAAAGAGTTTACTATTCAAGCCATCTCGAAAGGTAGTGATGATGTGGGCAAGGTTCACATGCAGGTCGAGTACGATGGTTCTATGTATTATGGCTTTGGTGCCAATACTGATATCGTTACTGCTTCAGTCGAAGCTTATATAGATTGTATCAACAAATTCAAAAAATAGAATATGGGATTTACGCTTTTTGATAAGATATGGGACAAACACGTCGTTCAAATACTTAAAGACGGTCCCACACAACTTTATATTGATCGTCTTTATTGCCATGAAGTGACGTCGCCGCAAGCATTTGCAGGTTTGCGTGAACGTGGTTTGAAATGTTTCCGTCCAGGGCAGATTTTTTGTATGCCCGACCATAACACCCCCACTCATGATCAGGATAAACCAATTGTTGATCCTGTTTCAAAACGTCAAGTCGACACGCTCGAGAAAAATGCGAAAGAGTTTGGCCTTACACATTTCGCTATGAATACTCCCGATAACGGCATCATTCATGTGGTGGGACCAGAAAAAGGTTTGTCTCTTCCAGGGATGACGATTGTTTGTGGAGATTCTCACACTTCAACTCATGGTGCAGTCGGAGCTGTTGCTTTCGGAATAGGTACCTCGGAAGTAGAGATGGTTATGGCATCTCAATGCATATTACAGCAGAAACCGAAATCGATGAGAATAAACATAAAAGGTTCTCTTGGTAAAGGTGTAACGGCCAAGGATGTAGCTCTTTATCTGATGTCACGTTTGACAACTTCCGGTGCTACCGGTTATTTTGTGGAGTATGCAGGTCAGGCTGTTGAGGAGATGTCGATGGAGGGTCGTCTGACGCTTTGTAACCTCTCCATTGAAATGGGTGCTCGTGGTGGATTTGTTGCTCCCGATGAAACCACTTTTGCATATCTAAAAGATAGAGAGTATTCCCCTAAAGGTGAAGCGTGGGATAAAGCCGTTGCATATTGGAAGACTTTAAAAACTGACGAAGATGCAACATTTGATAAAGAACTGACATTCGATGCTGCTGACATTGCCCCTCGAATTACCTATGGTACGAATCCGGGTATGGGCATAGTAATCAATGAGCCGATTCCCAGCCATGGTGACGCAAACTTCGATAAAGCCTTATCTTATATGGACTTTAAACCCAACGAGTTGTTGACGGGCAAAAAGATAGACTATGTTTTTCTTGGCGCTTGTACAAACGGTCGAATAGAGGATTTTCGTGCATTTGCTTCTATTGTCAAAGGGCGGAAGAAAGCCCCCGAGGTTGTGGCTTGGCTTGTACCAGGTTCGTGGATGGTATATCGTCAGATTCATGAAGAGGGACTTGACGAGGTGTTGACAGAAGCCGGATTTGAGATTCGCCAACCAGGCTGCTCGGCTTGTTTGGCCATGAACGACGATAAAGTTCCTGCTGGAAAGTATTGTGTTTCGACAAGTAATCGTAATTTTGAAGGTCGTCAAGGACCTGGTTCTCGCACACTACTCTGTAGTCCTCTTACGGCTGCGGCCGCAGCTGTCACTGGTGTCATTACTGACCCAAGGGAATTTGTATAGTGAAGAGAACATTCATTATTAATTATTCATTAGCGAATCGCATAGACGTATGAAACAAAAGTTCAATGTTATAACAAGCACTTGCGTTCCCTTGCCATTGGAGAACGTTGATACCGACCAGATAATTCCTGCACGTTTCTTGAAGGCAACCGACAAGGCAGGCATGGGAGAGAACCTGTTCCGCGATTGGCGTTTCAATGCCGACGGAACACCCAAAAAGGATTTTGTACTTAACGATCCGTCTTACTCGGGTGTAATTCTTGTTGCAGGAAAAAACTTTGGTAGTGGTTCGAGTCGTGAACATGCCGCATGGGCTATTGCCGGATATGGTTTTAGGGTTGTTATCAGTTCTTTCTTTGCCGATATTCATAAGAATAACGAACTCAATAATTTCGTGTTGCCGGTTGTGGTAAGCGAAGATTTCCTTCAAGAGCTCTTTGCCTCAATAGCCCAAGATCATAATACTCTGGTGGAGGTAGATTTGCCACGTCAGACCGTGACAAACAAATCGACTGGCCGGTCTGAACAATTCGAGATCAATGGCTACAAAAAACATTGCTTGATAAATGGTCTCGACGATATAGATTTTCTTGTTGCAAATAAGGATAAAATTGAAGAATGGGAAGGAAATAATGAGTAATGAGTAATGAGTAATGTCATAACTCTTTAACTTCTCAACTCAAAAAAATGGGAATGAAATGAAAAGTCCTTACATAGAAATCATGGATTGCACACTCCGTGATGGTGAGCAAACGAGCGGAGTGTCCTTTTTGCCTCATGAGAAACTTATGATAGCCCGACAACTCTTGGGAGAGGTCAATGTTGACCGTATCGAGGTTGCGTCGGCGGGTGTTTCAGAGGGCGAGAAGAAAGCCGTGTCTTCTATCTGCCGGTATGCAGAGAGCATTGGTAAGCTTGATAGGGTAGAGGTGCTTGGTTTTGTAGATGGCCACCGTTCGATTGACTGGATTGCCGAGTGTGGCGGGCAGGTCATTAACCTCCTTGCAAAAGGTTCTCTCAGACATTGTCTTCATCAGTTGAAAAAGCAGCCTGACGAGCATTTGTCAGATATCTTGCGCACAATAGAATATGCCGAGCGAAAGAACATAAAAGTGAATCTTTATCTTGAGGATTGGAGCAACGGCATGAAAAATTCGCCCGACTATGTCTATCGGTTGATGGACACGCTTTTCGATACGAACATCATGCGCTTCATGCTTCCCGATACGCTCGGCATCATGAACCCCTTGCAATGTATTGAATATCTGCGAAAGATGCGCAAGCGCTATTCCAATCTTCGTTTCGACTTTCACGCTCACAACGATTACGACATGGCTGTCTCTAATTCCTTGGCTGCCGTGTTGGGCGGTTGTCAGGGACTTCACGTAACTGTCAACGGCCTTGGCGAACGTTGTGGAAATGCGCCGTTGGCAAGTGTGCAAGTCATTCTGAAAGACCATTTCAATGCTCGGACAGGTATAAATGAAGAACGGCTTAACGACATCAGCCGATTAGTCGAAGGCTATTCAGGTATCGCCATTGCTCCCAACATGCCTATTGTCGGAGAAAACGTCTTCACGCAGGTGGCTGGTGTTCATGCCGACGGTGATACCAAAGACAAGCTTTATTATAATGAACTCGTGCCTGAGCGTTTTGGCCGTCGGCGTGAATATGCCTTAGGTAAAAACTCTGGGCGGGCAAATATTGCCAATAACCTCGAGGAACTCGGGCTTGAACTTACAACGGAGCAAATACAAAAGGTCACGCGGCGCATTACCGAACTGGGCGATCGTAAGGAACTCGTTACTCCCGAAGACTTGCCGTTCATCGTGTCGGATGTGCTCAAACATAGTGTTCCTGACGACCGCGTGAAGCTTATTAGTTATGTGGTAAATACCTCTTACGGTTTAAAACCAGGTGCAAACATCAAGGTTGAGATTAATGGCCAGCAATATGAAGCCGGTGCCACTGGCGACGGTCAGTACGATGCCTTTGTCAAGGCTCTGCGTTATATCTACAAGAAATTCCTTGGCCGTACCTTCCCACGCTTGGCAAACTATACTGTCAGTATTCCGCCGGGTGGCCGCACAGACGCCCTTGTACAAACCATTATCACGTGGGACACTCCAGGCAAGCCCTTACGCACTCGTGGCCTTGACGCCGACCAGACAGAAGCGGCTATAAAAGCCACAATAAAAATGTTGAATATCATAGAAAACGACGAAATCGCATGAAAGAAATCTATTTTGCCGGAGGATGTTTCTGGGGCACACAACACTACTTTAAGCAGATAGATGGTGTAGTCGAAACCACCGTCGGCTATGCTAACGGACATACGTCAGCACCCTCTTATGAAGAGGTGTATACCGACTCGACCGGCTATGCGGAAACCGTGCGAATTGTGTATGATGAGTCGAAGATAAGTCTGCGGTTTCTGGTCGAAATGTTTTTCAAAGCCATCGACCCTACGAGTCTAAACCAGCAAGGTGAAGACAAAGGCACTCGCTATCGCACGGGCGTTTATTATACTGACGAATCTCAATATCATATAATCCGTCAAGTGTTTGATGAGCAGCAGGCGAATATTTCAAGTCAGTTGGTGGTCGAACTTATGCCGCTTGAGAATTTCTATCGGGCAGAAGAATATCATCAAAACTATCTCGACAAGAATCCTCAAGGGTATTGTCATCTGCCATTGGCCTTGTTTGAATATGCGAAGAAGGCGAGAGACAATAAGATGTAAGTAGCTTTAGCTGGCTGAAAAGCATTGTCAGACAATGAAATAAGCATTGTCAGACAATGAAATAAGCCTTGTTAGACTATGAGAAGAGGCTTGTTAGAATTGCAAAGAGCCTTATTAAATTCATAAAGCATAGGTTTACGATGTCTAAACCTATGCTTTATCATGTGAAAACGATAGCTTTACAACATGAAACCTACATCTTCTTTATCAGTTCCTTTGCGTGTTGTAAGTCTTCAGGCGTGTCAATGCCGACGGTAGCAGTCTCGGTGAATCCGCATCGAATGCGATAGCCGTTTTCGAGCCAACGCAGTTGTTCAAGGCTCTCCGCCTGTTCAAGGGGTGAGGCAGGCAGCTGAGCAACTTGCCGGAGAACGTCGGCACGATAGGCATAAATGCCGATGTGTTTTTGATAGTTATGGTTGTGTAGCCACTCTTCGGTATGTTTTCCTCTGACGTGTGGAATGACTGAGCGCGAGAAGTAAAGTGCAAATCCCCGACGGTCGGTAACAACTTTAGGAGAGTTGGGCGAGAAGAGTGCCTCGGTATCAGGGAATCGCGTGACGAGGGTGGCAATGTCGGTCTCGGGCGTGTCGAATAAATTGCACAACGTTTTAATCTGCTCCGGACGAATGAAAGGTTCGTCGCCTTGCACGTTGATGACCACAAGGTTGGCTGATTCGGCGTTGCCTTTTGCTTGTTCAATAATGCTAAGCGCCTCGCAAATACGGTCGGTCCCGCTTCGGTGGTCGGAACGCGTCATGATGGCTTTGCCGCCGAAACTCTCTACGGCTTCTTTTATGCGCTCGTCGTCGGTGGCTACATAAACCTCTTCAACGGCTTGGCGAGCTCGTTCATATACGTGTTGAATAATAGGTTTGTCTGCCAATATGGCAAGTGGCTTGCCCGGGAAGCGTGTTGAGGCATAACGAGCCGGAATGATGCAAATGAATTTCGTGTTCATTTCAGATGAAATATAATAGGTTCAATTAGAAAATTTTTGCAAAAGTAATGAAAAAAGATGAAAGATGAAGCCCGAAGCACTAAAGTTTCATCTTTTTTTATTACTTTTGCAAAATATGAAAAAGAACAGAGTATTTTTATTTTCGATTATAGTTGCGCTTGCGTTGCCTTCAGCACATGCGCAGAAAGTGACGCTTGGCTCGTGTACAACCCATGATGGCGGCCAGTACCAAGGTGAAATGCAAGGTGGTAAGCCTTATGGAAAGGGCAAGACCAGATGGAACAATGGCGATTTATACGAAGGAGAGTACGTCAAGGGCCTGCGCCAGGGCGATGGCATCTATACCTTTGCCGATGGTGAAAAATATGATGGGAAATGGTTCAAAGACCAGCAGCATGGCATGGGTACCTATTATTTCAGCAATAATAATCGGTATGTAGGCCTGTGGTATCGCGACTATCAACAGGACCATGGCATTATGTACTATTATAATGGCGATGTTTATGACGGCAACTGGGAGCGCGACAAGCGGTCTGGGCTGGGCAAGTACACGTTTGCCAATGGGGCTTACTACGATGGTAATTGGAAAAACGACGAGAAGAACGGCCAAGGTACTTTCGTTTGGGAAGACGGTGAGACCTATACGGGTTCATGGTCGAGCAATCAGCGCTCAGGCAAGGGAACGACGATTTACCCCAATGGCGATAAATACACAGGCGATTGGATGAACGACTTGCAAAACGGCAAAGGCATCTATTCGTTTCAAAACGGCGACGTCTATGAAGGCGACTATGTGAACGGTGAACGCACCGGACAAGGTATTCTCCGCTATGCAAGCGGCGATGTCTATACGGGTGGTTTCGACAACGGAGACAAGTCGCGTACAGGCACTTATAAGTGGTCGAACGGCGATGTCTATGAAGGTCAATGGAAGAACGATTTGCAAGACGGAGCCGGCAAGCTGGTCAAGCGCAATGGCGACCGCTACGAGGGAACCTTCAAAAACGGAAAGCTCGACGGGCAAATCGTGATTCACTATGCCGACGGCACACGCTTCAAAGGCGATTACCGGGCAGGAATGCGCCACGGAAAAGCGATTGAAGAAGACAAAGACGGTAAGCGTTTCGAAGGCTCATACGAGAAAGACGAGAAACACGGAAAGTTTGTCGAGAAAGACAGAAACGGTAAAATTATTAAACAAGGACATTACGATAAAGGAAGGAGATTTGAAGAATGAAAAAGCAGGTAGAGCATATCGGCATCGTTGCCCGCGATGGTTATTTACAACCTTATGAAGAGGCCATCCGTGGGCGTCACGACCACGCACAATGGAAGAAGTCGCAACTGACGGCAAAAGGTCGCCGCACATTGAGCGACTTTGCTAACGGTCATGAATATTTCGGTCTGCATAAGACCACGCGTGGATGGGTGTTTCGTGAGTGGGCACCTAACGCCACAGCCATTACTCTTGTCGGCGATTTTAACGAGTGGACTCCAACCGACGCTTACAAGGCTAAACGAATACCGGGAACTGACAACTGGGAGTTGAAACTTCCTGAGAAAGCCATGAAGCACGGCGACCTTTTCAAAATGAAGGTTGAGTGGAATGGCGGAGAAGGTGAGCGCATACCGGCATGGGCCCGTCGTGTAGTGCAAGACGACCAGACAAAGATTTTCTCGGCTCAGGTTTGGAATCCTGAACAGGAATATAAATGGCAGACACGCAGGTTTAAGGCAAAGAAGAATCCGTTGCTCATCTATGAATGTCACATCGGTATGGCTCAAGATGCTGAGAAAGTAGGCACATATTCAGAGTTTCGCGACAATGTGTTGCCACGTGTCATAAAAGATGGCTATAATTGCATCCAGATTATGGCCATTCAGGAACATCCCTATTACGGCTCGTTTGGCTATCATGTCAGCTCTTTCTTCGCTCCTTCTTCGCGTTTCGGAACGCCTGAAGAGTTGAAATCACTCATTGATACGGCTCATAAAAACGGCATTGCCGTCATTATGGATATTGTGCATAGTCATGCCGTCAGAAACGAGGTGGAGGGATTAGGCAATCTTGCCGGCGACCCCAACCAATATTTCTATTCCGGCGACCGCCATGTTCATCCTGCATGGGACTCGCTATGCTTCGACTACGGAAAAGACCAGGTGCTGCACTTCTTGCTCTCAAATTGCAAATACTGGCTTGAAGAATTCCATTTTGACGGTTTCCGTTTTGATGGTGTTACTTCCATGCTCTACTACAGCCATGGGTTAGGCGAGGCTTTCTGCGACTATAGCGACTATTTCAACGGTCACCAAGACGACAACGCCATATGCTATCTGACATTGGCCAACGAGCTCATCCACGAAGTTAATCCCGATGCAATAACAATAGCCGAGGAGGTTAGTGGAATGCCAGGTCTGGCCGCAAAGGTTGAGGATGGCGGATACGGATTTGACTATCGCATGGCAATGAACATCCCTGACTTCTGGATAAAGACCATTAAAGAGCAACCTGACGAGGCATGGAAACCAAGTTCTATCTTCTGGGAGGTGAAGAACAGAAGAGCCGACGAGCAGACCATCAGCTATTGCGAGAGCCACGACCAGGCTCTTGTGGGCGACAAGACGATTATCTTCCGACTGATAGACGCCGATATGTACTGGCACTTCAAGAAAGGTGATGAGAACGACATGGTTCATCGTGGAATAGCCTTGCACAAGATGATCAGGCTTGTCACCGCTTCCACTATTAACGGCGGATATCTGAACTTCATGGGAAATGAGTTCGGACATCCCGAGTGGATTGACTTCCCGCGCGAGGGTAATGGCTGGAGCCATAAATATGCGCGTCGCCAGTGGAATCTGCTCGATAATCCTGAGCTCGACTATCACTATCTTGGTGATTTCGATAAAGCTATGCTTGCTACGATAAAAAAGCAATCGCGTTTCAACCAGACACGCATACAGGAGATTTGGCACAACGACGGCGACCAGATTTTATGTTTCATGCGCGGAAGTCTTGTCTTTGTCTTTAATTTCTCGCCGGCACGTTCGTTTACCGACTACGGATTCCTTGTGCCGAAGGGAAGTTACAACGTCGTACTTAATACTGACAATCCTGCCTTTGGTGGAAACGGGTTGACCGATGACGGCATGGAGCACTTTACCAACTTCGATCCCCTGTACGAGAAACAGGATAAGGAATGGCTTAAACTCTATATTCCGGCAAGGACGGCAATGGTATTGAAAAGAAATGCAGGCAAGTAACGGGAACTATTCGTTGATGAGAATGGCGTGTGCCCTGTATTTCGGGGCATTCGTCTTTTGCAACATCTACTTCTTTCAGAACGACATCTTGTATGCCGCTCAGCACGTGCTTTCCAACGGTCAGACGCACTATAACCGCACATTGGGCTCTGTTTTGATAACAATCGTGTTGTTTGTTGTGCATTTTATCATGCTTTCGCTGACGCGTTTCACTCGTAGGCTGCACGTACTGACCTACGCTCCGTCGTTGATGCTCCTTGCCACCCTTTGTAGTTTTGGAGAACCGACAAATAAATATCTGTCTTCACCCTGGCCTGTTATATTTTTCATCGTCCTATTGCTGGCACTTTTTGTCTTAAAGAAATCGGGCATAGAAGATTTGAAACCGTTGTCTTCAAGACCATATCATGAATTTAAAACATCGGTTTTAAACTTTTTATTTCTTGTGTTAATGTCGATTGGGGTTGCTTTTGTCGGCAACAGCAATGATGTGCTGCATTATCGTCTTCGCATAGAACGACTTCTGATGGCTCACGAATACCGTTTGGCGCTTGAAGTGGGAAAAGATGCACAGGCAACCGACACCAGCCTTACCATGTTACGCATCTATGCGCTGTCGAAAACGGGACAACTTCCACGAGGTCTCTCGCGCTACCCACTGGCGGGCAATGCTGAGACCATCTTGCCCGATGGTCATTACGCGCGTACAATAATGCTCGACGAAAAAGAGATTTTTAATAATGTCGGCTTACCTGTAAAAGAAAAGATGCCGGCAACGAAGTATCTCGAATTTATCCGCCGTACCCGTAAGAATAAACCCGCAGCAGAAAGCTATGAACTCTGTGCAAAAGAACTGAAATAAGAAAAGCAACACAAGAAATTGTGCCGCTTTTGTTTTACCTTATTTTTTGCCCTTGAAATAGATGGCGACAGGACTTTATGATACGATTTGTCGGTATTACTTTTTTACTTCTTCCAGCGCCGACACCCAGTTAGTATCAATTGAAAATTGCGTAATGTAGCCAGGGTTGTCAACATAGGCGTAGACATATTCTTTATCCATATCGTTGAACAGGGCATTTCCTGTGGTTGCACCTTTGAATTTGGCCATTACGATTTCCCGTTCTTTTTTGTCTTTAGCCTCAGACAAACGTTTCACATAAAGATTAACGAAAAGGATGAGAGAGTTGGCCTGATTACCCAGTTCGTAAACTGTGAAGCCCTCAGTCTGTCCGCCTTTCTCAAGGAGATAGTACAGGGCATCATACTTGAAGCATGCCACTTTTCGCTCCTCAATGCCGAGCGACTTGTCGGCAGCCACAGCCTCGGCAGCGTTCATCAGGTTCTTCACTTCGTTGTAAATCTCTTCCTCTTGGGCATTTGCGTTCATCACGAATGCGCAAAAGAGAGCGCAAAACAACATTATTTTTTTCTTCATTTTCATATTATTTGTTTACTTCTATTGATAAAGCCTTGTTTTATTAAGCGTGCAAATTTAAACATAAAAAGTTGAAAAGGATTAAAAACGATTATTACTTTCCTCTTTTTTAATACATTTTATTAACTCAAAACAAACTTTCAACATTTTATAGTAGGTAACAGAAAATGCGTTGTGAATGTAATAATCGTATTTTTTCAACGTAAAGTTTGTTTATCTCGCGGAAAAATGTTAATTTCGCGGGCAGAAAATCATTTCTTTATAAATAATGTGTTAATTATGAAAAAGTACAATTTCAATGCGGGTCCTTCAATGTTACCCCGCGAAGTGATTGAGGCCACGGCCAAACAGATTCTCGATTTTAACGGTTCGGGACTTTCTTTGATGGAGATTAGTCATCGGGCTAAGGATTTTCAGCCTGTTGTCGACGAGGCAATGGACTTGATTAAAGAGCTGCTCGATGTTCCTGCAGGCTACTCTGTTGTGTTCCTTGGTGGCGGAGCCTCTTTACAGTTCTGTCAGGTTCCATGCAATTTCTTGATTAAGAAAGCAGCTTATCTGAACACTGGCGTGTGGGCAAAGAAAGCAATGAAGGAAGCCAAACATTTTGGCGAAGTCGTTGAAGTCGCCTCGAGTGCCGATGCCAACTATACGTTTATTCCGAAGGGTTGGACCGTGCCTGAGGATGCCGATTACTTCCACATAACAACCAACAATACCATTTACGGTACCGAGATACGTCAAGACCCCGATGTGAAGGTTCCGCTGATAGCCGACATGTCGAGCGATATCTTCTCCCGTCCGGTCGACGTCTCGAAATATGACTGCATCTATGCTGGTGCTCAGAAGAACTTGGCTATGGCTGGTGTGACCGTCATCATTGTTAAAGACGACAAACTTGGTCGTGCTCCGCGTGAGATACCCACGATGCTCGACTATCGCACTCATGTTGAGAAAGGCTCAATGTTCAACACTCCTCCTGTCGTACCCATTTATTCAGCTCTTGAGACTCTTCGTTGGATCAAGCGCAATGGTGGTGTTCAGGCTATGGATAAGCTCGCACAGGAAAGAGCAAAGATTGTCTACGATGAGATTGACCGCAACAAGCTGTTCCGTGGCACAGTAGCCGAGGAAGACCGTTCGCTGATGAACATCTGCTTTGTCATGAACGACGAATATGCCGAGTTGGAAAAGTCTTTCATGGAGTTTGCTACCTCGAAAGGAATGGTTGGCATCAAGGGGCACCGCTCAGTAGGCGGATTCCGCGCCAGCTGCTACAATGCTCAGACCATAGAAGGCGTGAACGCCCTCGTCGCCTGCATGAAGGAATTTGAGCAAAACGTTTAAGTAGCTTTTGTTAGTATTAAGGGGAGAGTGTCAAGCCACACGCATGTTCACTTCCCCTTTCTGTTCTTTTTAGCATTATAAAGAAAAATAGAAATAGATTATGAAAATATTAATTGCAACAGAAAAGCCCTTTGCTGCAAAGGCCGTAGAGGGCATCAAGAACGAGATTGAGGCAGCAGGACACGAACTCCTGTTACTCGAGAAATATACCGAGAAAAGCCAGTTGTTGAAAGCTGTCGAAGATGTCGACGCCCTGATTATCCGTTCCGACAAGATAGACGCCGAAGTGTTCGATGCCGCCAAGCAGTTGAAAATCGTCGTGCGTGCCGGTGCTGGTTACGACAATATCGACCTTGCTGCCGCCACTGCCCACTACGTCGTGGCCGAGAACACACCCGGACAAAATGCCAATGCTGTGGCCGAGCTTGTGTTTGGTCTGCTTGTCTTTGCCGTCCGTAATTTCTATAATGGAAAGAGCGGTACCGAGTTGAAAGGCAAGAAGCTTGGAATTCTCGCCTTCGGAAACGTTGGTCGCAACGTGGCTCGCATCGCTAAGGGCTTCGGCATGGATGTCTATGCCTTCGATGCCTACTGTCCAGCCGAGGTGATTGAGGCCGCCGGTGTTCATGCCGTGGCTAATCAGGAGGCTCTCTTCGAGCAGTGCGACGTGGTATCGCTCCACATTCCCGCCACACCCGAGACCAAGCAGAGCATCAACCATGACCTTGTCGGCAAGATGAAAAAAGGTGGCATCCTTGTCAATACTGCCCGCAAAGAGGTTATCAATGAACCCGAACTGCTGAAGTTGATGCAGGAGCGCGACGACCTGAAATTCGTTACCGACATCATGCCCGATGCCGATGCCGATTTCCGTCAGATGGAAGGTCGCTATTTCTCAACCCCGAAGAAGATGGGTGCGCAGACCGCCGAGGCCAACATCAACGCCGGCATCGCCGCTGCACGCCAGATCAATGCCTTCTTCAAAGACGGCGACACCAAGTTCCAAGTGAACAAGTAAACAGGTAATTATAAATGGATAATTGATAATTGTGGTTACTTTTCTCGTAGAGAAAATGAGTGAAATAATCCCATTGTAGATTTCTCAAAAAGAAAAACTAATCATAATTATCAATTGTCAATTCTTAATTCTAAATTAAAAAATAATCGTATAACTATGGCAAAGATAAAACCCTTTAAGGGCATTCGTCCTCCGAAGGAATTTGTTGAAAAGGTTGAAAGCCGACCCTACGATGTGCTCGAAAGCGATGAGGCCCGGGCCGAGGCTGGCGACAACGCGATGAGCCTCTACCACATCATCAAACCCGAAATTGATTTCCCTGAGGGAACGAGCGAATACGACCCACGTGTCTATGAACGTGCCGCCGAGAACTTCCAGCGCTTTCAGGACAATGGTTGGCTGGTTCAGGACGAAGCCGAACACTACTACATCTATGCCCAGACCATGAACGGCAAGACACAGTACGGTCTTGTCATCGGGGCCAGTGTCGACGACTATATGAACGGCGTCATCAAGAAGCACGAGCTCACGCGTCGCGACAAGGAAGAAGACCGCATGAAGCATGTACGAGTGAACAATGCCAACATCGAACCCGTCTTCTTCGCCTATCCCGACAATGCTGTGCTCAACAGTCTCATCATGCGCTATGCCGCCACTGAGCCTGAGTATGACTTTATCGCGCCCATCGACGGTTTCCGTCATCAGTTCTGGATCATTTCCGACGAGGCCGACATCCGCACCGTCACCGACGAGTTTGCTAAGATGCCGTCGCTCTACATCGCTGACGGTCATCACCGCTCAGCTGCCGCAGCCCTTGTCGGTGCCGAGATGCAGCGCAACAACCCCAACCACCGAGGCGACGAGGAGTATAACTACTTCATGGCTGTAGCCTTCCAGGCCTCACAACTCACCGTGCTCGATTACAATCGTGTTTTGAAAGACCTCAACGGGCTCACTTCCGAACAGTTCCTTGAAGCCCTGTCGCACAACTTCGATATCGAGAACAAAGGTGAGCAGATTTACAAGCCTGCCCGTCTGCACGAGTTCTCGCTTTATCTCGACCAGTGCTGGTATGCCTTGACAGCCAAGCCCGGCACCTACGACGACAGCGACCCCATCGGTGTGCTCGACGTTGACATCTCGTCTCGCCTCATCCTGCAGGACATCCTCAACCTCGGCGACCTGCGCACCTCGCATCGTATCGACTTTGTCGGCGGACTGCGTGGACTCGAAGAACTCAAACGCCGAGTCGACAGTGGTGAAATGAGAGCAGCCTTGGCCCTCTATCCTGTTTCTATGAAGCAGATTATGGACATCGCTGACAGCGGGAAAATCATGCCACCAAAAGCCACTTGGTTTGAGCCTAAGCTGCGTAGTGGCCTCGTCATTCATCGACTCTCATGACCGACACGTACACAACCATTAACGGCAAAAGCGAAGGATTTTACTCCGAGAAACGGAGTAAGTTCTTCGCTTTTGCCCATCATGTAGAAAGCACCGACGAGGTTAAAGCCATTGTCGCCGCATACCGAAAGCAGTACTATGATGCCCGCCATGTGTGCTACGCCTACGTGCTGGGACCCGAGCGCACCGACTACCGTGCCAACGACGATGGCGAGCCGTCGTCAACTGCAGGAAAGCCTATCCTCGGTCAAATCCATTCCAACGAGCTCACCGACATCCTCATTGTTGTCGTGCGCTACTATGGTGGTGTCAATCTTGGTACCAGTGGACTTATAATCGCTTATCGCTCAGCAGCATCCGATGCTATCGCTCATGCAACGTTAGAATCTCGTCAGGTAGAAGAACAGGTTACCTTTCACTACGACTATCAACTCACCAATGATGTCATGCGAGTAGTCAACGAGCTATCGCCTCGCATCGTCGCCCAGTCCTTTGCCGACACCTGTAGCATCACCCTTGCCATCCGCCGTTCACAGGTAGAACAGCTCAGACAACGACTCCAGAAATTGAAAGAGAGGCGAGGGGAGTGTGGTAATTCAATGTAAAAAAATATTAAAATCATAACGAAAGATACACCTTTCGCAGTCCGAAATGTTAATACGCTAATTTCGATTTAACATTTCAAAAAATACCATTTTCTACGCTTTCACGCCTCTTTCATTCCTTTTTCATTTCCCTTTCACGCTGAAAGATATATGTTTCGGGTTGCAAAAGACGGTCTTTTAGCAGCCGAAAGTCTATGTTTTACCACCCAAAAGCTTATCTTTCGCAGGATGAAACATATATGTTTCAGAAATTAGAGGTTAGTGAGAACGCCTAAATGGCAAGTCAACAAGTTGAATGACAGTAGATTATGGTGTGTCTTTTGTGTGGCGATATTTCTTATCGCATGGACAGTAGGGCCATTAGTCGAATTTTCGTTGAAGAGAGACGTTAAATTTTACGGATTTTTCGGCTCGATTTTAACAGTTGGGCATTGTACAGCTGATGAGAAATGAGAAAAGCAACCCTTCCGGATTGCTTTTCTGGCGTTGTTAATGGTTGTTCAGGTTATTTCACCAGGACGTCAAAAGTGATGGTGAACGGTATTTCTTTTCCTGTGTCGTCGTGTGTTGTGATAGTCATGGGGATGTGTTGCAGGCCTCGTGGCGTGGATGGTGTGACGGCAAAGCGCAGGGTGTGACGTTCTTGCCGGCCGTCGGGGCGATGCAGCACAACGACGGTGCGTTCCCGTTCTTCGCCCTGCTGCATGATGCCGAGGTCGAACCGATTGGCCGAGAGGCGGAGCTGGTCGGTGAGGCGGATCGGGAACTGTCGCAGGAGCGTTTCTTCCGACGTGATGCAGGTGCCGATGAGCGACATACTAACATGCTTGCGGTCAGGGCCATAGACCAATGTGCCTGTCTCCTTGAACTCGCCACCCTTACCGCGAGGATTGAAGGAGAGCGTGACGTGTGCAGTGTCGCCGGGTTCCACGAGAGAGTCGCGGTCGAAGTTGATGGTGGTACAGCCGCATGAGGTATAGCCTTGCTCGAGTGCGACGGCCTCGGTGCCGTCGTTGCGCAGTTTAAAGGTGTGTTGTTGCGGTCCGTCCGCCTCGTGGATGGTTCCAAGCGAGACCACGGCCATACCAATGACAATCAGAGAGTCAATCATAATTCATAATGCATAATTCATAATTCATATTAATAATTCACTTTGCATTATTGTATGATGTATTTCTTTCCATTGCGAATATAGAGCCCTTTCTGCGGAACGGAAGCGAGGCGGCGCCCTTGCAGGTCATAGACGGTATGCGGCCCTTGGCCTAATGAATAATGATTGGTGAACGAAGAATTATTCATTATTCCTTCTTCATCGTTCATTAGTGAAACGCTATAGATGCCTGTGCTGCCGGAGTTGCTGCCGTCGAGCACCCATGCCTGAACGTTGACGGGCATGGTGGCGTTGGCTGTCAGCACCTCAGCTTCTACCTGTGATGCGTCGGTGGAGAAGATGCGTGTGGAGAAGGCCCAGCGGTCGTTGACGAAGATGTCGGCAATGGACCCGTCGAGGAACACGTGCAGCTTGAGCTTCTGGCCATTGCCCACCTTTTCCGGCAGTATGGCGGTCCATGTGCCGTTGTCGGTCTTGACACGGTTGAGCGTGGAGGTTGTGAGCGTCAGCGCACCTGTTGCAACGTTATAGCGCAGCTGTGCCATCTTGTTGCCTGACTTGAGAAATCGGAAACCGCAGTAGCCCGATGTGCCTACGGTGAACTCGCCGAGCAGTTCAATGTGGTTGCCGCTGACGGGTGTGAGTGACTGCGAACCGTTCAGCGACAACTCCTGGCTGTAGGATACCGATGAGCGGAGGGCGGTGAGTCCGTCGTAGGGCTTTTGCACGAGCTGTCCGCTGCCGTCGATGCTAATCTGGCGAGGCAGTGAGAAGGTGTGAGCCCATCCCATGCGGGCGTTGTCCTCGGTAGAGATTTTGTCGGGCACGATGCCGAGCAGCAGCGTCTGGTTGCCAAACTGACCGATGGTGGGGGAGAGCAGGCCGTATCCGTCCTTGCCGATACCGCCCATCTCGAGTGTCTGCACTTTGTCGATGCCTCCGTCGGGGGTAAACGTGCCGTCGGTGCCGATGGTACCCACCCAGCAGAGGTTGCGCACACCGGTGGAGAGTCCCTGCGGTGTACAGGTGAACAGGTACTTGCCGTCGTTCAAGGGTGTGACGTTTGGCATCTCCCAGAACACGCCGTACTGTGCAGCATTGGTGGACTTGAAAAACAGTTTCCCGTCGTTGCTCCATGAGGAGCCGTTCCACTTGTGGAGCGTGGCGCAACCCATGCCGCCCTTCTTGCCGCCGACAATGATGTACTTCTGTCCGTTGGCCTCGAAATAGTAGGGGTCGCGGAAATCTTCGTCGAGTCCTCGCTGACCGTCGATGACAACGCGCTTGTCAGTCCACTCGATGAGAGTGTTGTCTGTGGCACGTGCCTGGGCAATTTTCGCACCTTGTCCGACGGCAGTGTAGAGGATGTAGGTGTTGCCTCCGTCCTCATAGACGCAGCCACTCCAGCAGCCGTCTTTGTCGAACGTCTCGTCGGGACCGATGGCGATGGGCTCCTCGTGCCACGAGCAGAGGTCGGTCGAAGTGTTGTGTCCCCAGTGTAGGCGGTACATATAAGGTCCGTTGGGGTTTTTCTGCGAGAAGATGTGCCACTTGCCTCCGCTGAACAGCATGCCGTGGCTCTCGTTCGTCCACGAGCCCGACGGCATGGCGTGGAACAACGGCCGCCACAGTGCTTCAGTGCCCTGCTCATAGCGCAAGGCTGGGTAGGCAAGGTCGGCTCTGACGGGAACGTTAACGGGAACTGCAATGACGTCGTTGTAGATGGCGATGTCGTCGATGGCGCCGCAGAAGGTGTTGAGCAAGAACATGCCCTCGCGAACGTCGGCAGGCTCTTTGCCAATCATGAAGTCGGTATCGCTATGGCGCAGGCTGCACCGGTTGTTCTTCTTCGAGGCAATCAGTGTCCCGTTGAGATAGAGACCGACAGCATTGTTGGCCTTGTCGAAGGTCATCGTCACCTGGCACCATTTTCCGCGCGGCAGCCGCTCGGTACTTGTCAGTGTGATGGCTGCTCCTCCGGCGTTATAGGCTACATAGGTCTTTAGTTGCAGCCGTCCGTCGGAGGAAAGCTGCAGGGCAAAGCCTTTCTTGTTGGTCTCGTCGAGGTTGCCGCATAGGATACACCAGACGTTGCCGTTCGCCGTCGAAGCGGTCTGCATCATGGGGTAGGCTTCGGCAGCCAGCACCACTTGCAGTGTTAGCTGTTCGTCGCTCAGCGAAGCGATGGGCAGCCCGCCTCTGACGTAGTTTGAGTAGCCGTCGAACCGCAGGGCCTGTCCGTTCATCGCCTCGACAGTGCAGGCGGGAAGCTGCGAGGCAACGGTATACGACTGGTTGGATATGAGTTCTTTTACTGCGTTGCCACTGAGCGACATGTCGTAATGGGCTACCGGCGTTTGTGCTGTTGCGACCATGACGACCGCCGCAAGCATGGTAAGTAGGAGTGACTTGAGTTTCATGTCAATTATTATTTTAAAGCCATCATTGCAAAGTTACTTTGATTTACTATTTTTCAAATTATAATTTACAATTTATAAATTAATTTATAATTTATTTGATGAACTTTTTGCCGCCAATGATGTAGATGCCGGGTTTGGATGAAGGATGAGAGATGAGGGATGAAAGATTATCAGCCACTTTTCTGCCTTGCAAGTCATAAATGGATGAATGATGAGAGATGAGGGATGAAGGGTCATTATGCATTATATTAATGCTTGTCGGTTGGAGTGCGGCCTTCGACTTGAGATAGTTCAAAGCATTGGCAGAGAGCGTCTTCACATTGTCCATATACTCGTTTTCGTTCACCCACTGGTAGGCTGCCGGTCCGCAAGTGATGACGGTGCCCTTCCACTCTTCACCGTTGAACATGCCTGGCAGGAACTCGACGATGAAGGCGCCGAAATAGTCCTCTATGTGTCCCCATGTACCCAACACCTGACAGTTCCACGACTCTTCAAAGTCAGCAAGTTTCTCGGGGTCGTCGTTGGCTCTCACCCCTTCGGTTGTATAGTCGAGCGTGATGCCCTCAGCCTTGGGATACAAATCGTTCTAACCTGTGTTGATGTCGGTCATCCAACTCGTGGTCTTCATCAGGGCGTACCCTGCTTTGCCCTCGCCGTCGGTAAGGTCGGTGGAGATGTTGTTATAGATAGGATGAGAGGTACGATCGTAAACGCCACCCATGTTGGCATTGATAACCCATAGTTTCAGTGCTCCGTCGGTGAAAGCGAATCCGCCATGGCCCTTCTCTGTGGGCTCGCACATGCGTCCAATGAGGTGTGCCATGGGCACGGCCTCTTTGGTCAGGAACAGAGTTCCGCCCCGCTGCACGAAGTCTTGTACGCTGAGAATGAAGTCAAGGTCTTCGAGGAGTGCTGTGTTCTCGTCGTAGCTCTTGTGAGGAATGTCGATGTTAATCCACATCACGCTGACGTCATCCATGCAGCCATCTTCGTTGCTTGTAATCTGCGCAGGATTAAGAAACTTACCGTCGCCGGTAGCGCCCAGCTCGGTATTCACAAAGGTTTGGTCAAACCATGCTTGGGTCTTTTCCTGTTCACCCAGTGCGTCGTTAAATTCTTCTTTGCCGTCGGTCAGTCCCCAGACGTAGGCAATCTTCTGGGCTATGGCCGTGTTGGCGGTCAGCAGCAATACTGCTGTGAAACAAAATATTTTCTTCACCATTTTAATTTACGATTTGCGATTTTTTTTTCAATTTTTCACATTTTAACTTTTTCACCTTTTCTAAAAAATCGTCCAGACTTCGCCTGTCTCTTCTCCGTCGAGATCAGTATTGTCGAAGGTCTCGTCGCCTTCGTTATATTTAAGGGCAAGCGATGCACAAATCATTTGTTGCTGATGTACCACGACAATTTTTAACACGGGATATATATATACTTTTTTCATAGAAGGACTCCTTTTATTATTTTATAATTACCTTTTTCCCGTTGACGATGTAGACACCTTTTTGGGATGAGGGATGAGAGATGAGAGATGATGGATTAGTAGCAACCTTGCGGCCCTGCAAGTCATAAACGGATGAAGGAAGAGAGATGAGGGATGAAGGGCCATTATGCATTATATCGATGGCTGTTATGTTATCGTCGGCATCGATGTTGATGGTAAACGATGGAACCTCCTTAGCGTCGCCAGTGCTTTCGACAACAAGGAAAGCCTTGCCGGCAGCTACGGTCGAGCTGTCGCCCAGCTTGTGGAATCCGAGAGGCACAGTGTTGCTCTTCGACAGCACATAAAGTGTTTGCCCGTCATAGGCAGCTTTCAGCTGGCTGCCCGACTGGTCGGTTGTGGTGCCGGCAAAGGCGTTTTCGCCCAGCGATTCGGCAGGAACAGGATAAAACTGGAACTGGAAAGTCTTGGCCTCGTTACCCACGAGCAGCACCCCCGTGTTGGCAGGAATGACATTTCCCGAGACCTTCGTCAGCGACAGCGTGTTCGTGTTGACAGAGGCAGTATAAGCCGTGACGCCCGACGGAATGAGAGCCGACTGGTCGGCATAGAAAGTAGAGGCATACCGGCTTGTGCCAATCTCGGCAGCAGGACTAAACGTCACGTCGGCCATAGTCGCGGGCTTGGTGAGCAGATAGTTAACGGCGTTCTTCGTGAACAGTTTGACGTTGTCGAGAAAAGCATTCTCGTTCACCCACTGGTAGGCAGCCGGTCCGCAAATGATGACAGTGCCCTTCCAGTCTTCACCGTTGAACAGGCCAGGCAGGAACTCAACGATGAAGGCACCGAAGTAGTCGCCGATGTGTCCCCATGTGCCAAGGTCGATGCAGTTCCAGCTTCTCTCAAAGTTGCGCAGCTTGTTAGGGTCGAAGTTGGCATCCTCAGTAGAAGAGGCATTCACACCCTCGCCCTTGGGCAGCAGGTCGTTCCAACCCGTGTTGATGTCGGTGAACCACGACGTAGTGCTCTCGAAGGCAAACCCCTCGGCACCGTCGTCAAGGCCGTCGGTCTTAGCCGTGCCGATGCCGTCATAGACAGGATGGCTTCTGCGGTCGAACGAGCCGCCAAGATTGGCATTGATAACCCACTGCTTCAGCGCACCCCCGGAATTGGTAAAGCCGCCGTGCCCCTTCTCCGACGGTTCACACATGCGACCCATGAGATTAATCATGGGCACCGCCTCCTTCGTCAGCAGCAGCGAGCCGCCACCCTTCACAAAGTTAGTCAGAGCCTCAACAAAAGCCGGATTGTTGTAAAGGGCAACGTTGTCGCTGTAGGAGTTGGCAGGTCGGTCGACGTTTAGCCACACTACGCTGACATCGTCCATCTTTCCGTCGATGTTGTTGATAAATTCGTTCATGTCGAGAAATTTGCCGACACTCCTGGGGCAGGTCTCAAACGACTCGTTGACAAAATACTGGTCGAAGAAAGTCTGCGCTTTCTCCATCTCGCCCGTATTATCATTTGTCAGCCCCCATACATAGGCCACCTTCTGTGCCCAAGCACCATTTGTTACCAGCAGCAACGCTGCTACAAAAAATAAAATTCTTTTCATCATTCTAATTTACGATTTGACGATTTCTTTTAGTCGCTACGCTTTGTAAAAGCGCTAAAGCGAGTCCTATTTACTATTTATTTTTCAATTTTTCACCTTTTCAACGCGGCACGCCGCGTCCCTACATGCTAATGGAGACTTATCACTTTTCACTTATCACTTTTCACTTCTTAATTTTTTACCTTTTAACTTCTTCACTCGTTTCCGGGTGTAAAATTATTACATATTATTCTGCATAAATTCAACATTTGTTTCAATCGTTGTAACATTTCGTTCAATGCAACAATAATAATATCTTTTGAACGATTTATGTAAAAGGCAAAAAGTAAAAAGGTGAAAAAGCTTTGTCGTGTTTGCTTCTTCACCTTTTTACTTTTTCACCTTTTCACTTTTTTACTTTTTCAGATAGTCGATGCAGTTGCCAGTGAAAAGCTTCAACTCCGAGATTTTGCTATTGGGCACGTCCCCCGTGTTCCACTCGTATGCTGCCAGACCGACAGCCAGGATGCGAGCCTGGCAAGTAGTGACAGGGTTGAAATCGACGATACCTGCGCAACAGTAGTCCACCACATGGTTCCACGTGCCGAGCACCGAGCTGTTGGTCAGCTCCTCCCAGCTCTTCACCACGTTAGGGTTAGGCACCAGTCCGTAGGCATTCAGGTCCCACATGCAGTTGTGGTCACCCTTCACGCCCGGTCCTTCGAAACAATAGATTCCCGCGTACATATTTTCCTCGTAGGTCATGCCTTGATAGATGGGGTGGTTGCGGTGGTCATAGACCTCGCCGAGGTCTGCCTGGCCGATGATCGGATGAACACCCCAAATGTCGGGATTGTAGCCCC
>CACYRB010000006.1 GCA_902776685.1 uncultured Prevotellaceae bacterium
CCTTTTGCATTTCAGATTTAATGAAGTGTCGCGTCCGACAATCCTGTAATCTGAGGCACCGCCACGAAATCGAATGCAAAATTAGAGTGCTGCAAGCTCCAAGAAGAAAAACGCATCAAAAACCAGTCATTTTTGCCCTCACATTTCAAAATTGGTTCTAACGAGGAGGGCAATTAGAACCAACAGAGCAACGAGAGCCATCCAAACTTGCTTGGGAATGATCGAGTCGTAAAGTTGGAAGGCATAGCCGACCAATAATTGTTTCTTGGCAGCTTGCCCCGTCTATAGTCATACTGAATATGAAATAGGATAAGATTATATTTCTGAATGCTCAAAATTGAGGAATTCGACATTTTTACGCTTAAAAAAGTTATATTTCAACCCAGTATCCATCATATTTGAAATTAAAACTGTACCTTTGTGGCAGAATTAAAAATGCATTTAATGGAACGTAAACGTTTGAATCGCCTAAAGGTGGTACTGGCAGAAAAGAACATGACGAACAAGCGCCTAGCGGAATTGGTGGGCAAAGACCCTGCGATGGTATCCAAATGGGTTACCAATGTGGCGCAGCCAAATGTGGAAATGCTCATTCTCATCTCTAAAATATTAGAGGTGAGTGTGGACGATTTATTATGGACAGAATAAAGTTTGTGTAATACAAATATTGTTTATTAATAGTAATAGTATGACAACAACATATAGGTTCTCTGGGCATGAGTCGTTCCCTTGCAAGTCACTTTGGCTTAAGAAAGGGTATGATTTCGTGGTTGGAGGTGGCGACTTCAATAGTCCGGAGGCGGTGACTGGCTTGGGGGTCGGAAAAAATATGGTGGCTTCCATCCGCTATTGGCTGCGGGTGTTTGGCATCTGTGACAATGAGGGGGTTACCCCATTGGGACGATACCTGTTTGATGAGAGGAAAGGTAAAGACAAGTACCTTGAGGACTTGGCAACGCTTTGGCTCCTTCATTTCACGATTGTCTTTAATGGTGAGGCGACGCTTTATGACATGTTCTTCCGTGGTTTCCAACAGGCACACCCACAGTTTGAGCGTGAACAGGTGTTGTCACACGTAAAGTTAAAGATGGCTGAGGCAGGTAAAAACAACCTGTTCAATGAGAATACGGTGAAGAAAGACATCGGTGTCTTGCTCCTAAACTACGTCTTGCCACGCAAACCACAGTCTAACGAGGATTTCTCCTCGCTGCTGATAGACCTTGATCTTATCAGGCAGAACACAGAACGGAAAGGTTATTACTTTAACGGAGAAGGTAAGCGTGAAGTTACTAAAGAGATATTCCTGTATGGATTGTTGAGGTTGAAGGCGCAGACGGGTGACAACAGCATTCCTTATGAAACCATTCAGGACAGGATTGGTGCTGTGTTCTGCATGAGCGACGGTGATACCATCGATATGCTGAAACGCCTTGCCAAGGACTATGCCAATGAGATGGCCTACAGCGATGTGGCAGGCATCCGTCAGATACAGTTTACCAAGAATATTGACCCAATGACAGTTTTAGACCGTTATTATGAGCACATTTAGTCTATCAGCGAATATAGAATACGGCTTTGCAGACGGGGCGCAATACATAGTGACGCCCAATGTCCAGCGTTCCATCTACAATATCGTGAATGACTTCCATTCCGGCATTCACTCGTTCACGATTATTGGTTCCTACGGCACGGGAAAGTCCAGTTTCCTGCTTGCATTGGAATCCGACCTCAAAGGAAAAGGCCGCAAATATCTATTAGATGCGAAGAACCTCTCGCCAAAAGGGAAGTTTGAGATACAGAATATCGTTGGCGACTATGCTGAACTATCAACGCTCCTTCACCGCCAGTTACACATAGAGGGTTCAACTGAAAGCATTCTTGACGGGCTGCGCTCGCTGTATGACGATTGCCAAAAACGGGGCTCTTTTCTCGTCATTGTGATAGACGAGTTCGGAAAGGTGCTGGAACATGCAGCCAAGAACAACCCGGAGCGCGAACTTTATTTCTTACAGAAATTCGCGGAGTTTGTCAACGTTCCTTCTCGCAAGATTCTGCTGCTGACCACACTTCATCAGAACTTCAGTGCCTATGCCAGAGGGCTTTCTGAGGAGCAGGCCAACGAATGGACGAAAGTAAAAGGCCGTTTCAAGGAGGTTCCTTTTGTCGAGCCTATTGAACAACTGCTCTATCTGGCCTCACAACAGTTACAACGGGATTCTTCCTCACCCGTACCAACTCCTGTAAAAAGGCTTAGTGCCCTTGCCAAAGAGGCACATTTCGTTTCAGAGGATTTCAAGACTGAGACAGCCTTGCAGCTCTATCCCTTGGATGTATTCTCGGCATACGCCATTACCTCGGCTATTCAGCGATATGGGCAGAACGAGCGTTCGCTTTTCACCTTCCTTGCATCAAGAGGATCCGTATCTGACTTCACACCATCGGAGCACGAGACCTACAACCTGCAGCGGGTCTATGACTATATCGTCTACAACTTCTATTCCTATCTGAAGGAAGCCAATGCTGACTCTATGAACTGGACTTCGATGAAAGTCTCAATAGAGCGTGTGGAAGGTCTGAGTTGGGACGGTAAAGAAGAACTGCTGCAAGCTGTTAAGATTGTCAAGGCTATAGGACTGCTCAACCTCTTCGGTGTGGCCGGATTCCGGCTGTCAAAGGAAAAGTTGGCAGAATATGCCCGTTTGGCAATGGATATTCCCAATGCCGACGAGATTATCAGCAAGTTGGAACAGAAAATGATTATCCGCTTTGCGGCCTACAAAGAGCGTTTTGTGCTGTTTGAGGGAACGGATGTCGATTTGGAGTCAGAGATACGTGAGGCTAGTCTGATGGTGTCGCGTCCCGTGGCTTTTGTCGATGAGTTGAACGTGTTCTTCAACCGCCGCATATCTCCTGTCAAGGCGCATTTCTATCAGCGGGGAACACCTCGGTTCTTCGACTATAAACTCAGTGAAGAACCGCTTGAGATTATCCCCAATGGCGACACCGACGGCTACATTGAACTGATATTTTCCACCCAAAAGAATGCCTTTGAGACCATCAAGGAGTTCAGCGCAGCGCACTCAGAGCATGCCTTGATTTTTGCCTACTTCAAGAATACGGACGACATCATCGAACATCTATATAATATCAAGAAATACAACTATCTCTTAGAAAAGGTCATCAAGAAGGAAGACCGTGTGGCTCTCACCGAGATTACCAATCTGCGGGAGCATGAGGAGGCGTTGCTAAACAAGGCCATCAGCGACAACCTCTTTGCCTACAAGAACCGCGTTTCCTGGATATTCGGGGGAGAGGAGCAGCAAGTGAGGTCGCACCGCGAATTCAACGAGTTGCTTTCAAAAGTTTGTGACGAGGTGTACAGCGAAACGCCAGTGATGAACAACGAGTTGTTCAACCGCCATAAGTTAAGTGGCCCCATCAATGCCGCCCGCAAAGTCTATCTTGAACATCTGGTACAGCACAATGCAGAACCTGACCTTGGTTTCCCCGCCGACAAGTTCCCGCCGGAGAAGACCATCTATTATTCCCTGCTCAAGAATACAGGTCTGCATTGCGATGGTATGTTTGCTGACGCTCCTACGAATGACGGATTCCTGTCGGTCTGGTATGCCAGCGAGTCATTCCTGAAAAGCACGGAGAACAAGGCTCGGAAAATATCAGAGATCATCAAGATGCTCTCCACTCAACCCTATAAACTGAAGCAGGGCTTTCTCGATTTCTGGATTCCCACCTATCTCTATATGCGTCGTCAGGACTTTGCCCTTTACGACGTTTCACGTGGTGCCTATATGCCAGATGTGAACATGGAGTTCTTCGATCTGTTGCAGAAGCACCCCGCAGACTTTGAAGTCAAAAAGTTCGCCATGGACGGTGTGAAGTTGGGCTTCTTCAACCAGTATCGCCGTTTCGTCAATCTGGGCGAAGAGTTTGTCATCACCAATACCACCTTCATTGAGACCATCAAGCCCTTCCTCAGTTTCTATGTCCGACTGAACGACTACACCAAGCACACCCGTAAGTTCGACCACGAATCGACCATGCGCTTCCGCGACGTGCTGGCCACGGCCAAAGACCCTGAGAAGGCTTTCTTCGAGGACCTGCCCGAGGCACTTGGCTTTGACCATGAAAAACTGAGGCAGGAAGAGTTCATCAATCAGTATGGCCATATCATCCAGCTGGCCATCCGCGAACTGCGCTCCTGCTATCCCCATCTGATTGACCGCTTGGAGGAAAGGCTTATCGACGGCCTTTGTTTGGAATCAGGTGAATACTCAGACTACGTGCAGGAGATCCGCCAACGTCTGGCCAACGTGAAAGTCTATCTGCTCACCGACAAGCAGCGCGAGTTCTACCACCGTGCCATGACCGAATACGACAATCGCGAACAGTGGTACCAGTCCGTCTGCTACACCATTTTAGAGCAGCGCCTCGATTCCCTTCGCGATGAACAAGAAGACAAGTTGGCCGACGACCTCGTCTATCTCTTCCGTACTTGTGAGAAATATGCCGACATCTCCCGTAAGACCGACCAGGCTGACAAGAGCGACGCTTACTCCTTCGACATGGTGACGAACCGTGGTACTGATGTACGCACCCAAACTTACGTTCTCCCTGAGAAAGATAGGTCTAAAGCAAATGACCTGGAACAAAAAATCAGTAAACTGCTTTCTGGTGATGCAACCATTGATGTTTGCACCCTGCTGTCGATACTTAATAAAAAAATGAAGCATTAATCGTATGAACGAGATACAATTCATATTATATCAGTTGCCTGATGAAGAAGGTAAGGTACAGGTTGTTATCAAGGATGAAACCATCTGGGCTACGCAGAAAGCTATGGCTCAGTTGTTCGATGTGAACATACCTGCAATTAGCAAGCATCTAAAAAACATCTTTGATGAAGGAGAACTAAGTCCTGATGCAACTGTTTCCAAAATGGAAATAGTTCAAATGGAGGGAGAAAGGGAGGTAAAAAGAGAAACAAGCTTCTACTCTCTCGATGCTATCATTGCAGTAGGCTATCGTGTTTCTTCCGTAAGGGCTACACGTTTCCGTCAGTGGGCAACAAAAATTCTGAATGAGTATATCCGAAAGGGATTCGTGCTTGATGACGAGCGGCTAAAACAGGGAACAGCAGTTTTTGGCAAGGACTACTTCCGTGAACTGCTTGAACGTGTGCGTTCCATCCGTGCCAGCGAGCGGCGTATTTGGCAGCAAATAACCGATATATATGCAGAATGTAGCATAGATTATGACCGTCAGGCACAGACCACACGCGATTTCTATGCTATGATTCAGAACCGTTTCCACTATGCCATCACGGGACAGACGGCAGCAGAGATTATATACACTAATGCCGACCACACAAAGGAGAACATGGGATTGACCACATGGAAGAATGCACCCGAAGGACGCATTCTGAAAAGTGATGTAGGCATAGCGAAGAACTACTTGCCTGAACAAAAAATCCGTCAACTGGAACGTGCCGTAACAGGCTTTTTCGATTACATAGAAGACCTTATCGAACGCGAGAACACCTTCAATATGGAGCAATTCTCTGCAAGCGTCAATGAGTTCTTGTCATTCCGCCGCTACAAGATACTACCCGACAAAGGTCACATTTCTGCACAGCAGGCCAAAGAGAAAGCGGAAGCAGAATATGACATTTTCAACCGTACACAGCGTATTGATTCCGACTTCGACAAGGAGATTCGTGGAATGATAGAAGGAAAGGAGAAGTGAGGTAATGAATGTACGACAAATATTAGGCATATCAGGAGGTAAGGATAGTGCGGCGCTCGCCATCTATCTGAAGCAGAAATACCCATCGTTAAAGATTGAGTACTACAACTCAGATACCGGCTGCGAACTGGCAGAAACAGAGACGCTGATAAACCGCTTGGAAGCCTACTTAGGTAAGATAGAACGACTTCGTGCTGCCGAGGGTAGCCCAGAGCCGACACCCTTCCATCACTTTTTGAAAGCGATGGGTGGTTTCCTACCGTCACCGCAGGCCCGTTGGTGTACAAAAAAGATGAAGTTGGATAAGTTCGAGGAATATGTGGGTGATGACTATGCCGTTTCCTACGTTGGCATTCGTGGCGACGAGGACAGAGACGGATATATCTCTTCCAAGCCCAACATTCAGGCAATCTTCCCGTTCCGCAAGAATATCTGGAGTATTGATGTCATCAACAAGTTCCTGCACAAGGAGAACTTGGAACAGATAGTGGATATATATGAAAGGCTTACACCTGAAGGATTCCTACGTGACGAGATAATTGAGACCGTGAAGAAGCCCATCACCAAGCAGTTCTACTACTCGAAGAAGATGAATGCGCTGCTTGATTACGACATCCGCCTGTTTAATCATGCCGTCTTTGAGTTCCTTAAAACGACAGACTATCCTGTGGGTAAACTTGACGATTTTCCCCTGCTTGACAACACAGATGTGTTGGTGAAGGATGACATCTTCCGTTTACTCCGTGAGAGCGGTGTGGGCGTACCGGCCTACTACGAAGAAATACCCTTCGAGGTGGACGGAGAGACTGGCACCTATTGCCGCAGTCGCTCTGGCTGCTACTTCTGTTTCTTCCAGCAAAAGATAGAATGGATTTGGCTCTACGAGCAGCATCCTGACCTCTATGCAAAGGCGATGGAGTTTGAGAAAGACGGTTATACGTGGAATCAGAACGAGAGTCTTTCCGACTTGATAAAGCCCGAACGAATCCGTCAGATAAAACTGGATATTATCAGGCGGCAGCAAGAGAATAAAGCCAACAGCAAGGGAACCACCCTCGTTGATATTCTTGGCGATGACATAATGTGTGCTAATTGTTTCATATAAATAATAGTGTATGCTTAAAGCAAACGTACTTTGGCCAGGAAGCCGACGTTTCAAGTCACGCACAAAGTGGGAACCTATTGGTTTCTTCTCTGAGGCATTGTGCAATGCTACGCAATTTGATATTAAATTAGGCTTCTTTTCGTCCTCAGCTATTAATGTTCTATCAGATGGCTTTGCTACATTTCTCTATAATGGTGGACGAATGCGCATGGTAATCAATGACATTCTTTCTATAAATGATAGGAACGCTATTATGGCGGGAGAAGAAGATGTCATGATACCTTTTTTTGATTTGCAGAATATCGAAGAGGTAAAGCAAATACTATCCGAACGCGACAAACATTTTTTCGAATGTCTCGCATGGCTAATTAAGAGTGAACGATTAGATATAAAGATCGTGGTTCCAAAAGAAGGTGAAGGGATTGCCCATTCGAAGTGCGGATTGTTCTCTGACGGACTGAATAGGGTCGCCTTTGATGGTTCTTGTAACTTCTCGCGTACTGCCTTAATTGATAATTTAGAGAGCCTTACTGCTTTCTGCGATTGGGATGGACAAGGGGATGTGTACAAAATTAATGATATAGCTGAAGATTTTGAAAGGACATTTTCTGGTAATGATAATTCTGTCATTTATTTGAAAGCCGATGATGTAAAATCTGGAATCTGTGCTAATTTCAAGCATAAGGAGATTGAAGAGTTGATTCGTGACGAACAGAATCTTATTTCTAAACGGCTCAATAGTAACTATCCCCCAAATATTCAAGATGTTCTAAATAAAGCAAAAAGGAAGGTGGAAAGCATCATCCGAAAGTTAGAGGGACAAACCATTGATATTTCAAATGAGAGGGAACCAAGATTTCCTTTCGATGAGCCTCGAGACTATCAGAAACAAGCATATGAAAATTGGAAAGTAAAACAAAAGGGGCTTTTCGCAATGGCCACAGGAACAGGTAAGACCCTTACCTCGCTGAATTGTCTGCTCAACATCTGGAAGAAATTCCATTTTTACAAAGCAATTATTCTCGTCCCTACGATAACACTGGTTGACCAATGGGAAGATGAATGTAAAAGGTTTCATTTTTATCATATTACTAAGGTCAGTTCTAAAAATCCCAAGTGGAAAACGGAACTTGACAGTATAAAAACAAAAGAGAGTATCAAGATAGACGGAGAAGAGTCATCGTTTATTATTATAGCGACATATGCTTCCTTTGCACGAGAAAACATCTTCCGTGAGTTAGTTGACTTTAACAGGAACACTACCCGACAGATGCTACTTATTGCTGATGAAGCACACAACATGGGGGCAGGAAGGATATTAGATAGGTTAGACGGGGTTAAGTTCGCTCGTCGCATAGGACTTTCTGCAACACCAGAACGCCAGTTTGATGACAGTGGTAATAAAACCATTATGGAATTCTTTGGCTGTGAGAACGGATACACATTTGAGTTTAACATGAAAGATGCTATTGATAAAGGATACCTTTGCCGATACAAGTATTTTCCACATATAGTACATCTAAATGATGCAGAAATGGCTGAATATATGCGTATCTCATTGCAGTTGGCTAAGTTCTTTAACCAGGAAAAGGAATCATTTCCCAAAGGAGATGATATTTTGATGCGATTGTTGCTGAAACGAAAACGCATTGTTCACAAAGCTCAAGAGAAAGAAGTGATATTCCAACAAATCGTTCAGGAAAGATACACCGAGAAAGGAAATTTGAAATATACTTTGGTCTATGTTCCAGAAGGTACAAGGCCTGATGATGAAACAGCTGATGTCTTTGACTGCATAGAAAGTGTAAATGACGATGACTTTTCTAATAACCTGATTGACACGTATACAGGGATTGTACAGGATGTAAGCAAAACCACGACCGTGAAGAAGTTCGTATCAGGAATTAAGGAACGAAACGAGATTCTTGAAAAGTTTGCTTGCGGTGATATTGAGGTTTTGACCTCTATGAAATGCCTTGATGAAGGCGTTGACGTACCTCGAAGTGAAATGGCAATTTTTTGTGCCAGCACGGGAAATCCAAGGCAATTTATTCAGAGGAGAGGACGTATATTACGAAAGCATCCAGACAAACATATAGCCATAATACACGATTTGGTCGTGGCTCCCGAGGTGAATTCAGCACAGGAAAACTACAACATGGAACGTAGTCTAATAAGAAGTGAATTGAAAAGAGTTCGTGACTTTGCTGTATTATCAGAAAATGCGGACTTTGCATATAACGAGTTAAACGAAATACTATCATATTATAACATATCTTTATTCTGATTATGGCAAGAAATAATGACAACAAAATGCTACAAGCAGTCTTGCTTGATGAGAATCTGATGAAGTTCGGAGATTATTCTCCTTCTGACATCAGTACAATAGAGCAGGCGCTTGATTCTGATAATTACGTAATCAATGCAGTTGCACAGATTATTAAACGTACAGGAGAAGGGGCTTCCGAAAAAGAACTTTGGAAAGAAATAGACAAATATTTAATTGACAACGTATGATTATCAAGGAAATCCGAATCAAAAATTTCCGTAGTTACTACGGAGATAATAATATATTTGAGTTTTCAGACGGCCTAACTCTTATTCTCGGAGATAATGGCGATGGTAAGACAACTTTCTTTGATGCTCTACAATGGTTGTTCAATACAACTATTGATAAGGGCAATGTTGACCACATGTCGGAAATGCGAAAGTCAAAGATGGAAATTGGCGAAAAAGATGTAGTTTCCGTTGCTATGCTTTTTGAGCACGATGGTGAAAAATCCGTAGAAAAGTCTTTTTCCGTTGAACGTGTTAGCGAAGACTTTTTTAGAGTCGGTCCACTTGTTTATAGAGGTTATGAAACTTCTGGCTCAGAACGCATTCAAGTGAGTGGAAAGAACCTCATAGACAGATGCTACGATGCCTTTATCCAAAGATTTAGTATGTTTAAGGGTGAGTCGGAACTTAATGTGTTTGACAATGCCACTGCTTTAAAAGATCTGGTCGACAAATTTTCTGATATAAGAAAGTTCGATGATCTTGTAGAATATACATCATCTTTTGAGGAGAAAGCAAATTCTGCCTATCTGAAAGAAATGAAGTCTGACAGGAAGGTTGCAGGTGAGGCTAAAGCATTAGAATTGCAGATAAATCGTCTTGCCGAGGAAATTTCAACTAAAAAGAAGGATATTAGAGATAAAACGACATCGTTGGAGGTGTTTTCTAAAAGGCTGGGGGAACTTGAAGAGAATCAGGAAACATCTGAAAGATATAAAGACATCCAAAGTAGGTTAAAGAGTAAGGAAGAAAAGCGTAGGAAATTAAAAGCCCAAATAAGTTATATCGATTATAATCACGCACTTCTTGATAGAATGTGGGTCCTTTGCGCTTTCCCAGATGTTTTACTAGAGTTCAAACAAAAATGCTCTGCACTCAGTAGGGAAAAGAGAAAGCAGGAAAAGGATTATGAGCGTCAAAAAGCTATTGAAATAGGGAAATTGGAAGCAGTCAAGGAAATGCAAGGTGCATTGGTTAATGGTGCGCCTGAACTTCCTTGGTATCTGCCCAATCAGGAAACAATGGAGGAGATGCTGAACGACCATATCTGCAAGGTGTGTGGTCGTCCCGCAGAAGAAGGGTCGGAGGCATACAACTTTATGTTGCAGAAACTGGAGGAGTATAAGAGACATATTGCACAGGAGGCCGCAAAGAAGAGTCGGAAGGAAGCCATTGAAGAGAAGGAACTTTTCAAGTTTGGCAACATTGAATCGCTGCATAATCTGAGTATTTCGCTAAGCGGCAGCAACGAGTCGCAGGTTTCTGGGCTTGTCCGTGAAATTAGTGACCGCATGGGGTTAGTGGAGCGTCTGAACGAGGACCTGAAGGAAGTGGAGCAACAGATACAAGACACGATAGACGAGAAATCGCGCCTGCTGATTCAGGCTGGAAATGTGTCTGAAGCTATTTTGGAGAAGGATTTCAACGATATCAAAGGACTGTTTGAACAGAAAGGTAGAGCAGAGGTGAGGCTTGCAGAACTGAATGGTGAGTTGGCACAACTTCTGACAAGGATGGATGGATTGCAGAAACAGATGGATGAGCTGAATCCCGACAGTTCGCAGGTAAAAGTGTATCGTGACGTTCACCGTGTCCTTGAAGAGATTGCCAAAGCCTTTGCTTTTGCTAAAAAGGAAAACCTTCGCCGTTTTCTTGCTGAGATGCAAGATAAGGCGAATGGATATCTGGAACGGTTAAGCGCAAGTGACTTTCATGGAGAAATTCGGCTCAGGCAGACGGCAGACGACTCGACAGAAATCCGCCTGTATAGTTCGAACGGTACGGAAATCAAGAAACCGTCTGGCTCACAATTGACGGTAATGTATATATCCGTCCTGTTTGCCATATCCGACTTTACACAAGAAAAACGTGACGAGGATTATCCTCTTGTGTTTGATGCTGCAACATCATCATTTGGCGATTCCAAGGAAGAAAACTTCTACAATGTGATTGACAATTTGAAAAAACAGTGTATCATTGTGACCAAGGATTTCATCACCAAGGGAAGGGTTCGTTTCCCAGAAATTGAAAAGCTGACATGTTGTGTCTATCGTATCAAGAAAGCCGACGGCTTTGATTCAAAGAATATGGCAACAGTTCGTACAACAATAGAAAGAATAAAGTAATATGGAATCATTATATGAACTTTGGGGCAAGCGTAATCCCGAATGGGAAGAGCGTTACCAAGACTCCGTGATAAGCGTGTTCTCAGACTACGGAAGGGGAGTGAACCAGTATCAGGAAGTAAGAGGTAAGATATATGGTGCAGGCTATGAGGTGTTCATCTTGGCTTTTTTTATAGGTCTGTACAGTAACAAAACCAAGCCATTGATAGAAGATAAGGCAAAAAGGAAACATTTCGGTTGGGCCATTTCCAATTGGGGAACAGGAGAATCACGCCTTGGCCGAACACAATATCCACGCTTGCGAGAATATATGTTCGCTGCATTAATAGCCCGAACGGATATAGACTTCATAGCGCTAGATAAAGGCGAAATCACCCAGCGAAAGGTTGTGGATGACCTCATTACAAAAATGGAGGAATATGCCAACTATGGCTTTGACTATATTCAAGAGAAATTGGAAGATAATCCAAATTTCTTCTTCAAAGAGACGGCTTTTTTGAGAGTATTCCTCGGGTTCCTAGACAAAGAGGAAGATACAGAAGATTTTGATGATGTACCTGAATCGTTGGATTGATTATGAGATATAGAGCTTATAACGCATTTAACAAGGATAAATCATTAGAAATCCTTTTCCGCCCTAATCCCATAAGGTGGATGGATAACTTTGTGGGTAATGACAATCCTATAAGAGATGTCACGAATTGGTCTTCTGAGATCAAGTATCTTAATGATGGCAAAATCTCTGATGAGATTAGAAATATGCCCAAAGACAAAGGTGGATTATATATGTTTTATCTTAAGGGCCCCAATCTGCCATTTGCAGAATATTACATATTGTATATTGGTCGAGCATTATATACGCCAAGTGAGAATATTTGTAAAAGGGCTATGCACTATCTCAAAGATGAGAGATACATGATTCAAGAAATGTTTGACAATTGGAAGAACGATTTGTATTATCGATATTTTCCAGATACGGATAATATTGCTATTGAGAAAAACGAAATTGCATTAATCCGCTCTATTGTCCCTCCGTATAATGAGGACATACCAAACAAAATAGAAGAACAACCCAAAGTAAAAGCTTTCTAAAATGATACTTCCAGCAATAAGAGGTTATATCGGTGAAACCGTTTACTATATTACGAATTTGAAATTTAAGGATTTGGCGGTTTTAGTGAATAGACGCAGTTCGGAAGAACTATATAAGTCTGGACTCTTGAAAGAAGCCTTACAGCGTTCTTTAACGGACAACTACCTCAAAATAAAAGATTATATATTGAAGCATCATGACCACTTTTTCAATGCAATGGTTCTTGCTGTGTATGATGGTGACCCTCAATGGCGAGAGGTAAGATATGAGGTGGGTGATGTCATGTATGGGAATGTTGGGTTGTTAGAGTTGAATGGCAATGAACAAATATTTCCGTTGGATGGACAACATAGACTAGAGGGTATTAAGGCAGCGTTGAAAGAAAGCAAGAAGTATGAAAATGACACAGTTCCGATCATGCTAATCGGACATGAGAATTCCTCAACGGGAATGGCCAAGTCACGAAGGATCTTCTCTATACTTAACAGATACGCCAAACCTGTAGGGAAGGGAGATATTATAGCTCTTGATGAAGATGATATAGTTGCTATTGTAACACGATGGTTGTTGGAAAGTCATAAGTTGTTCATTGACAATCGGATAAAGATTAGTAATTCTAAGTCCATCCCAACAACGGACAAAAGTTCATTTACGACCTTGATGACTCTCTATGACTGCCACGATGAATTGTTCAAGGCATATCACTTAAGGGAGACAGACAAGTTGTTATCAAACGAAAAACTAAAAGATTATAAAAGGGCACGGCCTGATGATTCAGAGATAAAAGCGTTCTATGACTTCACTAAATCATTTTGGGATGAAATGAGAGATAGTTTTTCTGAACTAAAAGATTTCATCAATGACAAAAGTAATGAGCCTGCACTTAAGTATAGACCAGTTGGAGAAGGAGGAAATCTGTTTTTCCGTCCAGTTGGACTTCTGCCGTTTGTCTCTGCTGTTAGTCAAATTATGACAACTCAAAAGAATTTTGATTACAAAACCATAATAAATAATTATGCATCATTCCTTGATAGGAATGTCTCATCAGATTATTGGGCTAAGATACTTTGGGATACTTCTTCAAAGAAGATGTTGGTTAGAAATGGTAGTATTACCAAATATTTGTTGATAGAAATGTATTCTTCTGATATTCTGGCACCAAAAGACAGAAATAAAATGGTTGAGCGTTTCGTACAATTATTTGGATTAGCAAATAAAAACGAGGCTGAGGAGCAGATAAGACTTCGGTATAATAATAGAATAGCGCAATAATTACAATAAAGTTGACAATAATGGATACAATTAAGTTTCTTGAAAATATTGGTATTGATGGACATATTGCTATAATGCACAATTGCCTAGAAACTGTTTGTAATGGGTTATTCCATTTATACTGCAAAGTTCTCACATTTGAGTTGCTTGTGTTATGAGCCGTCTAAATTGAAGTAAAAAGCCATGTAAGATGAACCAGAAATCACTATTTCCAGCAATCGATGTGGAGAACAAGCATACGCTTTTCATTATTGGCAACGGGTTTGATATAACACATGAAATAAAGTCGCAGTATAGCGATTTTGCGGAGTGGGTGCGACAGCATGGCCATAACCGCCTTGAACAGATGATGGAGACTTTCTTTAGTAACTATAGGGACTTTTGGGGGGACATAGAGAGAGCCCTGGGGGAATATGACGAAGAAGATATAGTGGACTGGTGTAGTCCTGACGAAGGTATTGACTATGATCACCCGACTCGCTCAGTGGCAGCCATTGAAGATGGCCCCGATTGGTTGTTTAAGCCAATCTTGGATGAATTCTTAGAGACGTTCAATCAATGGGTGGAAAGTATTGACGTGAACGAGGCAAAGGCAAAGTTTGATTTGTCAGCTGAAAGTTGCTATCTGACCTTTAACTACACTGAGACCTTGGAAAAAGTCTATAACATACCTCAAAAGAATATCCTCCATATCCACGGATCAAGGCTGAAACATGATAACTATATCATTGGTCACAATCAGCCACGCGACCCCAACGATGCATATGAGGACGAAACAGAACTTGTCTTCAAGCAAGATACATGGAACAAAGTTATAGCATGGATGAATGAATTGGTAAAAGATACCAATGGCATAATAAAGGACAACCAAGCCTTCTTCAATTCACTTGGTGGTATTACTAAAGTGGTTGTTATTGGACATTCTTTCTGTCCAGTAGATTACCCATATATGATAGAAGTTGTGCAGCAGACAGGAACGAATGTCCCATGGACAATATCATATCACACCAAAAATGATGAAAAACGAATAACAGACTTCATTGCTCATACTGGGTTGCAGAATTGTAGAATATTTAAGTTATAAGCAAGCAGTGTTACAAGTACAGAGTATGTTCGTCCTTATTCAAAAGTAACTTTCTAGTATTACTGATATTACTGAATAATATGCAAAAAAATGGTTTGCGAACAAAAATAATGGGATTTGCGAACAAAATGAGTGAATCAATTATTGCAGAAAGATTATATTGGTGTTCACGAAATGCAATTTTGTTCGCAAATTGTTCGCAAAACAAAGAAAAAGGAGTTACATTTTTGATGTAACTCCCTGATTTTCAGTGTGGACCAGCCAGGGCTTGAACCTGGGACCTCCAGATTATGAGTCTGTTGCTCTAACCAACTGAGCTACAAGTCCGTGAAAATCAAGAAGGATGTTTTTTATCCTTTAATCACAATCCTTTGGGGATTTCTTAATTATAGTTTCCCTGCGGGTTCGTTTATTGCAGTCTCCATCGGAGGGATTTGTACAGTCCCTGTAGAGCCTGCGCGATTTTCGGGTGCAAAGTTACTGCGTTTTGGGCAAATATGCAAATATTTTATGTAAAAAAGATGATTATTTATGGAAAAACCGTAACTTTGCACGGCAAAAAAAATGCAGTTGACTACTGCTTGCAGTCAACTTAAAATATAAAACAATGGCTACGTCTGGCTTTATGTCTTTAAGGCATGAAACTACGACAAAGTTTGTAATAACGTCTACAAGACATAAAACAACTCTACGAACGTGAATCCTAAAGATAAACAGATGCGCGGACTTTCATCTCAGCAGGTGACGGAACGGCGTCAGCAACATGGCGAGAATGTGCTGACTCCGCTGCCCAAGCCGTCGCTGTGGAGTCTTTATATCGAGAAATACCGCGACCCCATCATTCAGATTTTGCTGGTGGCTGCAGTCATCTCCCTTGTGTTTGGTTTCATCGAGGACGAGTTTGTAGAGACCATCGGCATCATTCTGGCTATAATCTTTGCCACTACGGTGGGGTTCTATTTCGAACGCGACGCCGCCCGGAAGTTTGACTTGCTGACCGAGCTCGACGAAGAACAGCGGGTGAAAGTGCGACGCGAAGGTCGTGTGACCGAGATTGCCCGACGCGAGGTGGTTGTCGACGACGTGGTATTGGTGGAGACGGGCGACGAGGTGCCTGCCGACGGCGAGATTATCGTGAGCAACGACCTGCAGGTAGACGAGTCGATGCTCACCGGCGAGCCTATGACGGAGAAAGACACGACAGGGCATCGCGACGGCACATTCCCGTCGAACATGTTGCTGCGCTCATCGATGGTGATGACAGGCCGTGCAGAATATCGCGTGACAGCCGTGGGCGACGAGACCGAGATAGGCCGTGTGGCCCGAAAGTCGACCGAGACCACCACGATTAAGACACCGCTCAACCAACAACTCGACCGTCTGGCCAAGCTCATCTCGAAGGCCGGTACCGCCGTCGCCATGCTGGCATTTGTCAGCTTTCTGGTTCACGACATCATTATCTATCCCGACGTGTGGCGCAACCTGGAATGGATGAGCATGGCGCGCATCGTCCTGAAATACTTCATGATGGCCGTCACGCTCATTGTGATGGCTGTGCCCGAGGGGCTCCCGATGGCTGTCACGCTGGCCTTGGCACTCAACATGCGACGCATGTTGCACACCAACAACCTCGTGCGCAAGCTTCATGCCTGTGAGACGATGGGTGCGGTGACCGTCATCTGTACCGACAAGACCGGCACGCTCACCCAAAACCGTATGCGGGTTGCTGCGATGGAGACCTGGAAAAAAGAGGCTTCGCACGACCTTCTCGCCCAAGCCATTGCCGTGAACTCTACCGCCGAGCTGAACGGCGACCAGAGCATCGGCAACCCCACCGAAGCTGCCTTGCTGCACTGGATGGCCGACCAAGGGGAGGACTATCGGCTGTGGCGCAGCGACACCGAAATCATAGAACAACAACCTTTCACCACCGAAAGGAAATATATGTCGACCCGTACCGCCCAACACCACTTCATCAAAGGTGCTCCGGAAATCGTGCTGCAAAAATGTGGGCTCAGTGCCGACGAGCGGCAATGGGCCGAGTCGATGCTGCTCGACTGGCAACAGAAGGGTATGCGCACGCTGGCTTTTGCCTGCGACAGTCGCCTGCAGGCCATCTGTGCCATCAGCGACCCGCTGCGTCCCGACGTGCCAGAGGCTGTGCACCAATGTCAGCAAGCCGGCATCGAGGTGAAGATTGTGACGGGCGACGTGGCGACAACAGCCGCCGAGATTGGCCGACAGACCGGCATCACGGGCGAGACCATCACAGGCGACGAATGGGCTGCGCTGACCGACGAGGAGGCTCTTGCCCGGGCACGAAGCATCAGCATCATGTCGCGAGCCCGCCCTGCCGACAAGCAGCGGTTTGTGGAAATGTTGCAACGGTGTGGCGAGGTGGTGGCCGTGACGGGCGACGGCACCAACGATGCCCCTGCCCTCCACCATGCCCATGTGGGACTATCGTTGGGATCGGGTACAAGCGTGGCCAAGGAAGCCTCGGACATGACCTTGCTCGACGACTCGTTCGGCTCTATCGTCAACGCTGTGATGTGGGGCAGGTCGCTCTACAAGAACATTCAGCGTTTCCTCTTTTTCCAACTCACGGTCAACCTCACGGCGCTGCTCTTGGTGCTCGGTGGTTCGATTATCGGTACGGAGATGCCGCTCACGGTCACGCAGATTTTGTGGGTGAACCTCATCATGGACACCTTTGCCGCCATGGCGCTGGCCTCGTTGCCGCCATCGGCCGACGTGATGAACGACCGTCCGCGCAGCCAGACCGAATTCATCATCACCCCCTCGATGGGCTGGGCCATTCTCTGGTGCGGCATTCTTTTTGCCATAGCCATGCTCATCGCCCTTTACTACTGCGAGCATCATCTCGGGACAGGCGTCGACCTGCACGAGCTGACGCTGTTCTTCACCACGTTTGTCATGCTACAGTTCTGGAATCTGTTCAATGCCAAGACGCTGGGCACCAACGAATCAGCCTTCTCTCGTCTGCGCGAGAGCCGTGGCATGCTGCTGGTGCTGTTGCTCATCTTTGCCGGACAGTGGATCATCGTGGAGTTTGGCGGTCAGATGTTCCGCACCGACGGTATGTCGGCTAAAGAGTGGACCATCGTCATGGGACTCACGTCGTTGGTGCTCTGGATTGGCGAGGGATATAGAATACTATCGGGCTTAGGAAAACGAAAGTCCACATCATCAACCGAACAATGAACAACGAGAATAACATCAAGAACATCATCTTCGACATGGGCGGCGTGCTCGTCGGTCTCAACGCCCGGCGTTGCATCGATGCCTTCCTGGCTCTCGGAGCCCAAGAGATTGCCACCTATGTGGAGGAACATCGCACGGAAGACTTGTTTCTCGACATCGAACTGGGGCACATCACGACGCACGACTTCTGCGACGAGGTGCGCCGGCTGACACTCTGCGATGCCGCCGACGAGCAAATCGTTGCAGCATGGAGTGAGCTGACATCGGTGATACCCGACGAGAAACTGGCCATGCTGCGCACGCTGAACCAGCACTATCGCATGTTTCTGCTGAGCAATACCAACGAGATGCACTGGCTGAAGCATGAGCGCGACTTTCTGCGCGACGGCCATCGGGTGGAAGACTATTTCGAACACGTGTTCCTCTCCTACGAGATGCAGATGAAGAAGCCCGATGCCGAAATCTTCGAGGCTGTGCTCTCGCAGGCTGGTCTCAACGCCGAGGAGACGCTATTCATCGACGACTCACTGGAGAACTGTCAGGCCGCCGAGCGTCTGGGCATTCATACGCTGCACGAGACGACCGGCCACGACTGGATGGAAACACTGAAAACAACATATCATGCATAATTTGCAGCGGATGAACACGAAGTCGCCTTGCATCGCCGCCATCGGCATGTTCGACGGCGTGCACCGCGGCCATCAGTACCTGCTCGGACAACTGACGGCTGAGGCTCGCAGCCAGAACCTGTCTGCCGTGGTCGTCACGTTCGCCCTGCCTCCCCGACAGATTCTAACGGGCAAGCCTTCGCCCATGCTGACACCGCTCAACGAGAAGCTCGCCCTGCTTCAACAGACGGGTGTCGACCAGGTGGTGGTGCTGCCCTTCGACAAGCAGATGGCCCGACTCACCTCGCGTCAGTTCATGGCACAGGTGCTAAAGGAACAGCTGTGCGTCAGCCAACTCATCGTCGGCTACGACAACCGGTTTGGCAGCGACCGCGATGCCACCTTTGCCGACTACGCAGCCTACGGTCGGGAGACCGGCATTACAGTCAGGCAATGTGAAGCATGGGACGACTATGCCGCGATTGGCGAGACCCGCAAAGCAGGCGACCCGTCTGCCCCACCCTCTTCGTCGGCCATTCGCCGACTGCTCGCCGAGGGCAAGGTCGAAGAGGCCTCGGTACTGCTGGGGCGTCCCTACTCGCTCTGCGGGAAGGTGGTCACGGGCCGGCAGGAAGGTCGGAAGATAGGATTCCCCACCGCCAACATCGACGTAGATTCCTCGAAGCTCATACCAAAGGCAGGAGCCTATGCAGCCCGCACCGGCAACCGACTGGGCATGCTCAACATAGGCACGCGCCCCACCTACAACGGGAATAACCCTCTCTCTATCGAGTTTCATATCTTCGACTTCTCCGGCGACCTTTACGGCCAGCAGATGAACGTGGAACTACTATGGCGGTTGCGCGACGAACAGCGGTTTGAGTCGCCCGAAGCGTTGCGCCGACAGCTTGAGGCCGACCGCGAATCCATAAAAGTCGAAAAAACACTCTTATGTCATTATGTCAAAAAAAATACTTGAGCCATTACTCTATATCATCGTGTTTTTGGTGGTGCAAGTCTTCGTCGAGATTATAGCACGCCTTGTCTTTCATTCCACCGACACCGACGCCACCGCTACTGTGGTGAAGGCCATCGCGAGCAGCATCATCACAATTGCCGTCTTTGCGTGGCTGCGATGGTCGCCCTTCTCGCGCAGCTATCTGCAGAGCCGTCCTTGGGACGTGGTGCTGTGGACGGTACTGCTGGCCATGGGCACGGTGTTGCCGTCGGCCTTTCTGCAAGAGCACTTGGGCATGGAGCTGCCGCCCGAATACGAACAGCTATTCATCCGCATCATGAACCATCCGCTGGGTTATCTTGCCGTCGGCATCCTCGTGCCCGTGGCCGAGGAGATGGTGTTTCGCGGAGCCATCCTCCGCACCCTGCTCCATAATGGGAACGATAACGATAACGGGAACCGTTCAACCGTTCAACCGTTCAACCGTTCAACCTTCCTTGCCATTCTGGTCTCGGCTTTGCTCTTCGGGGCCTGTCATGGCAACCTGCCGCAGTTTTTCCATGCCACGCTCATCGGTCTGCTGCTGGGCTGGATGTATTGGCGCACGGGGAGCATCGTGCCCGGCATCGTGTTCCACTGGGTGAACAACACCATCGCCTACGTGGTGAGCCGGCTCATGCCCGGACTGACCGATGCCGACCTCATCGACCTCTGCGGAGGCGACCTGCGCCGCGAACTGCTCTATGTAGCATTCTCGCTCTGCATCTTCCTGCCCGCCCTCTTCCAGCTGCACCACCGCATGAAACGCAGTGCCGTCGATTAAACATCGTTAAAAGTCGATTAAATATCGTTAAAAAAAGAGTTTTTCCTTTTGTGCCTATACGTAAAAACACTATCTTTGCAATGATTCTTATTTTTAATCTCTCACAGCTATGAGAAAGAGTGCATTTAGGTTATGCGGTATGGTAGTGTTGCCAATTTCCGCAATATTGTTTTCCTCGTGCATTTCCATCAAAAACGGAGGCACGGCAGACATCACATTTGTGGGGTTTCAGCCTGATACGATTACCGTCGTCGCGCCACATCGGACATATGAACACCAACCGTTGCCTGCGACGATACAGATGAAACGGAAAGACCTGAACAAGCCTGTTTCATTTCAATCAGAAAGCCACAGGTACGGTGATATTATACCAGGGAAAAAGGCAGACGGCACGGCATGGCTGCAAGCCCTCGTACCAATTGCCGGTGAGGCCGGACTTATCATAGATGCTATTAACGGAAATCTTGACCGCCCGCGACAGTCGGTTTATCATTTGCAATCTGCCAATATGGACGATACGACAACAGAACTACCTGTTCAGGACTATTCTCGCCCGTCGTTATTCCAGCGACATCCGAAACACCTTTTCAGGCATGAGATTGGCATGCAGGTTTGTGGAGATCCAGACGCGGGCATGCATCGTTACAATAAAACCACCGACTATTTATCAGACAAATATAAAATGTCGTCAGTGGAAGTCTGTGGTAAAGTCTTTAACTCTCTCGGCATCGGTGCCCATTACTTTTACCATTTTAATCACAGGATAGCCGTAGGTGCATTGTTCGGCTGGGTTTATCAGAATGATGATTTGTCAGCAGACGAATATGCTGGTCCGAGTGAGCAAAAAGAACCATTATCTTCAGCCAATATCTCCAACCGGGCATTTTACGTTATGCCTGCCATGAAGTATACATGGGGATATACTCCACATATAAATTTCTACTCAAAAGCCGGGTTGGGCATATACCGGCAGCATTTGACCTTGGAGGGTGATGGTTTTCCGGCAAATGAGCAAAAGAATGAGATACGATGGCGCATGGCAGGCCAAGTCTCGCCTTTCGGTGTCGAATTTGGGAGAGGAATGTTCCGAATGTTTACCGAAGTCGGCTATGGTGCAGAAGGCAATATTAAAATGGGATTTAGCCTGCGATTGGGCAAGGTGAAATAGCAGTTATATTTGTTCCGGAAACGATGCGCCTGACGGCTGCACTTTTTCAATTAAAAATCGGAAGTTAGCGAACCAATAAGGAGTGCCCTGCGGGCAGAAATCTTACAAATCTTTACAAATCAAACAAATACGCTTGCAATGGATTTGATTGCTGAGTATAACAAGAAGTATGAGTTTCTCCATGAAAAACAGGAGTAGCCATGAAAGTACATAGCTAATACCGGTACGGCCTTTTGGAATCGGCATACGAGGCTGCCTTAAATATCTTCTGGAACAACAAGGATACAAGGTTGAGCGTCAAGTGTTCCTGCCTATCTACTGGAATGACGTGCAACTTGACCAGACCTATAGGATGGAATTTGACCATTTGTAACGAAATGATAGTTAATACAGGGTTTTAATTACATTTTGTTAGAAAATTCAAGCATTTAATTACAATATGTCATATTTATGGTTTGTTTTAAATCATATTGACACAATCATGCTTGTTTTCGTTTCATCATGTCGTATCTTTGCACCGTCAATTGGCAAAATGATGCCCCAGTGGCATGATTTAGTGTTATAATATTTAAGGTAAAAAGAGAAAATTATGAAAAGGATTGAAGCGATTATCCGTAAGACGAAGTTTGAGGATGTGAAGGAAGCACTGCTCCAGTCTGACATCGATTGGTTTGAGTATCACAATGTGCACGGCATAGGTCAAAGCCGAGAGGAACGCATCTACCGTGGAGTCCAGTATTCGACCGATGTGATAGAGCGTGTGGCATTGACCATCGTTTGCCGTGACCAATTTGTGGAGCCAACGGTGAAGGTGATATTGGATGTAGCCCACACGGGCGAGGTAGGCGACGGCCGCATCTTTGTCAGCGACATGATTGAAACCTGGAGCATCCGAACAGGTGAACATGGTGACACTGTACTGAGAGACAAGAAATAAGTAATAGGATAACTAAAAAAGAAAGATTATGAATGAAATAGGATTATCACTCGACACTGTATGGATGTTGTTGGCTGCCATGTTGGTTTTCTGGATGCAGCCGGGATTCGCGCTGTGCGAAGCAGGTTTTACACGGAGCAAGAACACGGCAAACATCCTGATGAAGAACTTCGTGGACTTCATGTTCGGCTCTCTCCTGTTCTTTTTTCTCGGTTTTGGCTTCATGTTTGGCAACGAGGGAGCAGGTTTTATCGGTATGCCCAACTGGGGTGACCTGAGTTTCTACAAGGGAGACTTGCCCGTAGAAGGGTTCTTGATTTTCGAGACGGTGTTCTGTGCCACGAGTGCCACGATTGTCAGCGGAGCCATGGCAGAAAGGACGAAGTTCTCGATGTATCTCATCTACAGCGCTGTTATCTCGCTGTTCATTTATCCCATCGAAGGCCATTGGACATGGGGAGGCGGCTGGCTCTGCAATGATGCAGCAGACAGTTTCATGATGACGGCCTTTGGCGATGTGTTCCATGACTTCGCGGGTTCTGCCATCGTGCATAGTGTGGGTGGCGTACTGGCACTCGTTGGCGCGATGGCACTTGGCCCGCGTATCGGCAAATATGGGAAAGACGGCAAGAGCCGTGCCATTCCCGGACACAACTTGACGATGGCCGCCCTCGGTGTGTTCATTCTCTGGCTTGGATGGTTCGGCTTCAACCCTGGCTCACAGTTGGCCGCTTCCGGTGAGGTGAACCGCGTTGCCATCAGTCACGTGTTCCTGACAACCAACCTTGCTGCTGCGGCAGGTGGAACGGCTACAATGTTTATCACGTGGATGAAATATGGCAAGCCCTCGCTCTCACTGACGCTCAACGGTGTTCTGGCCGGATTGGTAGGCATCACGGCAGGTTGCGACATTGTTTCGCCCGTCGGTGCCGTAGCCATCGGCCTGGTATGCGGAGCTGTCCTTGTCTATGCCATTGAGTTCATTGATCACCGTCTGCACATCGACGATCCCGTGGGTGCTTCTTCGGTACATGGCGTTTGTGGTATCCTCGGCACGCTGATGACCGGGCTGCTCTCCACCTCAAATGGTGCTTTCTATGGTCACGGATGGGGATTCTTCGGAGCCGAGTTGTTCGGTATTCTTGTCATTGACCTATGGGCTGCCGCATGTGGCTTCCTGCTGTTCTTCGGCATCAAGAAACTGCACGGACTCCGCGTTGGTTCCCGTGTGGAAGAGGAAGGTCTCGACATCTACGAACATGGCGAGGCTTGTTATAACTAAAAAGAAGAGGTATGAAAAAGATTGTTTTTTTCGCAATGGGGTTGGTCGTAAGTTTATCCACCCCTGCACAGGAGAAAGTTGAGACCACTATTTGTGGTGACATCGTGAGCAGTTACATCTGGCGTGGCCAGGACTTAGGAAACGTGTCGCTGCAGCCGACTCTTGGCATAGGCTACAAAGGTCTTTCATTGACAGCATGGGGAAGTGTCGGACTGTCAGACTCATCCGACACGAAGGAATTTGACTTGACGTTGGGCTACGCCATTGGTGGTCTCAACATCGGCATTACCGACTACTGGCTCAATAATGGTCTCGACCCGGAGAATCGATATTTCAAGTACGATGCCCATGGCACGAATCATGTCTTCGAGGCAAATGTCGGCTACGACTTCGGACCTGCCTGCCTGCAGTGGTTCACTAATTTCGCAGGTAATGACGGCGTGAACAAGGACGGCAAACGTGCCTACAGCAGTTACGTCGAACTCACTGTCCCATTCAAACTCGTAACTGTTGACTGGACTGCCACGGCTGGTGCCGTCCCCTTCTCAACCGACTTTTATGGAACGGATGGCTTTGCCGTCACCAACCTTGCTTTGAAAGCAGCGAAAGACATCAAAGTGACAGATACTTTTTCTGTTCCAGTTTTCGGGCAGGTCGTCGCCAACCCCTGTTCGCAGAAAGCTTATCTGGTGATAGGATTCACATTACAACCATAATTATCACAAATTCTTTGGTGCAGCATTTGCTGCCTACCATCTCCACACCCTCGCTTTGGGGTGTGGAGAGTTTTTATTTACAGGCATTTCATTAGTCTGTCAAGAGCCTCTTTGTCGTTCTTTTCCCATGTGTCCGGGTTGACATTGCTTTTGGCATCAATTCATGTGCAAGCCGAGTGCAGAGCCATGCTTGTGCTATGCAGAGGTAATGAAAATAATCAAACAGACTATAAAATGATAAAGAAAATATCAATCACAATTAGTGCCTTGCTTGTCGGCATTCTCAATTATGATGACAGCTTGTTCGATTTCGGGACCAAGAGATTCACCAAACCAGACGATGTATGAACGCAGCTGCGAGCCGTCGGCAGCCTTGTCGCCCATTCTTATTGGCACATCGAGCGGATATTCCATGATACAGTTGGGATTGAGCCTGTCGTATGAAGATGTGACTTTTAGCTCACCATGAAGATGGATGACAGGGCTAATGGCCTTGTCAGGGAGCTTTTTCGATGGCTGTTTTTCTATTATCCCAATCATGCTGTGCAGCTACTTGAATAACAAGTATTGGGAAAATAATAATCAGACTTGAATGAAACTGTAAATCCCAATTTAATTATATGACTTTAAGAAATAAACCTATTGAAGTCGCAATATAATGTCAAGATAGTTTTGGAGTCTATTCGCTTTTCTCGATGATCATTTCTGAGGAGTTGTTTTCGAGTGAGTTGTACTCATCGTAGTGGATGTGGCTACCGGCGCTTTCATTGGCTAAAGCCGTCAATTGACTGGCCAAGGAGAGTAAGCCCTCCCTGTTGGCAGAAATCACCACTGTATTTTCTTCAACGCTCACTTTCACCATGAATCCGTCTTTCCATTCAATATCCATAAGCCTCAATTTATCTTTTTGCAAAGATAATGACTTTTCGTGAATTTTGTTTTTACTGGTGTGAAAAAGTTTCGACCTGTACGGTTGAAATCTTTTTTGTCGAGATTTTTTTAAATTTTAGTGTAATCTCTGAGATTGCGAGTTGGATGGTTTCACGCTTTGTAGTATTGCTCTACCAGGCCTGCGATGGCCTTGGGCACCATGCGACCGACGGGCAGCCCTTCGCGTATGCGCTGGCGAATCTCGGTGCTGCTGACGTTGTGGCGGCGTGTCTTGACGAGCGTCACACCGGTGGGCAGCGTCTCTGCATCGACGGGCGAATCCTTGCGGGGATAGACAATGACGGGATAGTGGCTGAGAATGTCGTCGTGGTGATACCAGCGGTCGAACAGGAGCCAGTTGTCGGCCCCGATGATGAGGGCGAAGCGGTGCTGCGGATAGCGGGCCGTCAGGGCCTGCAGCGTGTTCCATGTGTATGACGGCCGCGGCAGCTGGAACTCGAAGTCGGAGGCATGCAGACGGGGCTCATCCTGCAAGGCTATGCGAGCCATCTGCAGTCGCAGCTGGTCGTCGAGCAGACCGGCATTTTGCTTCAGCGGGTTCTGCGGCGACACCATGAGCCACACCTCGTCGAGAGCGGCAGCGGTGAGCAGCTGTCGGGCGAGTGCGATGTGTCCGCGGTGAATGGGGTTGAACGAGCCCCCGAAGATGCCGATGGTCATGATAATAAAAATTCTTTCACCACTCGCAGGATATCGCGCTTGGCAGTGTCGAGGTCGTCGTTAACGATGATGCGGTCGAACTGCGGGGCAAACGTCATCTCATACTCGGCCTTGGCCACGCGGGCGTCGATAGCCTCGGGCGTGTCGGTGGAACGTTTCTCGAGACGGCGGCGCAGTTCCTCGACCGACGGCGGCTGGATGAACAGACTGAGGGCACGACGGCCATAGTATTTCTTGATATTGACGCCTCCCTTCACGTCGACGTCGAACACGACGTTCTGCCCGTTGGCCAGCTGTCGTTCGACCTGCTCCTTGAGCGTGCCGTAGTAGCGGCCTTCGTAGACCTCTTCGTACTCCAGGAACTCGTCGGCCTCGATGCGCTGACGAAACTCTTCGGGCGTGAGGAAGAAATACTCCACGCCGTTCTGCTCGGTACCGCGTGGCGGCCGACTGGTGCAGCTGACGGAGAACGCCAGATGCAGCTCGGGATGCTCCTGCATGAGCCAGTTGACCAGCGTCGACTTTCCGCTACCCGACGGCGCCGACACGATGAGAAGATATGTTTTTTCGGTTTTCATATTACAAAGCGTTGAGCACCTGCTCTTTGATTTGCTCAAGCTCGTCCTTCATCTTCACCACGATGTTCTGCATCTCGGCATTGTTGCTCTTCGAGCCGGTGGTATTGATTTCGCGACCCATCTCCTGGGCGATGAACCCCAGCTTCTTGCCCTGTCCGGCAGGCTCGGCCATGGTCTCGCGGAAATAGTTGAGGTGGTTTGCCAGTCGCTGCTTCTCTTCGCTGATGTCGAGCTTCTCAATGTAGTAGATAAGTTCCTGTTCTAAGCGGTTCTTGTCGTATTCGGCCTCGGGGATGGTCTTCAGGCTCTCGACGATGCGACTTCTGATTTTCTCGACACGCGACTTCTCGAACGGTTCGATGCCGACAAGCAATGCCGCAATGTTGTCGACCTTCTCGGCGAACTTCTTTTCGAGAGCCGCTCCCTCCTGCGTGCGGAAGGCCACAAGCTGGCGGGTGGCCTCGTCGATAGCCTGACGGGCAGCGGCCCACTCGGCCTCGTCGAGTTCCTCGACCTCGGTCTTGGTGAGCACGTCGGGCATGCGGATGAGCGTGGCAAACCAGTCGGTCGGCTCGGGCAGATGGTTGGCCTCGGCAACGGCCTTAATCTGCCGGCAATAGTCGGCCACGAGCGCCGTGTTGATAGGGGTGGCATCGACAAGCGCATCTTTTTCAATCCAAATACAGAAATCAACCTTTCCGCGAACAAGCGCAGCCGTCAACATCTGGCGAATCTCCATCTCCTTCTCACGATAGAGGGGAGCAATGCGTGTGGAAAGGTCGAACGACTTACTGTTGAGCGACTTCACCTCAACGTGAATCTTTTTCTCCTTATAGGCTACGGTAGCTTTTCCGTAGCCGGTCATTGACTGTATCATAGTGATTAGAACTTAAAAATTTTGTGCAAAAGTACTAAAAAAGGACGAAAGATAGAGGATGAATGCCGAAAAATTTGTACATTTGCACCTTAAAAGTAAATGATTCTACGGAAATGTCATCGATTTTACACATAGAGACCAGCACGTCGGTGTGCTCGGTGGCCGTCAGTAGCGACGGTGCCTGCGTGTTTGAACGCACCGACCGTAGCGGCCCCAACCATGCCGTACAGCTGGGCGTGTTTGTCGACGAAGCCCTGTCGTTTGTCGACAACCGGCTGTTGCCGCTCGACGCGGTGGCCGTGAGTGGCGGACCAGGGTCGTACACCGGTCTGCGCATCGGCGTGTCGATGGCGAAAGGCATCTGCTACGGACGCAGCCTGCCGCTCATCGCCATACCCACACTCGAGCTGATGGCCGTGCCCCTGCTGCTCGGCGAGCAGATTGCCGAGGGCGAGCGCCTGTGCCCCATGCTCGACGCCCGACGCATGGAGGTCTATGCCGCCATCTACGACCGCAGCCTGACGCCCGTCAGGGAAATCGGAGCCGACGTGGTCGACGCCGACACCTATCTCGACTATCTCGAACAGGGACCGGTGTGCTTCTTCGGCAACGGAGCCGAGAAGTGCAAGACGGTCATCACCCACCCCAACGCCCGCTTCATCGACGGCATAGAGCCCCTGGCACGATGGATGTTCCCGCTGGCCGAACGACGGCTGCACGAGGGACGCACCGAGGACGTGGCCTACTACGTGCCGTTCTACCTGAAGGACTTTGTGGCTAAAACACCGAAGAAACTGTTGTGATATACAAGCTAAGCATGTCAGTAGTTAACAGGAGTTATCGGGAGTTAACAGGTCTTCGACCTGTGGAGTTAACGGACAATAGTTTTTCCGTTGACATTAACCTTAACTATCGTCCGCTAACTCCTGCTAACTTCCGCCGACGTAGTCGGCTAACTCCAGTTAACTCCCAGCAAGCTCCGCTTGCGAAACATATTATTTGAGAACAAACGAAAGTAGAAAACAGATATGAACATTGAAGGTCTTGATTACAATACGCAACGCGAGCAGCTCGTCCTGCCCGAGTATGGACGCGAGATTCAGAGCATGGTGAACTATGCCATCGGTCTGACCGACCGCGAGGAACGACAGCACTGCGCCGAGACGATTATCGCCGTGATGCGGCGCATGGTGCCACAAAGCGGCGACAACGAAAGCTACGAGCAGAAACTGTGGGACCACCTGGCACTGATGAGCGGTTTCCGCCTCGACATAGACTATCCGTTCGACGTGACACAGGCCGTGCAGATTGCCAAGAAACCCGAGCCCATGCCCTATCCGATGAAGGACATTCCCATCAGGCACTACGGCAACATGATGTTCGAGCTCTTCGAACAACTGAAGGCCATGCCCGACGGTCCCGAGCGCGATGAGCTCATACGCATCACCGCCAACCAGATGAAGCGCGACCTGTCGCAGTGGAGTCAAGGCTCGGCCGACGACGAGAAGGTGGCCGACGACCTGGCACGCTTCACCGACGGCAAGGTGCAGCTCGACCTTGAAAACTTCCTGTTCGACAAGACTGGGGTGAAAACCACCGACCGCAAGCGGAGAAAAAAATAATGCACTATGGAAATGTTTGTCATTGAAGGCGGCCATCTGCTCAGCGGCGAGATTACACCGCAGGGTGCCAAGAACGAAGCCCTCGAGGTCATCAGCGCCACACTGCTCACCGACCAGCCCGTGCGCATACAGAACATACCCGACATTCTGGATGTGAACAACCTCATCCAGCTGTTGCGCGACATGGGCGTGAAGGTGACCAAGCACAGCCGCAACGACTATACCTTTCAGGCCGACACGCTCAACCTCGACTATCTCGACAGCATCGACTTCGTGAAGAAATGCTCGTCGCTGCGCGGGTCGGTGCTCATGTTCGGACCATTGCTGGGGCGCTTCGGCAAGGCTACCATCGCCAAGCCCGGCGGCGACAAGATTGGGCGTCGCCGACTGGACACCCACTTCCTCGGCTTCAAGAAACTCGGTGCCAACTTCGTACACGAAGAGGAGCGCAACGTCTATCAGATTAAAGCCAAGCACCTCAAAGGCAGCTACATCCTGCTCGACGAGGCATCGGTCACGGGTACGGCCAACGTTGTCATGGCTGCCGTGCTCGCCGAAGGCACCACAACCATCTACAACGCCGCCTGCGAGCCTTACGTGCAACAGCTCTGCCATATGCTCAACCAGATGGGCGCACAGATTTCGGGCATCGCCTCGAACCTGCTGACCATCGTCGGCGTGAAGTCATTGCACGGTGCCACACACCGCGTGCTGCCCGACATGATTGAGGTGGGGTCGTTCATCGGCATGGCTGCCATGGTGGGCGACGGCATCCGCATCAAGAATGCTGCGGTGAAGCATCTAGGATGCATCCCCGACGCCTTCCGACGCCTGGGCATCAAAATCAAGGAGGAGGGCGATGACCTCTACATCCCCCGACAGCCACACTACGCCGTTGAGTCGTTCATCGACGGCACCATCATGACCTTGGCCGACGCACCCTGGCCCGGACTCACGCCCGACCTGCTCTCGGTGTTGCTCGTCGTGGCCACACAGGCTCGCGGGTCGGTGCTCATTCACCAGAAAATGTTTGAAAGCCGCCTGTTCTTCGTCGACAAGCTCATCGACATGGGTGCCCAAATCATTCTCTGCGACCCCCATCGCGCCGTGGTCGTGGGACAAGACCGAAAGATAAAACTGCGTGCCGGGCGAATGACCAGCCCCGACATCCGCGCAGGCATCGCCCTGCTCATCGCCGCGCTGTCGGCCAACGGGGTGAGCCGCATCGCCAACATCGCACAGATTGACCGCGGATACGAGGACATCGAGCACCGGCTCAATGCGCTCGGCGCAAAGATTACGCGTGAACAATGATTCGGAAAGAAGAAGTCTACAAAATTGGTCGCATCGGAAAGCCCCACGGCGTGAAAGGCGAGGTGACGTTCCACTTTGTCGACGACGTGTTCGACCGCGTGGATGCCGACTTCCTCATTCTCTCTGTCGACGATATCCTCGTGCCATTCTACATGGAGGAATATCGGTTTAGGACCGACGAGACCGCACTGGTGAAGTTTTGCGACATCGACACGCAGGAGCAAGCCCGTGAACTGACTCACTGCGACGTCTTTTTCCTGCGCAGCATGACCGACGACGACAGCGACGAAGGACTCTCGTGGGCACAAATCACGGGCTTCTCACTTCTTAACGCAGCCACCGGCAAGACGGTAGGCACCATTCGCTCGGTAGACGACTCCACTCTGAACATCTTGTTTGAAATAGAAACGCCCGACGGCAACGACATCCTCGTCCCTGCACACGAAGAACTCATCGAGCAGGTGGATGGGGAGAAACGACAAATCGTGGTCAGACTGCCAGAGGGATTACTGGAATTATGAAACAGCAAATTTGCATATTAGGCTCGACCGGCTCCATCGGCACACAGGCACTCGACGTCATCGACCAGCACAGCGACCGCTTCGAGGTCTATGCACTGACGGCCAACCGCCGTTGGGAACTGCTGGCCGAACAAGCCCGACGCTTCCAGCCGGCAGCCGTGGTGATTGCCGACGAACAATACTACCAACCACTCAGCGAAGCATTGCACGACCTGCCCGACATTAAGGTCTATGCCGGCAGCGAAGCTATCGACCAGATTGTCGAGGCCGAACCCATCGACATGGTACTCACGGCGATGGTCGGATTCTCGGGCCTCTCGCCGACGGTCCACGCCATCAAAGCCCGTAAGAAAATCTGTCTGGCCAACAAAGAGACGCTGGTCGTGGCAGGCGAACTCATCTGCCAGCTGGCTCAGGAGCATCGTGTGCCCATCCTGCCTGTCGACAGTGAGCACTCGGCCATCTTCCAAAGCATTGTGGGCGAGGGCGACAACGAGATAGAGAAAATCCTGCTCACATGCTCGGGCGGACCGTTCCGCAAACTGACCGATGCCGAGCTCAACCACGTGACGGCTGCCGATGCGCTGCGCCATCCCACCTGGGACATGGGCGCAAAGATTACCATCGACTCGGCCACGCTGATGAACAAAGGCTTCGAGGTGATTGAGGCCAAATGGCTGTTCGGCGTGCCGGTGGAGAAAATCCAGGTGCTGATTCACCCGCAGTCAATCGTCCACTCCGCCGTGCAGTTTGTCGACGGCGGCGTGAAGGCCCAGCTGGGCGTGCCCGACATGCGGCTGCCCATTCAGTATGCCTTCACCTATCCCGACCGACTGCCCCTGCAAGGCGACCGGCTCGACTTCTTCCGTCAGCCGTTAGAGTTCTTCGAGCCCGACGTCAAGAAGTTCCATTGTCTGGAGCTGGCCTTCGAAGCCATGCGACAAGGCGGCAACATGCCGTGCATCCTCAATGCTGCCAACGAGATTGCCAACGAGGCCTTCCGCCAAAACCGCTGCAGCTTCAGGGCCGTGGCCGAAATCATTGAGCAGACCATGCAGCGCGTAGCGTTCGACAAAAGCCCCACGCTCGACACCTACTTCCAAACCGACCGCGACGCCCGCCTGGTTGCAAGAGAGTTGCTTTAACCACCATCCTATCTCTTAATAGATATTAAAAACAAATATTTTGGAAGATTTTTCTTCCAAAATATTTGGCATAATGGAATAAATACATTACTTTTGCGCCATGAATAAGAGGATAAGAGAAGCTACATATACAAAAGAATTTGACGAATATTATCAAAACTTGCCCCAAAAAGTAAGAGAAAAATATGACTATGTGTTTGAAATTATGTTTACCAAATATATTGTCAGTACAAAATTCGTCAAGCGTTTGGAAAAAACAGAATTCTATGAGATGCGAGTATCATTGGGGAATAACCAATATAGAACGATGCTTTTTGCTATCGATGCAGAAAACTTCATGGAATGTAAACGAATGCTCATACTTAATTCTTTTATAGAAAAGAGTTCAAAACAGTATCATGCAGAAATAAAAAAAGCAGAAAGAATATTAAAAGAATGGGAGAATAGTTTATGATTAAGATTAGTGAAGAAAAATGGGCTAAATTGCCTAAAATAGAGGATCGTTTAGCCGAGAAGTATGGTCCTGTAGATTCACCGTCGCGCAAGGAATTTGAGGCGAAGGCTGAAGCGTGGTATTATGCCGAGTTGCTACGCGACGAGCGCAAGCGTCAGAAAATCACCCAGAAAGAGTTGGGAGAGCGCATCGGAAAAAAGCGTGAATACATTTCAGCATTGGAACAAGGACAGACCGATATGCAACTGTCTACGTTCATGCTCATTTCCAATGCTTTGGGATTGAAATTTTCGTTGGTCGTTGGGTCGTATGTGCTCTTTTGCCTATTGTTTAACGTGTAGAAAATAAATTATAAATCAAATTGTATAAAGGTACGCGACGTGTCGCGTTAAGTGTAAGACTATGGAAATATTTTTGATCAGACTGCTCCAGTTCATACTGGCCATTTCGCTGCTCGTGCTGCTGCACGAGGGCGGACACTTCTTTTTCTCAAAACTTTTCGGCGTTCGCGTAGAAAAATTCTATTTGTTCTTCGACCCCAGCATCTGGAAATGGGACGGAAGCCTGTTTAAGTGGAAGCCCAAGAAGAGCGACACGCAATACGGCATCGGCTGGCTGCCACTGGGCGGCTACTGCAAGATTGCCGGCATGATCGACGAGTCGTTCGACACCGAACAGATGAAGCAACCCGTACAGAACTGGGAGTTCCGCGCCAAGCCTGCCTGGCAGCGGCTGCTCATCATGATTGGCGGCGTGCTCGTCAACTTCCTGCTCGCACTGTTCATCTACGCCATGTGCCTCTTCACCTGGGGCGACGACTTCATCAGCCCGAAGAACATGACCATGGGTATGAAGTTCAACCAGGAGGCCAAGGCGCTCGGCTTCCACGACGGCGACATCCTCGTGGGCACCGAGAAGGGCGAGTTCAAGGAGTTTGGCGCCGACCTCTACCGCGACCTATCGACAGCCCGTCAGGCCAACATCGTGCGCAACGGAAAGCCCATGACCATCGCACTGCCCGGCGACATCAACTACCTCGACATGCTGAAGTCGACACCGCAATTCGTGCGTCCCCTCATCCCCGCCCGCATCGACAGCATCATGAGCGGCTCGGTGGCCGAGAAAATCGGACTGAGAGCCGGCGACACCCTGCTCGCCCTCAACGGAACGAAAGTTGACTCTTACAACGAATTCACCAACGAGATTGGCCGCATGCAAGACCTGCTCACTGCTGCCACGACCCATAAAGACAGTCTGGCAGCCCGACAGGCAGCGATCACCTTCTGCCACGAGGGCGACACCACCCGCATCACGCAGACCGCCACGCTGGGCGACGACATGCAGGTGGGCTTCTTTGTGAAGAGCCTTGCCGGACTCTATACGCCCGAGCACCGCTCCTACGGCTTCCTCGAGAGCCTTCCCGCCGGTGTGGCTTACGGTTGGAACGTGCTGGGCGGCTATGTGCGCGACCTGAAATACGTCTTCACCAAGGAGGGCGCCACGTCGCTCGGCGGCTTCGGAGCCATCGGCAGCCTCTTCCCGCCCACGTGGGACTGGCACCTGTTCTGGCTGATGACCGCCTTCCTGAGCATCATCCTCGCCTTCATGAACATCCTGCCCATCCCTGCGCTCGACGGCGGACACGTGCTGTTCCTCATCTACGAGATGATTACCGGCCGACAGCCCTCAGAGAAATTCCTCATCCGCGCCGAGTACCTCGGCTTCGGCCTGCTCATCCTCCTCATGGTTGTCGCCAACCTCAACGACATCCTGCGCTGGCTGGGATATATGTAAGGATTTTTTAAGGGCATAAAGGGAAGTGAAAGGGAAGTGAAGGAGGAGTGAACAAGCCTGCGGCTTGAGAAGTGAAAGGGACGATACGTTTTGCATTGGCGAAGCGTATCGTCTCTTTGTCTATTTGTCGAAATGATAACGCGGCACACCGCGTCCCTACATGCTAATGGAGACAATATACGAAATTAGTTAAAGAAGCAATAAGTATGTAGGGACGCGGCGTGCCGCGTTTTTTTGACAAGACCGTTTTTTCGCTTTCACTGAATCGTTACTTCTCTTTTTCGATGGTTAAAGGGTGTTAACCGCCGTGGCGAAACATATAGCTTTCGGATTGGGAATTGTTAAAACGCGATTTTCATTTTAACACTCCCCATCAGCCCCCTATCGTCCTCCTATCGTCCCTTCCACTCCCTCAAAACTCCCCTTTAACTTCCCTTCTACTCCCCTTTAAATGCGAAACATATATGTTTCACCTTCCAAAAGACGGTCTTTTGCACTGCGAAAGCTAAGCTTTCACCACCCGAAAGACCGTCTTTCGCATCCCGAAACATATACCTTTCGGAAGTGGGAAGGTTGAAAGGTTAAAAAGTTAAAAGAGCAAATCTTTGGAAATCAATACCTTACAGACAATCTACCAGAATCGTCTGTTTTGATGTCTATGGGCGACACCCCCACCGACACCATTTCAGACGATTCTCGACGTTAAAATTTCTCGACCGAAACGGCTTTTTTTAACACTTTTACTCTAAATAGTCGCCGTTTTCCTTCACACATTTAGCGGTCAGAATCTTTCCGATTCAGTCCTCGACTTGCTCTTTCGGCCAGTTGACGAGGAAGATTTTTTCGGTGGCTCGGGTGAGTGCCGTGTAGAGCCAATGGATGTACTCGGGCGTGAGCATCTCCTCGGTGATGTAGCCCTGGTCGAGATAGACGTGTGCCCACTGTCCGCCCTGTGCCTTGTGGCAGGTCACGGCATAGCCGTATTTCACTTGCAGGGCGTTGTAGTAGGGGTCTTCCTTCAGCCGTTTCAGGCGGTCCTGCTTGTTGCACAGGTCGGCATAGTCGTCCATGACGGCGTTGTAGAGCTGTTCAGTCTGTTCGCGGGTGAGTGCGGGGGCCTCGGTGGTGAGTGTGTCGAGACAGGTGGTGAACGTGAGTTCGGCATCGTCGTAGTCGGGGAAACGCAGGGTGAGGTCGGCAAAGCGGAAGCCGTAGAGGTCGCGATGATTGCGCACACGCACGACGACAGCGCGGTCGCCGTTGGCAATGAAGGTTATATGGTTGAAAGGTTGAACGGTTGAACCATTAGAAGGTTGAGCGTTGTCGTTACTATTAGCGTTAGTCAGGTATTTGTTCTTCACCACGAGCAGCTGGTCGCCGCGTGTGAGTTCTTCCTCGCGGTCGAGAATGGTGTTGCGTATGCCGGCATTGAAGATGTTGGCGCGTTTGTTCGAGCGGGTGACCACCATGGTCTCGTCCATGCCCACGTCGGCATAGCTGGCAGCAATGGCATCGACGAGCTCGTCGCCCCGCACCTGCTCGATGTCGGCAAAGCCCTTCAGACGAATCTTGGGCATCGTCGTGACTTCATTTCTCAGCCGTGTCGCATTCCACAGTATGCCCGAGTCTTGCGCCTGGCGCAGCACCTCGTTGAGGGTCTGCTCATACACCTTCAGTCCGTAGCCCTCCATCCACTGCGTGCTCAGGGCGGGCGACTCCGTCTCGCCTACCGGCGGCAGCTGGGCATGGTCGCCGATGAGCAGCATGGCGCAGTGGTTGCCGTTGTAGACATATTGCACGAGGTCGTCGAGCAACCGCCCGCTGCCGAAGGCGCTCTCGGCAAATCCAGCATTGGCAATCATCGAGGCCTCGTCGACCAGGAACAGCGTGTGCTGGTGCATGTTGTCGGCCAGGTTGAAGTCGCCGGCAAACGTCTTTTGTCGGTAAATCTTGCGGTGGATGGTGTGAGCCGGCTGTCCGGCATTCAGCGAGAAGACCTTTGCCGCACGCCCCGTCGGTGCCATGAGCTGCACCTTCTGCCCCAGCCGCACCAGCGTCTTAACGAAGGTGCTGGCCAACAGCGTCTTGCCCGTACCGGCCGAACCGCGCAGAATCATCACTTTGCGGTCGGTGCGGTCGGAGAGAAACGTGGTGAACGTCTGCATCGCCGCTGCCTGGTCGCCGGTAGGCTCGAAACCGAACATCTGCGTCAAATGCTGAATAAACTCATCCCTACTCATTATTATTTAATGTTGAAATGTTGAAAAAACTAAAAACTATAAACTATAAACTAAAAACTATAAACTAAAAAACCAAATCCGGATTTTGCCCTGCAAAGATAGCGCGAATTATTAAATAAAACAAAATAATTTGTATGAATATCGAATTAAAAGTTGTATATTTGCAGCGAAAAAAAACGAGTGAAACGAGGTGAGAGGCTTAAATAAAAATATGAGAAGTCACAATTTGATTCTTTCTCTTTGCGTCGTAGTGCTGGCGGCGTTGTGCATCATGAGCGTGTACTCGCCCATCCGCTTTCGTCGCGAGGTGGCTGCACGCGAGCACGTGGTGATGCAGCGCATGAACCAGATAGGCGTGGTCGAGGAACGCTATCGGCAGCGCCACGGAGCCTACACCGCCGACTTCGCACAGCTGACAGCCGAGGGTCTGCTGGCCGACTCGCTGCAGTACATTCCTTTCAGCAACGGCAAGCGCTTCGAGCTGGAAGCCAACATGGAACTGACGAAGACCGGCAGGCAGATGCCGCAGTGGAACTGTAGTGCGCCCTACGAGGCCTACCTGCAAGGACTCGACAAGTCGCAGGTCGCCACGCTCACCGAGGAGGCCTGTGCCGCCGGCCGCTATCCTGGAATGAACAGCGCGTCGCTGGTGATAAGTGATAAATGAAAAGTGAAAAGCGATGAACAATATGAACAGTCTCATCATACGGCTGGGGCAATCGTCAATCGACTTTGCCCAGACCACAGCCGACACAAACGACGTGAGCCATGAGTCGTACCACATGAACCAAGGCATCTCGCCGGCTGCTAACCTGCGCGACGCTCTGGGTGCAGGGAAAATAATTAACAATTCTTCCGCATCCCTCATCCAAATCGTCATGATTGACGCACCGGTCATGCTGGTGCCGGTCGACGACTTCAACGACAACGACGCCGACGCACTCTATCGCCATGCCTACCCTGCCACAGGAACAGCACAAAACGCCATTGTGGGGAGTAGCGTGGTGCCAGCCCTCGACGTGGTGGCCTTGTTTGCCATCAACAAAGATGTGAACACCGTCGTCACCGACCATTTTGCCCAGGCGAAGTTCATGCCCGCCATGCAGCCCCTGTGGACCTACCTCAACGCTCACCACCCGGCCATCATCACTCAAGGCAATGTGCTGCACATCTGTTTCCACGACGGACAGATGAACGCATTCTCGGCCAGAAACAATCGCGTGCGCTTCTGCAACACCTTCCAGACAGACCGTGCGAACGATGCCGCCTACCTGACGCTGAACGTATGGACACAAATGGGCATGGATGCGAAGCACGACGTGGTGGCCATCATCGGAACACCACCCGAAGGCGACAAATATGCGGAAATCATACGACGCTACGTCAGACACGTCAGCGTGCGACATCTGGCCGACGAGTTTGCATTGCCAGCATCAGCAAAAGAGATGCCTGTCGACATGCAGGCCTTCATCGCTCACGGCAGATGATAATGCATAATTAGGCTGGCGCATCGCAGTCATTACTCATTACTCATTGCTCATTAATATAAAAGATGCGTATCATAACAGGAATCTACAAAGGTCGGCATTTCGACATACCGCGCACGTTCAAGGCTCGGCCCACCACCGACTTTGCCAAGGAAAACCTTTTCAACGTGCTACGCGGCTACATCGACTTCGAAGACAGCACGGCGCTCGACCTCTTTGCCGGCACGGGCAGCATCTCGCTCGAACTGCTGTCGCGCGGTTGTCAGCAGGTGGTCAGCGTAGAGGCCGACCGCGACCATGCCCGTTTCATCGACCAATGCATCAAAAAGATTGGCACCGACAAGCACCAACTCATTCGCGGCGACGTCTTTAAGTTCGTCAAACGATGCAATCAGCAGTTCCAGTTTGTCTTTGCCGATCCGCCCTACGCCCTGCCCGAGCTGCCCACCATCCCCGACCAGATTTTTGCCAACAACATACTGACCGACGACGGGCTGTTCGTCTTCGAGCACGGCAACAGCAACGACTTCTCCGACCACCCGCACTTTGTCGAGAAGCGCATCTACGGTAGCGTGAACTTTTCGATTTTTACGAACAAACAATAACTCAACAAATTATGAATAGTAGACTAAATCAAGCCATCCGGTCAGCAACCATGTTCATGGTGGCACTGGCCATGCTCACAGGTCTCAATGCCTGTGTGGTAGTACAGAAAAACGTTTCGACGACTGCGCCGGACACCAAGGTGGTCAAGGAAGGGGCAAAGCCCGTGAAGATGATTCTCGACTCCGACTTCGGCAGCTCCACCGACGACCTCTTCGCCTTGATGATGCTCCACCACTACATCGATGAGGGGCGCGTCGACCTGAAGGGCATCATCGTCGACCGCGAAGGCGAGAAGAACGCCGGCATCGTCGACATCTTCAACAACTACTACGGACATCCCAACATCCCCGTAGGACTGGAGCGCAACGGCGTGAAGAACCCGCGCTGTTTCATTCCCTACAACGGCATTTGCGACCTGAAAGACGCAAAGGGCGCCCCGTTGTTCAAACGCACACTCAACACCGCCACGCTGCCCGACGGCTACAAGCTCTACCGCCAGCTGCTCAGCAAGGCCGAAGACAAGTCAATCGTCGTCGTGGCCATCGGCTTTGCCACCACGCTGGCACAGCTCTTCGAGTCGCAGGCCGACGAATATTCCTCGCTGGGCGGAGCCGAGCTGTTCGGTCAGAAAGTCAAAGCCGTCTACATCCAGTCGGGCCGCTTCGAAGCCGGCGACAGTCTCTGCGGCTACAACATGCGTGCAGCCTCGCGCCAGTCTGCCATCTTCTACGACAAACTGCCGAAGAACGTCGACCTCATCATGTCGCCCAGTAATATCGGCGACGGCATGGACTATCTGCCTGCCGACGTGCTGGCCGACCTCTCCTACACCGAGCTGAACCCCATCAAGGCCGTCTACACCCACTACACCTGCGACACCGGACAGCGCATGTGGGACACCAACTGCCTCGTGAATGCCGTGCTCGGCGACAACGAGTATCATCTCTCGCCGCGCGGCTGGGTGACCTTCATCGACCGCGGCGAAGAGTCGCAAATGCTCTTCACCGAAGACCCCGGCGGCAATGCCCGCTACCAGCGTCCCGGTGACTCCTATTTCAACCAGCTGAAGCTGATGGATATCCGTCGCCACAACCGCATCACCCCCAATCCGTCGGCCTACACCATCGAGTCGCCACAGCCACAGATAATCGGCAAAGATGCCGCCGCATGGGTGAAGCCTCGCACACAGCTGCTCATCGACAAGTATCTCGGTTCGGCCGGTAACACGCTCGACCCCGACAACGTGCGTCAGCTGTTCCGACCACTCGGCTACACCGGTCCCAACGCTGCCGACTACCGCGAGGCTGAGCAGATGCTCGTCGACACCCTCTACACCATCATGCTGCGCCGTGCCGTCGATGCCGGCAAGAAGAGCCTCGTCGTCGTCAGCGGACCCGCCGCCAGCGGAAAGAGCACAGCAGCCCGACAAATGAAGCTCGGACATGCCGGACTGGTCTACGACGCCACGCTCACTGCACCCGGACAGATTGAGCGCGTCATCGCGCAGGCCAAGGCCGAAGGCATCAGCGACATCACACTCATGCTCGTCAACAACGACCTGCTCACCTGCTACAACAACGCCTTCAATCGCGGCAAGCAGACCTGGCGTTTCTATGGCACCGACTACATCGTCAGCACGTTCCGCGACTGTCAAGGTCGTGTGGAAGCCATCAGCAAGGCTTTCCCGTCGCTCAACATCGTGCCCGTCGACATGACTGGCAACCAGGGTGTCAGGAAGGTCAGCGTCGACGAGGCCAAGAAATGGAACTTCCAAGTTACTGATGCCGACCTGGGCACCATGTTCAACCATCTGCTTCAGCAGATTAGCAGCGGGCAGCTCGACGCAGGGTCGGCCCGTGCCGCCATGGGTAACATCATGCAGATAGCCGGCACCGATGCCGCCAACCTCAGCCTTGCTCGCCAAATTCAGCAAGCTGTGAAGCAGCTCACGCAGGAACAACAATAAAAAAACGCCCCCCTTCAGCCCCCGAGGGGGCTACTATAGATCCGTGTGCAGAAAATAATTCAGCATGAAAAACTATAGTAGCCCCCTCGGGGGCTGAAGGGGGGGCTGTTTCTTTACCTGATAAACAGCAGTTCGCGGTATTTGGGCAGGGTCCAGAGTTCGTCGGCCACGATGAGCTCGAGTTTGTCAATCTGGTAGCGAATCTCCTCCATCTTCGGTGCCACGGTGTCGCAATAGGCAATAGCCTTGTCGTGCTGACTCTCTATGCGGTTGGCCTTCTTGCGAGCCTCTACCAGTTCCTCTACATAGCTCTCAATCTTCTGGGTGCGCTCAGCAATCTCGCGGATGAGCTTCACGTTGCGCTCGGTGAGTTCGTTGCCTTCGGTCTCACCGAATACAGCCTGCATCTTCTCCACGTTCTTCGCCAGCTGAGTCTGGTAGTTGGTGGCCACAGGCACAATATGGTTCATCGTGATGTCGCCCAGCACGCGGGCCTCAATCTGAATCTTCTTCGTATAGGTCTCCCACTTCACCTCGTTGCGGGCGGCAAGCTCGCTGCGGCTCATGACATTCATCGACTCGAACATGCCGACATTGTGGTCGTGCAGGTAGTGTTCGAAGACGCGCGGACAAGAAGTCTCGGTGTCGAGTCCACGACGGCGAGCCTCCTCAACCCATGCGGCCGAATAGCCGTTACCTTCGAAGTGAATGGGTTTTGTGGCACGGATGTCGTCGCGAAGCACGGTGATGATGGCAGCCGTCTTGTCTTTTCCCTCAGCGATGAGACCGTCAACACGCTTTTTGAAGTTGGTCAAAGCCTCGGCCATAGCCGTGTTGAGCACAATCATCGCAGCGGCACAGTTGGCCTCAGAGCCCACAGCACGGAACTCAAAACGGTTGCCAGTGAAGGCAAAGGGCGACGTGCGGTTGCGGTCGGTGCTGTCGATGAGCAGCTCGGGAATCTCGGGAATATTCAGCTTCATACCCTGCTTGCCCGTCACGTCGAGGGCATCACCACCGTCGGTGTTCTCAATCTTGTCGAGAATCTCCGTAAGCTGTTTGCCGAGGAAGCACGAGATGATGGCGGGCGGAGCCTCGTTGCCACCCAGACGATGGGCATTGGTAGCGCTCATGATGCTGGCCTTCAGCAGCGCGTTGTGCTGGTGTACGGCCATGAGCGTCTCAACGATGAACACCACGAAGCGCAAGTTGTCCTCCTGCGTCTTGCCCGGTCCGTGCAACAGGATGCCGGTGTCGGTCGAGAGACTCCAGTTGTTGTGCTTACCCGAACCGTTGATGCCTGCAAAGGGCTTCTCGTGGAGCAGGGCGCGGAAACCGTGCTTGCGTGCCACACGTTTCATCAGACTCATGAGTAGCATGTTGTGGTCAACCGCCAGGTTGGTCTCTTCGTAGATAGGCGCCATCTCAAACTGGTTGGGAGCCACCTCGTTGTGGCGTGTCTTGCAGGGGATGCCCAGCTCGAGTGCCTGAATCTCGAGGTCCTTCATGAAAGCCTGCACGCGCTCGGGGATGATGCCGAAGTAGTGGTCGTCCATCTGCTGGTTTTTCGCCGAGTCGTGGCCCATCAGGGTACGTCCGGTAAGCATCAGGTCGGGCCGTGCCGAGTAGAGGCTCTCGTCGACGAGGAAATACTCCTGTTCCCATCCGAGGTTCGACGTCACCTTCTTTACGTCAGGATAGAAATAACGGCAGACATCGGTAGCCGCCACGTTCACCGCATGAAGCGCGCGCAGCAGCGGAGCCTTGTAGTCGAGCGCCTCGCCCGTGTAGGAGATGAAGATGGTGGGAATACAGAGCGTGTCGTCGATGATGAAGACCGGACTCGTGGGGTCCCATGCCGAGTAGCCGCGCGCCTCAAACGTGTTGCGTATGCCGCCCGAGGGGAACGAGCTCGCGTCGGGCTCCTGCTGCACCAGCAGCTTACCCGAGAACTCTTCAATCATTCCGCCCTTGCCGTCGTGCTCGATAAACGCGTCGTGCTTCTCGGCCGTGCCCTCCGTGAGCGGCTGGAACCAGTGAGTGTAGTGCGTCACGCCGTTCTCGTCGGCCCACTGCTTCATGCCCTTCGCCACAGCATCAGCGATAGAGCGGTCCAGACGCGCACCGTTGTCAATCACGTCGATGAGCTTCTCATAGACCTCGCGCGGCAGATATTTGTACATCTTCGCACGGTTAAACACGTTTTTCCCGAAATAGTCAGAAGGTCGTTCTGCGGGAGTCTTCACGTCCAAGGGTTTCTTCCTGAAAGCCTCGGCCACCACCTCAAATCTTAAGTTTGCCATAGTTGTCCTGTTTATGTCTTTTTTACCTGTTTGCACGTTTCCGGCTGCAAAGTTACGAAAAAAGTTGAAATGTTGAAAAGTTGAAATGTTGAAAAACATTTTTTCTCACCTTTTTACCTTTTCACCCTTTCACCTTTTCACCCTTTCACCTTTTTACCTTTTCACCTTTTAAAAACTCCTTCATGCGTTGCATAGCCTCGGCGCAGTCCTCACGGCGGGCGAAGGCCGACAGCCGGAAATAGCCCTCGCCGCTCGGACCGAAGCCCACGCCCGGCGTACACACCACACCTGCCCCATAGAGCAGTTCGTCGAAGAAGCGCCACGAACTCTCACCGCCCGGCGTCTTCACCCACAGATAGGGCGCATGCTCGCCGCCATAGACGCTGAAGCCCATAGCCGTCAGCTTCTCGCGCATCAGAGCCGCATTGCCCATGTAGTAGTCAATCGTCTCGCCCACCTGGCGACGGCCCTCCGCCGTATACACCGCCTCGGCAGCCCGCTGCGCCACATAGCTCGTTCCGTTGAACTTCGTAGCCTGCCGACGCGACCACAACTGGTTCAGGGCGATGCGCTGCAAGCCGTCGAGCGTGACAGCCGTCACCTCCCGCGGCACAACCGTATAGCCGCAGCGCACACCGGTAAAGCCCGCCGTCTTCGAAAAACTGCGAAACTCCACCGCACACCTCCGCGCACCCTTAATCTCATAAATAGAATGAGGAATGTCGTCGCTCCGGATATAAGCCTCATAGGCCGCATCGAAGAGTATCAGTGCATCGTTGCGCAGCGCATAGTTCACCCACTGCCGCAGCTGTTCGCGCGTCAGCACCGTGCCCGTAGGGTTGTTCGGATAGCACAAGTAAATCATGTCCACACGCCGGTCGGGCACCTGCGGCACAAAACCGTTCTCCGCCGTACAGGGAAAATAGGTCACACCCGTCCATTGGCCGTCTTTGCAAAGGCCAGCCCGCCCTATCATCGCGTTCGAGTCGATATAGACCGGATACACCGGGTCGGTCATGCCCACCGAGTTGTCCCAGCGCAGCAGCTCCTGAAAGTTGCCCGTATCGCTCTTCGCCCCGTCGTTCACAAAAATCTCCGACACATCCATACGAATGCCACGCCCGAGAAAATCGTTCTTCACAATAGCCTCGCGCAGAAAGTCGTACCCACGCTCAGGACCATATCCTCGGAACGACTCGGCATGAGCCAGGTCGTCGACAGCCTGGTGCATTGCTTCGGTCACCGCCTGACAGAGCGGCATCGTCACGTCGCCGATACCCAGGTTCACCACACGCGTCTTCGAATGCGACACGCGGAAAGCGTTGACCCGCTTAGCCACATCAACAAACAGATAGCTGCTTGCCAGTTTCAAGAAATGTTCGTTCACCAAAGCCATAGACCAAAACGATTTACAATTTAACGATTTACGATTTTTTCATTCCCGTTCTCAGCTAAAGCTGAAAACCAAAAACTAAAAACTAATAACTTATCTCCCCGTCGAAGACAAACGATGCAGGCCCCGTCATATAGACACGACCGTCTGTTTCGTTCCATTCCACGTGCAGCGTGCCACCGTCCATGACGACCCTCGTCTTGCGCGAGGCACGACCGGTCACCGCTGCCGCCACAGCCGTAGCACAGGCCCCCGTGCCACAGGCCCGGGTAACACCGCTGCCACGTTCCCACACACGCATACGGATAGTGCCGTCGCCTATCCGCTGAGCAAACTCAATGTTGCAGCGGCATGGAAAAGCCTCATGACATTCCAGCAGCGCACCATATCGCTCCACGTCGATTGTCTCAACATCGTCGGCAAACACCACGAAATGCGGGTTACCCATCGACACAAACGTACCCTTGAACGTGCGGAACGCCACCGTCAGCTCGTCGGCAAACGCCTCATCGTATTGCTCAGGCTGGTGCAGACAGGGCAACCCCATGTCGACCGTCACCGACTCCACATCGTCGCCCGAACCGTTCAGCCGCAACAGCCTCACGCCCGACCGCGTCTCAAGACGTATCTCGCGCTTTTTTGTCAGCCCGCGCTCAAAGACATATCTTCCCACACAACGGCAGGCATTGCCGCACATCATCGCCTCAGAGCCGTCGGCGTTGAAGATACGCATCGAGAAGTCGGCCGCCGACGCATCAGCCGGAGCACTTATCAGCACCAGCCCATCGGCACCGATGCCCGTGTGGCGGTCGCTCCACGCAAGAGCGGCCGCACTCGGGTCGACCACATCATACGATAAGGTATTGACGTAAACGTAGTCGTTTCCCGCACCGTGCATCTTTGTGAAACCAATCTTCTCTCTCTTCATCAGTCTCTATTTTACGATTTAACAATTTGCAATTTCAGTTAACGTTCCCGTTACCTTATCGCTTGCAAAATTACAACAAATTGCATTTTCCATACACTTTATATGCAAAATTATATCAAGAAAATTGAAGAAAATATCAATTTGTAAGTAAAATACATATATTTGGTTACGATTTAAAACAAAATAATGCAAAAACTATACAAATGCTAAGTTTTTACAGAATTACCTTTACAAAAGAAAAATATTTTACTAAGAAACTGACAAAACGTTATAATTTTGCACCAGAAAACGACAAAACGTTAAGAATATGTGTGGAATAGTTGCATTATTAAATGTTCGCGAACAAACCCCGTCTCTTCGACAAAAAGCATTGAAGATGAGTCAGAAACTGCGCCATCGCGGTCCCGACTGGAGTGGGATATACTGTGGCGAGTCGGCCATTCTGGCTCATGAGCGCCTGTCGATTGTCGACCCAAAAAGTGGACGCCAACCACTCTACTCCCCCGACGGAAAGCAGGTGCTGGCGGTAAACGGCGAGATCTACAACCACCGGCAGTTGCGCGAACAATATAAAGACAACTATACCTTCCAGACGGGTAGCGACTGCGAAGTGCTGCTACCACTTTGGCGGGAAAAAGGCACGTCGTTTCTGGAAGACCTGAACGGCATTTTCGCATTTGTGCTCTACGACATAGCCCGCAACGAGTTTCTGATTGCCCGCGACCCCATCGGTGTCATTCCGCTCTACATAGGCTACGACCCCGACGGCACCGTGCTCGTGGCATCGGAGCTGAAGGCGCTCGAAGGTCAGTGCGAGCGCTACGAGTCCTTCCTGCCAGGCCATTACTATTGGAGCCGTGAGCCTGGCATGAAACGCTACTACCGCCGCGACTGGATGGACCATAAATATAAAGAGAAAGAAGGGGAATGCCCCGCCGATGCCGTCGCGGCCTTGCGCAGTTGTCTCGAAGCCGCCGTATGCCGACAACTGATGAGCGACGTGCCCTACGGTGTGCTCCTATCGGGCGGGCTCGACTCAAGCATCATCTCGGCCATCGCTGCCCAACATGCCGAGCATCGCATCGAAGACGCCGGCCGCTCAAGAGCCTGGTGGCCACGGCTCCACTCGTTTGCCGTAGGGCTGAAAGGAGCTCCCGACCTGGCAAAAGCCCGGCTCGTGGCCGAGCATATTGGCACCGTGCACCATGAAGTCAACTACACCATACAGGAAGGTCTTGATGCCCTGCGCGACGTGATTTACTATACCGAGACCTACGACGTGACCACCGTACGCGCTTCCACACCGATGTACTTGCTTGCGCGTGTCATACGGTCGATGGGCATCAAGATGGTGCTCTCAGGCGAGGGCGCCGACGAGATTTTCGGCGGCTATCTCTACTTCCACAAGGCACCGTCAGCCCGCGCCTTTCACGAAGAGACCGTGCGCAAAATCTCGAAGCTACACCTCTACGACTGCCTGCGTGCCAACAAGAGTCTTGCCGCCTGGGGTGTAGAGGGGCGCGTGCCTTTTCTCGACAAAGAGTTTCTCGATGTGGCCATGCGTCTGAATCCCCAGCTGAAGATGTGTCCGGGCACAACCATTGAGAAGCGCATCCTGCGCGAGGCCTTCGCCGACCTGCTGCCCGACGAGATTGTCTGGCGACAGAAAGAGCAGTTCAGCGACGGAGTGGGCTATTCCTGGATTGACACGCTGAAGCGCGTCACAGCCACCGCCGTCAGCGACGACCAGATGGCACATGCCGCCGAGCGTTTCCCCATCCATCCGCCGCAGAACAAAGAGGAATACTACTATCGCGCCATCTTCAGCGAACTCTTTCCGAGTAATTCTGCTGCGCTGAGCGTGCCGAGCGTGCCGAGCGTGGCTTGTTCCACCGCAGAGGCTCTGGCATGGGATGCGGCTTTCAAAGGACAGAACGACCCCAGCGGACGCGCCGTCTGCGACGTTCACGAGTCGAAAGCTACTCTTTCGTAAAGTTATATGGGGCATATAACTGTGCTATATGGGGCATATAACCGAGTTATATGGGGCATATAAGTTTTTCATTGAGTGTCAAACAAATAAGAAAGGTAAAAAGATGAAGATTAAGAAACGTTGGATTGCATTGATGGCGGGCATGACCGTGATTGCCCTTGCCGGACTGTTTGTTGACGAGCCGTCGTTTACGTGCGACTGGGAGAAGATTAGCGGTGCCGATGTGGCATGGCTCATTACGGCCACCATCTTTGTTTTGATGATGACGCCCGGGCTGTCGTTCTTCTATGGTGGAATGGTAGGGGCGAAGAATGTGATTTCGACCATGCTACAGTCGTTTATCGCCATGGGGCTGATAAGTGTGCTGTGGGTGGTGGTAGGTTTTTCGCTGTGTTTCGGCGACGATGTCGGGGGTGTGATTGGCAACCCGCTTTCGTTCCCCATGTTCAGGGGTGTGGGTGCTAACCTCTACACCACGCCTGCGGGCTATGTGCTGGGCGGCTCAACCATTCCGCTGGCGCTCTATGCCTTGTTTCAGATGAAGTTTGCCATCATCACGCCGTCGCTCATCACGGGTTCGTTTGCCGAGCGGGTGAGGTTCTCGGCCTATCTGTTTTTCATGATGTTTTTCTTCTTCGCCATCTACTGTCCGCTGGCCCACATGACGTGGCACCCCGAGGGTCTGTTCTGTCGCATGGGCGTGGTCGATTTCGCAGGCGGCATCGTGGTACATGCCTCGTCGGGTGTGGCTGCGTTGGCCGGTGCCATCTTTCTGGGTCGACGCCAGCGAGCCACGCGCAGCAGCGAACCGGCCAACATTCCGTTTGTGCTGCTGGGTGCAGCCCTGCTGTGGCTGGGATGGTTTGGGTTCAATGCCGGCAGTTCGTTGCATGCCGACGGGCAGGCGGTGAAGGCGTTTCTGAACACCAACACGGCGTCGGCCACGGCGATGATGACGTGGATATTCTTCGACTGCCTGCGGGGCCGCAAGCCGTCGGCCATGGGAGCCGCCGTGGGTTGTGTGGTCGGTCTGGTGGCCATCACGCCGTCGGCAGGCTACGTCACCGTGGGACAGAGCATCTTCATTGCCTTCGCGACGACGCTGGTATGCAACGTGGTGGTCTACTGGCGGTCGCACAGCCGCATCGACGATGCTCTCGACGTGTTTCCCACTCACGGCACAGGCGGCATCGTGGGCACCGTGCTGACGGGTGTCTTTATTCAGGATGGTCTCATCAGCGGCACGCAAGAGGGTGTAGTGGTATTCCTCTGCCACGTGGCTGCCGTCGTCTTTGTCTTCGTCTACACGTTTGCCATGAGCTGGGCAGGCTACTGGCTCATCGACCGTGTGCTCCCCATGCGCGTGTCAGCCTACAGCGAGCGCGTAGGTCTCGACCTCTCACAACACGACGAGCACTACGGCCTGGCCCATATCGGCGACCGCGAGCTGGCTGAATATGAGGAACACATCAGAGGTGAGAGGTAAGAAGTGATAAGTGAAAAGTGAAAAGTGAAAACTCATTATGGGAAAAGGACTATACAGAAACGACTATGAGCACGATGCCTGCGGTGTGGGTATGGTGGTAAACATTCACGGTAACAAGAGCCACCAACTGGTGGACGATGCCCTGCGTGTGCTGGAAAATATGCAGCACCGCGGTGCCGAGGGTGCCGACATGAAGACGGGCGACGGAGCAGGCATCATGCTCCAGATACCTCACGAGTTTATCTTGCTGCAGGGCATCCCTGTGCCCGAGAAGGGAAAATACGGCACGGGGTTGGTCTTCCTGCCCAAGGACGAGCAGCGCCAGGAAGCCATGCTGCGCATCATGATTGAAGAGATTGAGCGCGAGGGGCTTCAGCTGATGCATCTGCGCAGCGTGCCGGTGTGTTCCGACTGTCTGGGCGCGGCTGCCCGGGCCACCGAGCCCGCCATCAAGCAGATGTTTGTCACGGGGGTCAGCGACGACCGTGTGCCACTGTTCGAGCAGATGCTCTATGCCGTCAGGAAGCGAATGGAGCAACGCATCGGCGATGCCGACTTCTACGTCTGTTCGCTGTCGGCGAGGAACATCGTCTACAAGGGCATGCTCACGTCGATGCAGCTGCGACGCTACTACCTCGACCTGACCAACGACTACTTCACGTCGGGCGTGGCACTGGTTCACTCGCGATTCTCCACCAACACCATGCCGCGCTGGAGTCTGGCTCAGCCGTTCCGACTGATTGCCCACAACGGCGAAATCAACACCATCCGCGGTAACCGCGGATGGATGAAGGCACGCGGACACGTGCTTCCCAACGGTGAAGACGTGCTGCAGCCGGGCATGAGCGACTCGGCCAGTCTCGACAACGCGCTGGAGTATCTCGTCATGAGCGGACTGTCGCTGCCTCATGCCATGGCCATACTGGTGCCCGAGGCGTTCGGGCAGCAGAATCCCATATCCGACGAGCTGAAAGCGTTCTACGAGTATCACAGCATCTTGATGGAACCCTGGGACGGTCCGGCCGCTCTGCTGTTCTGCGACGGACGCTATGCCGGTGGCATGCTCGACCGCAACGGTCTGCGACCGGCACGCTACACCATCACGAAAAACGACACGATGGTAGTGGCCTCTGAGGCCGGCGTGCTCTTCTTCGAGCCGTCGGAGGTGGTTGAGAAAGGCCGACTGCAGCCTGGGAAGATGCTGATGGTAGACACGCAGCAGGGGTGTATCTTGCGCGACAGCGACATCAAGAGCCGCCTGGCATCGGCTCATCCCTACGGGCAGTGGCTGGCCGCTAACCGCATACAACTGGAGAAGCTGAAGAGCGGGCGGCACGTCGAAAACACCGTGACCGACCTCGCAGCCATGGAACTGCTTTTCGGCTATGGCCGCGAAGACATCGACAGCACCATCATGCCGATGTGTGCTGGCGGACAGGAACCCACCGCAGCCATGGGCAACGACACGCCGCTGGCCGTGCTCGACAGCAACCCGCAATCGTTTTTCAACTACTTCAGGCAACAGTTCGCACAGGTCACCAATCCCGCCATCGACTCCATTCGCGAAGGACTCGTCATGTCGCTCACCGAGTATATCGGGCGCGTCGGGCCAGGCATCCTCTCGCCCAGCGAGGACAACTGTAAGATGGTACGCCTGCCCCACCCCATACTCACCAATGCCGCCCTCGACATGCTATGCCACATCGGCTATAAGGGATTCAACACCATAAAACTGCCAATGACATTCGCTCCTCACCTCTCGTGCGAGAACGGGAACGATAACGATAACGGGAACGAAAAAATCGTAAATTGTAAATCGTCTAATCGTAAATTTCTTATAACGCCCTCCCAGGGAGAGGCCTTGCGACTGGCTCTCGACAAACTCTGCAAAGATGCTGAGCAAGCTGTAGACAACGGCTACAACTATATCATCCTGACCGATAACCTCCCAAACAGCTCCAGCCTCCCCCAACCCCTCCAAAGGGAGGGGAGCCCTGACGAGCAGCCCGATTGCAACCCCTCCCCCTTCAGGGGGAGGTTGGGAGGGGGCTTCTTTATTCCTTCACTGCTGGCCGTGTCGGCCGTACACCACCACCTCATCAGGGCAGGGAAACGAGTACAGACTGCACTCATCGTTGAGTCGGGCGAGATTCGCGAGACCATGCATGCGGCCCTGCTCCTGGGCTACGGAGCCTCGGCCGTCTGTCCGTGGCTGGCCTACGGAGTCATCGACGACCTGGTGCGCCGACATGCCATCCAAGAGGACTATGCCACAGCCGAAGCCAACTACATCAAGGCCATGAAGAAGGGCCTGCTGAAAATCATGGCAAAGATGGGAATCTCCACCATTCGCAGCTACCGGGGAGCAAAAATATTCGAGAGCATCGGACTCAGCGAACAGTTGCTGAGAACCTATTTCGACACCGACGTGAGCGCCATCGGCGGCATCGGACTCGACGAGATTGCCCGCGATGCCATCAGAAGGCGTAACGCGGCATTTGCAACTCCTCCCCCTTCAGGGGGAGGATGGGAGGGGGCTCCCCTCATCCCTTACAAAGGACAATTCCACTGGCGACGCGACGGTATCCGCCACGCCTGGAACCCGCAGACCATTGCCACATTGCAGCTTGCCTGCCGACAAGGCTCATACGAGAAGTATAAACAGTTCAGCCACATGGCGGCAAACACCGACGAGCCTCTTTTCGTTCGCGACCTCTTCGCTTTCAAGCGTTCACCCATCCCCATCGACAAGGTGGAGCCGGTGGAGGCCATTGTGAGTCACTTTGTGACAGGTGCTATGAGTTTCGGAGCACTATCGAAGGAAGCTCACGAGACGATTTGCCTGGCCATGAACAAACTGGGCGGACGCTCCAACACCGGAGAGGGGGGCGAAGACCGGGCTCGCTATCATGCCCAGACCGACGGCATCTCGCTCTCGTCAAAGACGAAACAGATAGCTTCGGGCCGATTCGGCGTAACAGCCGAATATCTGGTGAATGCCGAAGAGATACAAATCAAGGTGGCCCAGGGAGCCAAGCCCGGCGAGGGCGGACAGCTGCCCGGCTTCAAGGTCGACGAGGTGATTGCCCGCACACGCCACAGCATTGCAGGCATCTCGCTCATCTCGCCGCCTCCGCACCACGACATCTACTCCATAGAAGACCTGGCACAGCTCATCTTCGACCTGAAGAATGTAAACCCGCAGGCAGCTGTCAGCGTGAAGCTGGTAGCCGAGAGCGGCATCGGTACCATTGCCGCAGGCGTGGCAAAGGCGAAGGCCGACCTTATCGTGGTCTCCGGAGCCGAAGGCGGAACGGGTGCATCGCCCGCATCGAGCATGCGGTTTGCCGGCATCCCGCCCGAGATTGGCCTGGCCGAGACGCAGCAGACACTGGTCAGAAACAGACTGCGCAGTCAGGTACGACTGCAAGTAGACGGACAGCTGAAGACGGGGCGCGACGTCGTGGCCATGGCTTTGCTCGGCGCCGACGAGTTTGCCTTTGGCACGTCGGCACTCATCGTGCTCGGATGTGTCATGATGCGCAAATGCAATCAAAACACCTGTCCGATGGGAGTGGCCACTCAAGACGCATCGCTGCGGGCACATTTCAGAGGACATTACTCGCACCTCGTAAACTATTTCACGTTTGTAGCTCAAGAGGTCAGAGAACTGCTGGCCGACATGGGTTTCCGGTCGCTTAACGATATCATCGGCCACACCGAGATAGTTAACGGGAACGGCACCTCTCACCTCGACCTCTCGCGACTGCTCTACAAAGAAAGCGAGACTCACATCAGATACGAAGGAGGAGGTGTGTGCGCCGAAAATACCGACAGAGAGTCGGCCATGCTGCTCTCCCAGCAACTCGTCGGCGGCGCAAAGGCAGCCATAGAAAACCGGGAAGAGGTGAGCCTCGACTTCACCATCAAAAACACCGACCGCGCCTGCGGCACCCTGCTCAGCGGTATCGTGGCACGAAAATATGGAGCCGAAGGTCTGCCGCCCGACACCATCAAGGCTCGTTTCAGGGGGTCGGCCGGACAAAGCTTCGGAGCATTTCTCATGAAAGGCATCAGCTTCAAGCTCGAAGGCGAGGCCAACGACTACGTAGCAAAAGGCCTCTCGGGCGGTGTCATCGCCATACAGCCTCCTCTGCGGGCTAACTACAAAGCTGAAGACAATGTCATCGTAGGCAATACTGGCCTTTACGGAGCTACAAGCGGCGAACTCTACATCAACGGCAAGGTGGGCGAGCGCTTCGCCGTGCGCAACTCGGGAGCCATAGCCGTCGTCGAGGGAGCCGGAGACCACTGCTGCGAATACATGACCGGCGGACGGGTGGTTGTGCTCGGCACTACAGGCAGAAACTTCGCCGCAGGCATGAGCGGAGGCATGGCCTACGTATGGGATAAAGAACGCACGTTCGACTACTACTGCAACATGGACATGGTGGAAATAAGTCTTGTTGAGGAAGCCCAACATCGGAAAGAACTACACCAGCTCATCCGTCAGCACTATCTCCATACCGGCTCAAAGCTGGCACTGCAGATGCTCGACGACTGGAATCACTATGTCAACCAGTTCATTCAAGTGGTACCCATCGAATACAAACGAGTGCTGCACGAAGAGCAAATGAGAAAGCTACAACAGAAAATTGCCGACGTACAACGCGATTATTAAATTGTAAATTGCCAAATCGTAAATTGTCAAATCATAAATTATAATAATGGTAAACTCAAAAGCATTTCTAAACATTCACCGCAAGGAAGCTGGCTACAGGCCGGTGAACGACCGAATACACGATTTCGGCGAAGTGGAGCAAACCCTGAACAGCGGCGACCGACGCCAGCAAGCCTCGCGCTGCATGGACTGCGGTGTGCCGTTCTGCCACTGGGCCTGTCCGTTAGGAAACCGCCCGCCGGAATGGAACGACGCTCTCGCCAGCGGCGACTGGGAGCTGGCCTACCGGCTGCTCACGGCCACCAATCCTTTCCCCGAGTTTACTGGGCGCGTCTGTCCTGCTCTGTGTGAAAAGTCGTGCGTGCTCAACCTGATGAGCCACGAGGCCACCACCAACCGCGAAAACGAGTGTGCCATCATCGAACACGCCTTTGAAGAGAACTTCGTGCACGCGGCACAGCCTGTCAGAAACGGTCTCAGCGTGACAGTCGTGGGTGCCGGTCCGGCCGGCCTGGCTGCCGCCGACCGACTGAACCGCCTGGGATACTCCGTCACGGTGTTTGAGAAGAACGAGGCGGCCGGCGGACTCTTGCGCTATGGCATTCCCAATTTCAAACTGAACAAGGCCGTCATCGACCGACGTATCGCATTGATGAAGCAGGCGGGCATCACGTTCCACTTCAACACGCCCTATGACGTCAGCCCTGACGCGATACCCACCACCCCCATCGTTCTTGCCACAGGGACCCCCCAGGCCCGCGACCTCAATATTCCGGGGCGCGACCTATCCGGCGTGCATTTCGCGTTGGAACTACTTGCACAGCAAAACCGCTTGCTGGCTGGGGCAGAGATTCCAAAAGACGAACGCATAACGGCCAAGGGGAAACACGTGCTGGTCATCGGCGGCGGCGACACCGGCAGCGACTGCATCGGCACAGCCCACCGGCAAGGTTGCCTCAGTGTCACACAGATCGAGATTATGCCGCAGCCGCCCGCAGGACCTGACGATCCTGCCAATCCCTGGCCGGCCTATCCGCGAACATTGAAACAGTCGTCCTCGCACGAAGAGGGCTGCACACGACGGTGGAACATCAACACGCTGGAGTTTCTGGGAAGCGACGGGAAGGTCACGGGCGTAAAGGTGCAGGAAATAGAGTGGGTGCCCGACGCCAACGGCGGGCGGCCCAAGATGAAGCCGAAGGGAAAGCCCGAGGTCATCAAGGCCGAGCTGGTGCTGCTGGCAATGGGATTTCTCAAACCCGTCCATCCGCAATATCCAAAGAACGTCATCATCTGTGGCGATGCCCTGAACGGTCCCTCGCTCGTTGTAAAAGCTCTGGCCGACGGTCTGCGTGCTGCCGATGAGGTTGATAGAAATAAATAGCGAAGCTTTCACGAACAGGAGAGATTTATGAAATGTTAAAATCAGGCCGTTTTCAGTCTGACATTTTAACGTCGAGATTGGCACGAAATGGTGTCGGTGGGCAGATGGCCCGCCGACATCAAAACAAGCGATTCTGGTCGGCGGTTTGTAAATCACTGTCAATCAACGCGTTATTTTTACTCTCATCTCTCATCCTTCATCCCTCATCCCTGAAAGGTATATGTTTCGGGGTGCAAAAGACGGTCTTTTGGGTGGTGAAAGCTAAACTTTCGCAGTGCAAAAGACCGTCTTTTGGAAGGTGAAACATATATGTTTGGGAAAAGATGAGGGATGAAAGATGAGGGATGAGGGAGTGAAAGGGGAGTTGAAGGGGCAAAATGGGGGCTAAAGGAAATGTTAAAACGGAAATTGCGTTTTAACAATTAGGCCGGTGAACGATATACGTTTCACTGTCGGCGTTAACACCTTTTCACTTTCAACGATAACGATTGCGGCCCCTCCCAACCCCAACTTTTCAACAGAATTGTTTGGCCGTTGCGGTTGAAATGATTACTTTTGCAACGCGATTTTTCGGTTCATCCGACATTTCGAGTGATATATTGACAAGAAAATGAAGAAAACCGCTGAACATTTTGTATATTTGAATAACCACAAACAAATGTACAAGTATG
>CACYRB010000007.1 GCA_902776685.1 uncultured Prevotellaceae bacterium
CTTGTACATTTGTTTGTGGTTATTCAAATATACAAAATGTTCAGCGGTTTTCTTCATTTTCTTGTCAATATATCACTCGAAATGTCGGATGAACCAAAAATATTGCTTTTTGCCCGTTTTTCGTTTGATTTTTAACGTTTCAGATTGCGTCAACGTTATTTTTCTGTCCAGATGACTTGCACGAGTGTTTGGCCGACGGCCTGGAGTGTGGCGCGGTCGATGTGGTCCATGGTGTCGTCGACGGTGTGCCACGTGGGTCCGAAGGAGCTGGTGGGACAGTCGGGATAGCAGGGCACGATGTCGATGGTGGGGATGCCTGCAATCTGGTTCACGGGCACATGGTCGTCGGTAATCATTCCGCCGTCTTTGCGTGGGAAGAAACTGCCGTAACCCACCTGTCGTGCGGCACGCCACACACGTTTCAGCACGTCGGGCGCATATTGTTTGCTATAGCTCTCGTGGTAGAATTGGGCTCCTTCGCCACCCACCATGTCGAGGAGGATGCCGTAGGAGAGGTGAGAGGTATCGTTAGTATTGGCGTTAGCGTAGCTTTGTGCCCAGTGTTGCGCGCCGAGGGCCCACGACTCTGCACTGTTGGTCTGGTCGTCGGCCCACTGGGGTGTGCCCCAGTCTTCGGCATCGAAGCACACGAAGTCGATGCCCAGTTCAGCCTTCAGCCCTCCCTGCTGAGCGGAGACGAGGCGTGCCAGTTCGAGCATGACGGCCACGCCGGATGCTCCGTCGTTGGCTGCCATGACGGGCTTGCGCCAGTTGAGCGTGTCGGGGTCGTTGTCGGCCCAGGGTCGGCTGTCCCAGTGTGCGCAGATGAGGATGCGTCGCGTGGCCTTGGGGTTGTGGCGGGCGATGATGTTGGTGGCACGCAGGGTGGTGCCGTCGTAGCCTTTGAGGTCGGCTTTTTGCAACTCCACGTCGCAACCGAACTGTCGGAACTTCGCGGCAATCCATTCGGCGCATTTCTCATGGGCCTCGCTGTTCATGACACGCGGCCCGAAAGCGCACTGCGCCTCGCAATAGGCATAGGCAGAATCGGCCAGGAACTGCGGTCCTACGGGTTCCACCTTGTCTTCGTCGTCTTGCACGGGTGTGGGATGAGTGGGTGAGCTGCCAAAAAGGTAAATGCCTGCGGCTACTGCTGCTATGGCTGCTATGGAAAGCATGATAAGATGTTTTTTCTTCATTTTTTATTTTTTCTGTACGTTTGTCATGACGCGGAGCCAGTTGCCTCCCCATATTTTCTGGATGTCGCGCTCGGAGTATTTGCGTCGCAGGAGGTGGAGGGTGAAGTTGATGGCCTCGCCCGAGTGGTTGAAGCCTGTGACACCACCGTCGCCGTCGAAGTCGGTGCCGATGCCCACGTGGTCGATGCCCATGACGGAGATGGCATGTTCGAGATGGGCGACGGCATCGAGGATGGAGGCCTTGCTGTCTTTGCGGAGGAATCCGGGATAGAGCGTGATTTGTGCCACACCACCTTGTCGTGCCAGAGCACGCAGCTGGTCGTCGGTGAGGTTGCGTGGATGGTCGCACAGTGCCCGGCAGTTGGAGTGGCTGCACACGATGGGTGTGGCGGAGATGTCGATGGCATCGTAGAACGATTTTTCAGCGGCATGGCTGAGGTCGACCATGATGCCGAGGCGGTTCATCTCGCTGACGACCTTCTCGCCGAACTGCGTGATGCCCTGATGGGTGTTGCAGCCTCGGGCGGAGTCGCAGATGTCGTTGTCGCCGTTGTGGCATAGTGTCATGTAGACGATGCCACGCTGTGCGAAGTGTCGCAGGTTGGCGAGGTCGTGCTCCAGAGCGAGCCCGTTCTCGATGGCGAGCATGATGCTTCGGCGACCTTTGCGCTTGTCCTCGTAGAGGTCGGCGGGCGTGCGGGCGATGCTCAGGTATCGGTTGTTCGTCTTTACAATTTGCTCAATCTGGTCGAAGATGAGGTTGGCATAGGTGAAGGGGGAGAGTTGAGAGTTGAGAGTTGAAAATTGAAAATTGAGAGTTGAGAGTTGAGAGTTAACCGGATAGGCCACCTTCTGCGAGAACTGTTCGCCCATCTTGGGCTGTGGCAGGTAGGCTGCCATGATGACGGCATCCTGCCGGCCTTCGGTCATCTTCTGCAGGTCGACCTTGATGCGCTCGTCGCGCTGGTCGAAGTGTATGCCCTGATGGAAGAACATGGGTGTGTCGACGTGTGTGTCGAGGGTGAGCAGGCGGTTGTGCAACTGCTTTGCTGCATGGAAGTTGCGGGCCTGGTCGGTGAGCCACTGGAAGATTTTCAGTCCTTCGTCTTCAAGGCACTCGGGGTGCCACTGCACGCCAACGATGGGCCGGTGCTCGGTGCTCTCGATGGCTTCGACGACGCCGTCGGGTGCGGTAGCTGTGACGCGGAACCGCGGTCCGGTCTGTCCTACGGCCTGATGGTGGAAGGAGTTGACATAGACGGTTTCGCCGTAGATGCGTCGCAGGATGGAGTGATCGACGGTGCTGACGGTGTGGGTGGGCAGGTTGCGGTCGGCATCCTGGGTGTGCTTGACCGTGCGACTCTCAATGTCTTGCACGATGTTTCCGCCGAGTGTCATGGCGAGCGCCTGTATGCCGCGACAGATGCCGAGGATGGGGATGTTGCGGTCGTAGGCGAGTTGTGTGATGAGCAACTCGGGCAGGTCGCGTCGCGCGTTGATGCGATGGAGCCCGGGCAGCGGCTGCTCGTCGGACCAGAGGGGGTTGAAGTCGGCCCCGCCTGTGAGGATGAGCCCATCGAGTTGTTCGAGGGTGTTGACGATGACCTCCTTGTCGGCCAGTGGCGGAATGATGACGGGCGTGCCTCCTGCAGCAACGACCTGGTTGTAGTAGGCCTCGACCAGTGTGGCCTCGGGTGTGGCAAAGTTGGCGGTAAGGCCGATGACGGGTTTCTTCTCTGCCTGCGGAAAGCGGGCATAGAGGGGGTCGAGGTGGGATTGGAGATTGAAGGGAGTCATTGCTGGAGGTTTTTTTCTATGAGTTTCTAGGGGTGCTAGATTTCTAGAATTTCTAGATTCTCTAGTTTTTCTAGATTTTCTAGATTCTCTAGGATTTTCTAGGGGGATTATTCTTCTTCGGGGACGGGGATGGAGCGCATGATGCTTTGGTCGAGTGAGATGAGTGTCTCGGTGGAGACCACGCCGGGAATCTCTTGCAGGCGGTTGTTGAGCAGGTCCATGAGCTGCTCGTTGTCGCGGGCATAGAGCTTGATGAGCATGGTGTAGGGCCCGGTGGTGAAGTGACATTCCACCACTTCGGGTATCTGCTTGAGCTGGCCGACGACATCTTTGTACATGTTGCCGCGCTCGAGATTGAGTCCTACATAGGTGCAGGTGGAGTAGCCCAGCCACTTGGGGTTTACGGTGATGCCGCTGCCGGTGATGATGCCTTTGTCGATGAGACGCTGCATGCGCTGGTGTACGGCTGCACGCGAGAGTCCGCACTCTGAGGCCACGTCTTTCATCGCTACGCGTGCATTCTGCGAGAGTGCGGCGAGTATTTTCCGGTCGGTGGTTGTGAGTTTTGTCATGATTTTTTATGTATTAATGTTATCGTGTATCTGATTATAGAATTGTTCGACGACGCGAAGCAGGTCGTCGGTCAGATAGCCGAGTGCCTGGGCTGCCATGTCGTCGGGTATCTGGTAGTAGGCCTCGGCGATGGAGCCTGCGATGGCGGCCTTGGTGTCGGTGTCGCCGTCGGCAAGTATGGCGTTGCGGATGGTCTCCTCGAAACTCTCGCTGTCGAGGAAGCAGCGCAGGGCATAGGGCACGGTCTCCTGACAGGTGGCGTCGAAGTGTCCTTCGCTGCCTATCTTCACGATGTCGCGCATGGGGGGAATGGTGTAGCCGAAGGTGCGGCGCACGGCATTCTCGATTTCGTTTTTCGTGAGTCGGCAGGTGCGCAGCCAGTAGATGACGGTGGCGACACACTGTGCGCCGCGTATGCCCTCGGCATGGCAGTGGCTCACCTCGGTGCAGAGCTTGGCCTGGCGCTGCACCTCGCTGTAGTCGTCGAAGAGCCAGCCCACGCTGCTGACGCGCATGGCGGCACCGTTGCCGAACGACGACTGCGGCAGCGGGTTGCGCTCGTTGAGCCAGTGATGGAACATGTTGCCGTATCCGCCCATGGGGTCGGGATAGCGACGGCACCAGTCGAGCAGCGCATCGCGATACTCGCGGCCGTTGAGGGCTGCGTCGGCAATGGCCACGGTGCAGATGGTGTCGTCGGTGAAGTCGCACAACGGTTTGGGCGCAAACAGTTCGAAGTCTGCGTCTTTCGGTGCACGCGTGAACTCGTAGCGTGAGCCGGCAATGTCTCCGATGATAGCGCCCAGCATGACGATGATGTTTTCTCTGCTGTCTGTTTATGAATTATGCATTACGCATTATTCACGATGCATTATCGAGTACCCCGACCGAGAATCGAACTCGGAACTAAGCTTTAGGAGAGCCTTGTTATATCCATTTAACTATCAGGGCATTACCATCGACAACAGGCTGCAAACGCTGCCTTTCGCCGCATTTTCCAAGCGCAAAGGTAAGCATAAAAACAGAAGAAAACAAGAGAAACCGAAAGTTTTTTTGCCATTTCGCCTCGACAACGGAGGGTGTTTTTGCAAAATAATCTTAATAAACCTTAAAACCGACGGTTGTAAAAACGGCGAAAACGAGCGATTTTCTGCCTCGCTGCGTTAAAGATTGTGATTTCTGCGAAAAAAACGGCGATTTTCTTGGATTTGGCTAACTCCGTGGGCACCAGCCGATTAGCCAGTTCTTCATTCCTCACCTCTCATCCCTCATCCGCGAAAGATATATGTTTCGCTTGCGAAAGCTTAGCTTTCACCTTGCGAAAGACCGTGTTTCGGGTTGCAAAAGACGGTCTTTTGCAACCCGAAACATATATGTTTGGGAAATGACGAAGGAGGAAAGACGAGAAAAAAACGTGTAAAATGCCGATTTTTTGTTAACAAGTCTTAAACCGAATCGTTTTCCGCGGCAATTTCGGCAACGGAGAAATGTTAAAAGAAAATTTCAAAATTAAAGTTATTTAACTATAAAAATCTCGAACTATTAAACGTTACGTGCGCGAAAACGTCTAATTTTGCAGTATGAATCGATTTTTGTTTTTTGCGATGCTGCTTTTTTCTACGTTGGCAGCATCGGCACAAGGTATTGTCAAGGGTAAAGTAATCGACAAGCAGAGCGACGAGCCGCTCTCGTTTGTCAATGTGAAAATCACTCCGAAAGGCTCTACGACGGTTTCCGGAGGCGGCATGACCGATATCGACGGCGACTTCAACATCCAAGGTCTGAAGAACGGCCGCTACACGCTCACGCTGACCTATGTGGGTTACAAAGACGTGACGCGCGACTTCGAGATCAGCGCCTCGCACCAGCAGGAGCATTTCAACCGTGTCTACATGACCGAAGACGCGAAGATGCTGAAAGAGGTCGAGGTCGTCGGACAGCGCTCGACCATGAAGCTCGAGGTCGACCGCAAGTCGTTCGACGTGTCGTCGCTCATCTCCAACGCCGGACAGGCTGCCACCGACGTGCTTGAGAACATCCCGTCTATCGAGGTCGACAACGACGGCAACGTGTCGCTGCGCGGCAACAGCAGCGTCGAGATATGGATCAACGGCAAGTCAAGCGGACTGACCTCCGACAACCGCGCACAGATACTGCAACAGCTGCCCGCCGAGAGCATCGAGCGCATCGAGGTCATCGACAACCCCTCGGCCAAGTTCTCGGCCGAAGGCTCGGCAGGCATCATCAACATCGTGCTCAAGAAAGACCGTAAGGCCGGCTACTACGGCTCGCTGCAGGCAGGCTTTTCCACACGAGGCGGTGCCAACACCAGCTTCAACATCAACTACTCGTCGTCGAAGCTCGACGCCTACTTCAACATCGGCTACCGCCACCGCGCCAACAAAGGCCGCTCGGAGAGCCAGCAGGAATACTACGGCACAAACACCTACCAGAACTACAAGGGCCGCACCAAGAACCAGGGCAACAACCTCTTCAGCCGCGCCGGACTCACCTGGCACGCCACCGACAAGGACGACCTGGGCATCTCGGCCATGGGCATGTTCGGAGGCGGAAGCAACACCTCGCTCACACCCTATCACTACGGCACGCTCGGCGCAGCACACGACAACTATATGCTGTTCCGCTCAAGCCGCTCATCCGACCGCATGCAGATGCTCTACGGCGAGCTGACCTACCGCCACTCGTTCTCCGAAAAACATTTCATCGACCTCACCCTCGACGCCAACAAGTGGAAGATGGACAACGACAATTTCTATCAAGACTCCACCGAATACTACAACCCCGTGGCCGAGACCGAATACAGCTACCAGTACCGGCCCATGTTCATGAACAACCGCCGCTGGGAGGCCAAACTCGAATATGAGAACCAGGTAACCGAGCAATTCAAGATTGAAGCCGGATACCAAGCCAACTTCTCGCACGAGAACACACCGCAGGAGTCGTGGGTCGACAACCATAACTGGGACGGACGCGACGCTCAGGAAGACCGGCTGTTCTACAACCGGTTCATCTACGACATGGACCTCCACGCCATCTACACCACCCTGTCGTACAAACTCGGACAATTCAGCATCATGGGCGGACTGCGAGGCGAATACTGGAAGGTGAACACCAAGAGCTATACATGGGAACAGGAGCACGACGCGTCGCTCCGCGAAAAACCATTCAAGAAAGACTATTTCGAGCTGTTCCCATCGCTCTTCATGTCGTATCAGCTCACAAAGAACGACCAGCTGCAGCTGAACTACACCCGACGACTGCGCCGGCCATGGGGCGGACAGCTCAACTCGTTCCGCGACACACGCGACGCCACCATGGTGTCGTTCGGCAACCCCGAGCTCACACCCGAGTTCAGCCACTCGTTCTCGCTCAACTACCTGCGCACATGGGACATGCACTCCGTGCTGCTCTCAGCCTACTACCGTCCCACCACCGACGTCATGCAGCGCATCAACTGGCAGAACCCCGCCGACGGACTCATGTACTCCACCAACAAAAACGTGGCACGCAGCCTCAGCTCGGGCGTGGAGATAACCGTGAAGAACAAAATAGGCCGGCGCCTCGACCTCACCACCAACGCCAACGCCTACTACTACAAGCTCAACGGTTTCAGCTACGACATCGACGGACAGACCGTCACCGGCGAAGCCAACCACAACTTCACATGGAACGCACGCATGACCGCCTCGGTCATCCTGCCCTACGACATCAGCCTGCAGACCAGCGGACGCTACAACGCCCGGCAGGTCATCACACAGGGCTACCGCAAGGCCAACTACTCCGTCGACCTCGGCGTGCGCAAAAACTTCTTCAACAAGCTGTTCACCCTCTCGCTCAACTGCCGCGACCTGCTCAACTCGCGTAAGTGGGAGAACTTCACCAGCAGCGACACCTTCAGCCGCCACCAGCTCAACAAGCGCGGCGGACGCAACCTTAACGTCACCCTGACCTGGAACTTCGGAAACATGAACTCGAAGAAACGCCCGCAACGCGACGACCAGCAAGGCGACGACTTCGACTCGCAACAGCAATACAGCGGCGGCGAGATGTAAAAGAAGAAGACCCACCCCCTGCCCCTCCCTAAAAAGGAGGGGAGCAGTTAGTTCTCTTTTCGGAAATACGATTAGAAAAACTATATGCTCCCCTCCTTTTTAGGGAGGGGCAGGGGGTGGGTCTGCTGTGTGGGGCTGTTGGAAGGACCTGCTTTTTACAGCTTCTCGCCGTAGCAGAGGTCGCCGGCATCGCCGAAGCCGGGAACGATATATTTGTGCTCGTTCATGCCCGGGTCGATGGCAGCACACCAAAGCGTGGTGTCGTCAGAAACGGTCTGCCGCAGCACCTCCACACCTTCGGGCGTGCCGATGACACAGGCTATATGCACGCGCGACGGCTTGCCCGTCTTGAGCAGAGCCTCGTAAGCCGCAGCCATCGATCCGCCGGTGGCCAGCATGGGGTCGACGATGAGCAGCGTCTTCCCCTTTGCACTGGGCGACGCCATGTACTCGGTGTGGATACCCACCTCGGTATGCTCGCGGTTGGTGTACATGCGATAGGCCGAGACAAAAGCGTTCTGCGCCCGGTCGAACACGCGGAGGAAACCCTCGTGGAGAGGCAGTCCGGCCCGTAGCACGGTAGCGATGAGCAGGTCGTCCTTCGAAAGGGGAATGTCGATGGTGCCGAGAGGCGTGGTCACCGTCTTCGGCTTGTAGATGAGCGTCTTCGAAATCTCATAGGCCATCATCTCGCCGATGCGCATGATGTTGTTGCGGAAGAGCAGACGGTTCTGCTGATACTTCTTGTCGCGCAACTCGGCCATGTACTGATTGACGACCGAATTTTGTTCACTCAGATTGATTACTTTCATATTATGGTTGTTAGTTATGGTTTATGGTTATTGGCTGCAAAATTAATTCTTTTGCCCGTGTTTTGCAAACTCTAAATGACAAAACATTGTTAACCAGATTGTTTTTTACCTTCTTTAACCTTAAAAACACTTAATCTGCGGAAAATAATTACCAATTATGGATGGTCAATTATCAATTATTTTGTACCTTTGCACTCGATTTTAAAACAGCATCATTAATATTTTAAATTATAAAAAAAGTAAAAATGGCAAAGTTAGATTTAGCACAGTATGGCATCACCGGTTCTACCGTGATTGCTCACAATCCATCGTATGAGTACCTCTATGAGGAGGAGACCAAGGCTGGCTTGACTGGTTTCGACAAGGGCCAGAACACCGAGCTCAACGCCGTTAACGTGATGACCGGTATCTACACCGGCCGTTCGCCTAAGGACAAATACATCGTTGACGATGCCCAGAGCCACGACAAAGTCTGGTGGACCACTGAAGAGTACAAGAACGACAACCATCCCATGACCGAAGAGGTTTGGGGAAAGGTGAAGGATATCGCCATCAAAGAGCTCTGCAACAAGGAACTCTACGTGATGGACGCTTTCTGCGGTGCTAACGAAGGTACTCGTCTGGCCGTCCGCTTCATCGTTGAAGTGGCTTGGCAGGCTCACTTCGTAAAGAACATGTTTATCCAGCCGACCGAGGAAGAGCTCGCAAACTTCGAGCCCAACTTCGTCATCTACAACGCATCGAAGGCCAAGGTTGAGAACTACAAGGAGCTGGGTCTGAACTCAGAGACTTGCGTGGCTTTCAACACCACAAGCCGCGAGCAGGTCATCATCAACACATGGTATGGCGGTGAGATGAAGAAGGGTATGTTCTCGATGATGAACTACTTCCTGCCGCTTCAGGGCATTGCCTCAATGCACTGCTCGGCCAACACCGACATGGAAGGTAAGAATACCGCCATCTTCTTCGGTCTCTCCGGTACCGGTAAGACCACGCTGTCTACCGACCCGAAGCGTCTGCTCATCGGCGACGACGAGCACGGATGGGACGACAACGGCGTGTTCAACTTCGAAGGTGGCTGCTATGCCAAGGTCATCAACCTCGACAAGGAGAGCGAGCCCGACATCTACAACGCCATCCGCCGCGACGCACTGCTCGAGAACGTTACCGTAGCTGAAGACGGCAAGATCGACTTCGCCGACAAGAGCGTGACCGAGAACACCCGCGTCAGCTATCCTATCGAGCACATCGAGAAGATTGTGAAGAAGGTCAACGGCAAGAGCGCCGGTCCCGACGCAGAGAACGTCATCTTCCTCTCAGCCGACGCCTTCGGCGTGCTGCCTCCCGTCAGCATCCTGACACCCGAGCAGACGAAGTACTACTTCCTCTCTGGTTTCACCGCCAAGCTCGCCGGTACAGAGCGCGGCATCACCGAGCCCACACCTACCTTCTCGGCTTGCTTCGGCCAGGCATTCCTCGAGTTGCATCCCACAAAGTATGCTGAGGAACTGGTGAAGAAGATGGAGAAGAGCGGTGCCAAGGCTTACCTGGTGAACACCGGTTGGAACGGCACTGGCAAGCGCATCTCTATCCGCGACACCCGCGGCATCATCGACGCCATCCTGGGCGGTGCCATCCTGAAGGCTCCCACCAAGAAGATTCCTTACTTCGACTTCGAGGTTCCCACAGAGCTTGAAGGTGTTGACACCAATATCCTCGACCCGCGCGACACCTACGCTGACGCTGCTGAGTGGAACAAGAAGGCCGAAGACCTGGCTGCACGCTTCATCAAGAACTTCAAGAAGTATGAAGGCAACGAGGCCGGCAAGGCTCTCGTGGCAGCTGGCCCGCAGCTCTAAAAACTCTTTTCACAGGAGATTATCACAACGCCGGAGACCCGAACAGGTCTCTGGCGTTTTTCGTTGTCATCGTCGCCACACAACAAACGAGGCTCTTCCGGAAAGTTATATGGGCCATATAACTGACCTATATGGGGCATATAACCGAGCTATATGGGCCATATAACTTTCCGAAAGCTTGTCTTTTGATTTCCAGAGGCTGTTTCGTTTGGCCGTTTCGCTTATTTTTTCTATATTTGCAGACAAAACGAACCGAAAACCAAAGCAAACATGAAAAATCTGAAAATTACACTCGTCAGCCTGCTGGTGTGTCTTGCCTTTGTGCAGCACGCCGATGCCCAACAGAACTATCCGTTCCAAGACCCGACCCTCTCGTTCGACCAAAGAGCCGACGACCTGCTCGGCCGTCTCTCCATCGAAGAGAAGGCCAGCCTCATGATGAACGCCTCGCCGGCCATCGAGCGACTCGGCATTCCGCAGTTCAACTGGTGGAGCGAAGCCTTGCACGGCGTGGCGCGCAACGGCGTGGCAACCGTCTTCCCCATCACGCTGGGCATGGCCGCATCGTTCAACCCGCAACTGCTCTATCAGGTCTTCGATGCCGTCAGCGACGAGGCCAGGGCCAAGAACAACGAAGCCCGACGCAACAACCGCTGCCGCATATACGAAGGTCTGTCGTTCTGGACGCCCAACATCAACATCTTCCGCGACCCGCGATGGGGACGCGGACAAGAGACCTATGGCGAAGACCCGTTCCTCACCGCACAGATGGGCTGCGCCGTGGTCCACGGACTGCAAGGCACCGTGCCGGGCAGTCCCGTGAAGGGCAAGGCCGATACGCCCTACTACAAGCTCTATGCCTGTGCCAAGCACTTTGCCGTGCATAGCGGTCCTGAGTGGAACCGCCACTCGTTCAACGTGGAGGACCTCGACCCGCGCGACCTGTGGGAGACCTATCTGCCCGCCTTCAAGGCACTCGTCACCGAGGCAGGCGTGAAGGAAATCATGTGTGCCTACCAACGCTACGACGGCAAGCCCTGCTGCGGCAACAGCCAACTCCTACAACAGATTCTACGACAGGAATGGGGATTCAAAGGCATCGTCACGAGCGACTGCGGCGCCGTCTCCGACTTCTGGAAACCCGGCTACCACGGCTACAGCGACTCACGCGAGACGGCCGTCGCCCAAGCCGTGCACTCGGGCACCGACGTGGAGTGCGGCGGCGACTATGCCTCGCTGCCCGAAGCAGTCAGACAGGGTAAAATCTCGGAGGCCGACATCGACGTGAGCCTGCGCCGACTGCTGCGTGCACGGTTCGAACTCGGCGACTTCGACAGCGACGAACTCGTGCCCTGGCGCAACCTGACCGCAGCCACCGTGGCCTCGGCCGAACACAAACAGCTGGCACTGCAGATGGCGCGGCAGGGCATCGTGCTGCTGCAGAACCGGAACAACACACTGCCGCTCGACCGCAACCAGCGCATCGCCGTCATCGGACCCAATGCCGACGACGTCGAAATGCTGTGGGGCAACTACAATGGGTTCCCGTCGGAGCGACGGTCGCTGCTCGACGGCATACGCCAGAAGGCCCCCAATACTTGTTGGATGCAGGCCTGCACCCACACCCGCAGCATGGCCGACCTCTCGATTATCGTCGATGCCGTCGGCAATGCCGACGTCGTGATCTTCATCGGAGGTCTGTCGCCACGACTGGAAGGCGAGGAGATGCGCGTCAACGAAAAAGGATTCAAGGGCGGCGACCGCACGTCAATCGAACTGCCGCAGGCTCAGCGCGACATCGTTGCAGCCCTCCACCGCGCAGGCAAGCCCGTCGTGTTTGTCAACTGCTCGGGCAGTGCCGTGGCCATGGAGCCCGAAACGGTAAACGCCGACGCCATCGTTCAGGCATGGTATGGCGGCGAAAGCGGGCCGCAAGCCCTGGCCGACGTGCTGTTCGGCGACTACAACCCCTCGGGGAAACTGCCCGTCACCTTCTATCGCAACACCGAGCAGCTGCCCGACTACGAGGACTACAGCATGCGCGGACGCACCTACCGCTACTTCGAGGGCTCGCCGCTCTTCCCCTTCGGATTCGGTCTGAGCTACACCACGTTCACCATGTCGAAGCCCGTCTATAAGCGCGGTCAAGTGGTGGTCAACGTGAAGAATACCGGTTCGCGCGACGGCGACGAGATTATACAAGTCTACCTGCGTCGCACAGCCGATGTCGGCGGGCCGCAGAAGTCGCTCCGGGCCTTCCAGCGTATGAGTCTGAAAGCCGGTCAGCAGCAAACCGTCAGCATCGCCATGCCCCGAGAGCGCTTCGAGACATGGGACAGCGAATCGAACACCATGCGCGTCGTGCCCGGACAATATGAGCTCATGGTGGGCAACAGCAGCGACAATGCCGACCTGCAAACCATAACGGTGAAACTGTAACAACCGTCACCCTGCAATCCTCCTCCCGTCCTCGCAAGGGGATGGGAGTTTCTTTATTAAAATGGCTGATATGCAGCTTATCTTATGTAAACAAACATTAAAAATTGCCCACATAATCATTATTTTACCTAATTATAATGCGAAAAATTAAGTTTTTCGCGGAAAATGGATTAAATTTGCAGCTAAAAACATTGTGACGACAAAATGCCGAAGGCCCAAATCGCAAAACGGCACACTGTCTGACACCGAACAAAATTAGAAAAAATGAGAAAACTGTTTTCACATATCGCCGTCATGTTCACGGCACTGCTGCTGACCACGTCGTGCCTGAGCGACTCCGACAATAACAGCTACACCACCTACAGCGACGCTGCCGTCACGGGCTTCACACTGGGCAAGACCAACCAGTATCTGCACACCACATCGTCGCAGGGCACCGACAGCGTCTATAAGAAAACTTTTGAAGGCAACACCTACAAGTTCTATATCGACCAGCTGAACAACACCATCTACAACCCCGACTCGCTGCCCTACGGCACCGATGCACGCCACATGTTGGTGACCGTGGCTGCACGCAACGGCGGCGTCGTGGCTTTGAAGAGCCTCACCAGCGACTCGCTGCGCTATTTCTCCGCAGGCGACTCGCTCGACTTCTCCAGACCCCGACTGCTCTACGTCTATAGCAACGACATGACCAGCTACCGGTCCTACGAGGTGCGCGTGAACGTTCATCAAGAACTGGCCGACGACTATAAGTGGACCTCACTCACGACAACCGGCTTCACCACTACCGCCAACGGCCTGCATGCCGTGGCTATAGGCAAGAGGCTGATTGTGATTGAAACCAATCTGCTGACCGAAGGCAGCGTCAGCCCCGCCATCTACGACACCGAGACCAACAACTGGTCGACCACCGCCACCACCTTCAACAGCAAGGCCGGCGACAACCTCGTGAGCAACGGACAGCAGGCATGGACCCTCGACAACGGACAACTCTTCTGCTCCACCGACGGACTGACCTGGGAGACCAAGAACAGCACCACCGTCAGCCAGTTGCTCGGCGCCACACAAGGCAAGCTCTATGCCCTTGCCGCCGACGGACAAATGGTGGCTTCGACCGACGAAGGTGCAACATGGGAAAACGAATCGCTCGACAGCGATGCCACGCTGCTGCCCACACAGAGCACGTCGCTCTTGACGTTCGCCTCGAAGACAAACCAGCAAGCCAGCAAGCTGGTGCTCATCGGCAACCGCGACAAGGCCAGCTATCCCGATGATGCCTATGCACACATCTGGGCGAAAGTGGAGGAGACATCCGAAAACGCCGTCGCACAGCCGTGGTTCTACTACGACCTCAGCGAGATGGGCACGAAGCCCCTGCCCTATTTGACCCAGTTGCAAGTGGCTCGTCTGGGCAATGCCATTGTGGCCGTAGGTCGCACCAGTGCCGGACAGCTGTCGCCGCTCTACTTCAGCGAAGACAATGCCCTGTCGTGGCACGGCGATGCACTGCTCCCGCTGCCCGACGGATTCAACCCGGCACAGAGCTTTGCCATGACGGTCGATGCCGACAATCTCATCTGGCTCATCGACGGAACAACGGGAAAAGTGTGGTGCGGTCGCTACAACAAATACACTTGGAAAGAATATAAAGATTAAAAAGTTTAAAGGTTGAACCAACGGTCGCAGATGCTTAAACGGATGCTTATGCAGATTTTGCGTAATTCGTGGTACCAACTTCTTAACTTCTTGAATGAATATATGAAGCAAAAGAATAACATCGTGTTGAGAATGGCAGTTGCACTCATCGTCTGCCACTTGACGTTCCTCACAGCTTCGGCCCAAGGCAACGTGGAATATCGTGCCGAGATAGGTGCCGGAGTTGGCATGGTGAACTATTTGGGCGACTTCAACGGAAGTCTTACGGGCGAGATGCAACCCATGGGAAGTGTCGTGGCACGATGGCTCTTCAATCCCTATATGGGTTCGCGCATCAACCTTGCCTACGGAAAGCTGAAAGGATCGTCGAAAGGTGTGGAGACCTACTACCCCGATTACGTAGATAATCCCTATGAGTTCGACCGCACGCTCATCGACCTGAGCATGATGTTTGAATACAACTTCTGGCCCTACGGTACCGGCCGCGAGTATCGCGGAGCAAAGCGACTCACACCGTTCATCTTCGGCGGACTGGGTGCCACCTACGCTTCGGGCGGCGAGAAAAACATCTTCACCGCCAACCTGCCCTTGGGGCTTGGCGTGAAATATAAACTGGCCGACAGGCTGAACCTCGGTGTGGAGTGGGCCGTGCACTTCTCGCTCAACGACGAGCTCGACGGAGTGAAAGACCCCTACCACGTCCAGAGCACAGGACTCTTCAAGAACACCGACTGCTACTCGGCCCTGCAAGTGACGCTCACCTACTCGTTCATGCCCAAGTGCCGCACCTGTCATAACGACAACGAGTAACAGACGATAAACGCAACGAACACCTCGGCGTGAGAATTCTACAACAAACAGTGAACAATGAACAGTGAACTCGATATGACCCGCATACCCCAGCACATTGCCATCATCATGGACGGCAATGGACGATGGGCTGCCGAGCAGGGCAAACCCCGCAGCTACGGCCATCAGGCAGGCGTGGACACCGTGCGCCGCATCACCTCTGAGTGTGTACGGCTCGGCGTGAAATATCTCACGCTCTATACCTTCTCCACCGAAAACTGGAATCGTCCGGCCGACGAGGTGTCGGCACTGATGGGGCTCGTGCTCTCTTCTCTCGAAGACGAAATCTTCATGAAGAACAACGTGCGTTTCCGTGTCATCGGCGACACCCGCCGGTTGCCCAACGAAGTGCAGCAGAAGTTGCGCGAGACCGAAGATCACACCGAGAAGAACGACGCGATGACCATGGTGGTGGCATTGAGCTACAGCAGCCGTTGGGAGATTACCGAGGCCGTGCGCAACATCGTCAGCGAGGTGCACGACATGCAGGAGAATCCCGCGAAGATACTGGAGAACCTGCGCACGGGAGGCCTGCGTGCAGAAGACATCGACGAAGATTTCATCTCGCGCCACCTGCAGACCAACTTCATGCCCGACCCCGACCTGCTTATCCGCACAGGCGGCGAGGTGCGCATATCCAACTACCTGCTTTGGCAGATTGCCTACAGCGAACTGTATTTCTGCGATACCTATTGGCCCGACTTCGCCGAAGCCGACCTGCAAAAGGCCATCAAGGACTATCAGAATCGCCAACGCCGGTTTGGCAAGACCGAGCAGCAGGCCGAAGAAGAGCAACAAAAGAAACAATAACGAAAGTAACATATATAAATAATGTATAGGATGAACAGAGTGCTCATAGCCATCATCTTCATGCTGAACGGCATCGGGGCTGTGGCACAGGACAAAATAGAACTTCCCGAAGTTTCTTATGCAGGATCGCCGGCGGTCTACACCATTGGCGGCATCAATGTCACCAGCATGGAAGGCTACGAAGACTTTGTGCTGGCCTCCATCTCTGGCCTCTCGGTGGGGCAACGCATCGAGATACCGGGCTCTGAAATCACGGAAGCCGTCAAAAAATACTGGAAGTATCAGCTCTTCTCCGAGGTGTCCATCTGGATCGACTCTATCGTGGGCGACAAGGTCTATCCGCATATCCACCTTGAGCGCCGGCCACGCGTGTCGACCATCAACTACATCGGTCTGAAAAAGTCGGAACGCGAAGACATGGAGGCCAAGCTCGGCATCCTCAAGGGCGGACAGATTACGCCCAACATGATCGACCGCGCCAAGATTCTTGCCAAAAAATATTTCGACGACAAGGGTTTCAAGAACGCCGACATACAAATCAACCAGCGCGACGACGTCACGGCAAAGAACCAAGTCATTCTCGACGTCATCATCGACAAGAAAGAGAAGATGAAGGTGCGCACCATCCACATCGTGGGCAACGAAGCTCTTGCCGACTCGAAGATCAAGGGCGGACTCTTCAAGAAAGGAGCCTTTGCCAAGACCCACGAGGCCGGAAAGATCGGCTCGCTCTTCAAAGCCAAGAAGTTCACCCCCGAGCGCTGGAAGGAAGACAAAAAGAAACTCATCGAGAAATACAACGAATACGGCTATCGCGACGCTGTGATTCTTGAGGACAGCGTGTGGAACGTCGACCCCAAGCACGTCAATGTCTATGTGAAGGTGGACGAAGGTAAGAAATACTACATCCGCGACATCACCTGGGTGGGCAACACCGTCTACTCCACCGACGACCTGTCCAGGGTGCTCGGCATGAAACGAGGCGACGTCTACAACCAGAAGCTCATGGACAAGCGACTGACGAAGGACGACGACGCCGTGGGCAACCTCTACTGGAACAACGGTTATATGTTCTACCAGCTCGACCCTGCCGAGGTAAACATCGTGGGCGACAGCATCGACCTCGAGATGCGTATCACCGAGAACCAGCAGGCCCGCATCAACCGTGTGCGCATCAACGGCAACGACCGTCTCTACGAGAATGTCATCCGCCGCGAGCTCCACACCAAGCCCGGCGACCTCTTCTCCAAGGAAGCCATCATGCGTTCAGCCCGTGAGATTGCTCAGTCCGGACACTTCGACCAGGAGAAGATTGACCCGCAGCCCGTGCCCGACCCCGAGAACGGAACGGTGGACATCAACTGGAACCTGGAACAGAAGTCGAACGACCAGCTGGAGTTCTCGCTCGGATGGGGACAGACCGGTGTCATCGGCCGTGTGGGCATCAAGCTCAACAACTTCTCTATGCGCAACCTGCTCGGCAAGAACAAACTGCACCGCGGCATTCTGCCGATGGGCGACGGCGAGACACTCTCGCTCGGTGCACAGACCAACGGTACCTACTACCAGTCGTACAATGCCTCATACTCCACCAACTGGTTTGGCGGAAAGCGCCCTGTGCAGTTCACCATCGGCGGCTACTTCTCGAAGCAGACCGACGTGTCGAGCCGCTACTACAACTCGGGCTACATGAACAACTACTACAACTACCTCTATGGCTACGGCTATGGCAACAACTACTACAACAACTACGAGAACTACTACGATCCCGACAAGTATGTGAAGATTATGGGCATCAACATCGGCTGGGGAAAGCGTCTGCGCTGGCCCGACGACTATTTCAACCTGTCGGCACAGCTGTCGTTCACGCGCTACTCGCTGAAAAACTGGTCGTACTTCCTCATGTCGAACGGAAACTCGAACAACCTCAACCTGTCGATACAGCTCAGCCGCTCGTCGGTCGACAGCCCGCTGTTCCCCCGTCGCGGTTCCGAGTTCATGGCTTCGGTCACGCTCACCCCGCCATGGTCGGCATGGGACAAGAAAGACTATAAGAATCTGGCCAACAACTACCAGTCGGCCACCTACGACCGCGAGATGCAAGAGAAATACCGCTGGGTGGAATACCACAAGTGGAAGTTCAAGGCCCGCACCTTCACGGCGCTCACCCCGGGACAGAAGTGCTTTGTGCTCATGACACGTGTCGAGTTGGGTATCCTCGGTTCCTACAACAAATACAAGAAGTCGCCCTTTGAAACCTTCTACGTCGGTGGCGACGGCATGAGCGGAGGCTACAGCACCTATGCCGACGAGACCATCGGACTGCGCGGCTACGACAACGGCGCCCTCACCCCGAACCGCTACATCGGCTATGCCTACGACCGCTTCACGCTCGAGCTGCGCTATCCCTTCATCCTCGGCAATACCACCATCTACGGACTCGGATTCCTCGAGGCTGGTAATGCCTGGAACGAGACCAAGAAGTTCAATCCCTTCGACATGAAACGCTCGGCCGGCGCAGGCATCCGCATCTTCCTGCCGATGGTCGGACTGATGGGTATCGACTGGGCCTACGGTTTCGACAAGGTGTTCGGACAAAAGGGCGGCTCGCAGTTCCACTTCATCCTCGGACAGGAGTTCTAATATCAGCAACGGATGAACACGGAAAAGAAACCAAATTAAACCTTTTAAAGGTAAAAGCATCATATAAGAAAATTTATAAACGTAAGAGAATATGAAAAAAATAACATTGATGTGCCTGTTTGCCCTGATGGCAACCATGGCATCGGCTCAGAAATTCGCGCTCCTCGACATGGAGTACATTCTGAAGAACATCCCCGCCTACGAGCGGGCCAACGAACAGTTGAACCAGGTGTCGAAGAAGTGGCAGGCTGAGGTTGAGGCCCTGGCCACCGAGGCAACCACCATGTACAAGAACTACCAGAACGAGGCTGTCTTCCTCTCTCAGGAGCAGAAGAAAGCCCGTCAGGAGCAAATCACCAAGAAGGAGAAGGAAGCCAGCGACCTCAAGCGCAAGTACTTCGGTCCCGAGGGCGAGCTCTTCAAGAAGCGCGAGAGTCTGATGACACCCATCCAGGAAGAAATCTACACGGCCGTGAAGGAAATCTCCGAGCTGCGCGGCTACTCGCTCGTGCTCGACCGCGCCAGCGACGCCGGCATCATCTACGGCTCGCCGAAGGTCGACATCTCCAACGAGGTGCTTCAGAAACTGGGATACTCTAACTAATGAATAATGAGTAATTGCTTCAGATAATCAATTAAAATTTAAAACTTAATACAGTAGAAAAAAATGAAAAAATTAGTTTTGATGTTGATGCTCTTCGCACCAACCGCCATGTTCGCACAGAAGTTCGGACATGTAGACACACAGGCCATCATGCAGTCGCTGCCCGAAATCAGCAAAATCAACGGCGAGCTTGAGGCCAAGGCTAAGCAGTTTGAGAACGAATTGCAGGAAATGCAGAAGGAACTGCAGCGCAAGAGCCAGGAATACGATGAGAAGAAATCAACAATGAATGCCACCAAGCAGCAGGAAGTAGAAGCCGAGCTGCAGACACTCTACCAGAAGATTTCGCAGACCTATCAGGACAACCAGCAGGCTCTCCAGAAAGAACAGCAGGAGAAGATGCAGCCCGTGATTGAGAAGGTCCGCAAGGCCATCGAGACCGTCGGCAAAGAAGGCAACTACACCTATATCTTCGAGAATACCGCGCCCATCTATATCGGCACCAGCTCGAAAGACGTCACCGACGACGTGAAGGCCAAGCTGAAATAGTGAACAGTGCATAGTTCATAGTCCATAGTCCATAGTAGGGCTGGCGCATTGGAAACAATTATGAACTATGAACTATGAACTATGCACTATGAACTATGAACTGTGAACTGTGAATTTTGAACTATAAACTGTGAACTATGAATTGTGTACTATACAGGGTGTTAGCGATACTTCTCACCTGTCACTTATCGCTCACCACCGCCTCGGCACAGCAAGTGAAGTTCGGCTATCTGAACTTTCAGGAAGTCATCAAAGTCATGCCCGAGTATGCCCAGGTGCAGGCCGACATGGCCGACCTGCGTGCCAAGTATGACGCCGAGATGAAACGTGCCGAAGACGAGTTCAACAAGAAATACGAGGAGTTTCTTGAAGGCCAGCACGACTTTGCACCCTCCATCTACCAGAAGCGGCAGGTCGAATTGATGGACATGATGGACAAGAACATCGCCTTCAAGAACGAAGCCCGCCGCCTGCTCCGACAAGCCGAGCAAGATGCCCGACAGCCGTTGAAAGACAAGCTGAAAGAAATTCTCGCCCGCATCGGACAGGAGAAAGGCTATGCCTTCATCCTCAACACCGACGGCGATGCCTTGCCCTTCGTCAATCCAGAGCAGGGCGACGACATCACCCAGCTGGTGAAAGAAATGATTAGCAATTAATAGTTAATATAACTTTCGCATGTTAGGAGTTAACAGGAGTTATCGGGAGTTAACAGGTCTTCGACCTGTGGAGTTAACGGACAATACGTTTTCCGGTCGCGAGAACTATCGTCCGCTAACTTCTGCTAACTTCCGCCGACGTAGTCGGCTAACTCCCATTAACTCCTGAACAAGCGAAACTTGGCGAAACTTGACCACCTCTCCAATAGGCATATTCGATTCAGGCTACGGCGGACTGACCATCCTGCATGGCATCCGGCAGTTGCTGCCCCAGTACGACTACATGTACTTGGGCGATAATGCCCGTGCGCCCTACGGCTCGCGCTCGTTCGAGGTGGTCTATCAGTTCACCCGCCAGGCCGTGCTCAAGCTGTTCTCCATGGGTTGCCGCCTCGTCATCCTCGGCTGCAACACCGCGTCGGCCAAGGCCCTGCGCACCATTCAGCAGCGCGACGTGCCCGCCATCGACCCCAGCCGCCGCGTGCTCGGCATCATCCGACCCACGGCCGAGGTCATCGGCAGCATCACCACGTCGCGACACGTCGGACTGCTGGCCACCGAAGGCACCGTGAAGAGCCGCAGCTACGAACTGGAAATCCAAAAGCTGTTCCCCGACATCCAGCTCTCCGGCGTAGCCTGTCCGCTGTGGGCAGCCATCGTCGAAGCCAACGAGGCCGACTCGCCCGGAGCCGACTACTTCGTCAAGAAGCGCATCGACCAGCTCATGCGCCTCGACCCCGACATCGACGCCATCATCCTCGGCTGCACCCACTACCCCCTGCTCATGAGCAGCATCGTCAAGCATGTGCCCTCGGGCGTGCGCATTGTGCCGCAAGGCGAATATGTGGCCAACAGCCTGAGCGACTACCTCGTGCGCCATCCGCAGATTGAGCAGACACTCACGCAGGGCGGCTCGTGCCAATACTTCACCACCGAGAGCGAAGAGAAATTCAAAGAGAGCGCCCAGATCTTCCTCCACGAAACCGTCAACGTCCACCACATCGACCTTGACTAAGACTTTCAATTAAATAGAAAATGAAAAGGACTGCATTTATTATTCTCGTTTTGCTCAGTATTAATATGTGCTGGGGCCAGAATCTCTCCGAGCCAGAGCATCTGTTTAAGGTTTTCTATCATGACAAAAACGGAATAAAAACAGAAATTCCGGAAAACGAACACGCTGGTACAAAGTTGACGGGACTCTTGGTACACAAAGTGAAAATAGTTTTGTATGGTGAAAACTCCAATACTATGCTGCCCGATATTGATAACGTTTATATCGAAATACTAGATACAACTGGTCAACTAAAACCACAGTACTTTCGTGTCATAAAACTCAATACAAAAAAGGGGCGGCGAGAGGCAACCTTATGGTCGAATTCGCCCTTAGGAGTAAAAGACAATTCGAGCAATTTCATACCTACAATGGTTAAGCCTGTTGGCGACAACACTTATAGTCTTAGTATAAAGGATTTACCAACAGGCCACTATTTGATTTTGTATCAAGAAAATCTTGATACTCTCATGGAACCATACGATTTTGATAAATAGCAGTTGGCATAGAAGCCTGAAAGGCTGACAGAATACAGGCAGGTGGTGGAGCGCAGCGGAACCCCTGTATACGAGTGACCAATATAATCAAGCCCCGAAGGTGGCGGCAGAACACATATTTTCATTCTGTCACCCCTTCGGGGTTCATATGTAGCATCACAATTTGCAGGGGTTCCGCTGTGCGCTACACCCCTGCCTATATTCTGTCGTCCCTTCGGGACTTTTCTTTGTGCCAACTGCTATATCATTGCCTAACTTTTTCTACAAATACAGTCAATTCGCTGTTAAAAGGTGTTAACCTCTGTGGCGAGACATATAGCGTTCGGCTCGGGAATTGTTAAAACGCAATTTTCATTTTAACACTCCGCTTAGCCTCCTAAATTAGGGGGTTGGGGGTATCTGTCGTCCCCTCCACTTCCCTTTCACTCCCCCTTAAATGCGAAACATATATGTTTCACCTCCCAAAAGACCGTCTTTTGCAACCCGAAAGCTAAGCTTTCACCACCCGAAAGACCGTCTTTCGCAACCCGAAACATATACCTTTCGGAAGTGAGAAGTAAAAAGTGATAAGTGAAAAGTATTGGAACGCGTTGATTGACAATGTTTTACAAATCGTCAACCAGAATCGTTTGTTTTGATGTCAGTGGGCAACTGCTCCACCGGCATCATTTCGCGCCAATCTCGACGTTAAAATTACGCTCAAATTTCGGCGAATTTTAACATTTTTACTATGCAGCGCATAGTTTTATTCCTCATCGGTGGCCGATGCGGTCGGTGTGCTCTTCTGGTTTCTCGGGTGGTGGGCGAGGATTTCCTCGCGCAGGGTGGTGGTGTCGAGGTGGGTGTAGATTTGCGTGGTGCCGATGCTCTCGTGCCCCAGCATCATCTGTATGGCGCGCAGGTCGGCCCCGCCTTTAAGCAGTTCGGTGGCGAAAGAGTGGCGCAGGGTGTGGGGCGAGATGATCTTCTGGATGCCCGCCTCGGCAGCCTGCTGCTTGATCATGATGAGAATCATGGTGCGCGTCAGGTGGCCACCGCGTCGGTTGAGGAACACGTAGTCTTCCTCGCCGGACTTTATCTGCATCATGTTGCGGTCTTCAAACCACATGCCGAGTTCGCGGATGGCCTTTTGCGAGATGGGCACAAGGCGTTCCTTCGAGCCCTTTCCGAGCACGCGCAGAAACTGCTCGCCCTCGGCGATGTGCAGGTCGGAGAGCCGCAGCGTGACCAGCTCGCTCACACGCAGGCCGCAAGAGAACAGCACCTCGATGATGGCGCGGTTGCGATGGCCCTCCCACTTCGACAAGTCGATGCTCTGCTCCAGCAGGTCGACCTCCTCGGTCGACAACACCTCGGGCAGGTGCTCGTCTTGTGCGGGCGACTCCAACAGCTCCGACGGATCGGTCTCCAATATTCCGTCGAGCACAAGGTAGCGGAAGAACGAGCGCGTGCCGCTGAGGATGCGCATCTGCGACGACGGTGCGATGCCCTTCTGGCTCACCCATGCCGAGAACTCCCGCAGGTCTTCCAGCCGCACATCGGTCAAGTCAGTTCCCTTCAAGTCGAGAAACTCCTGCAGGTGCAGCAGGTCGTTGCGATAGGCCTCGATGGTGTTGCGCGAGTAGTTGCGCCCGAGCTTCAGGTAGCGCAGGTACCCCCGCACGATTCTCTCATCAATCTTCCCCATATTCTCGTTTTTCTCATTTAGCGGCAGACTTTTTTATACGTCACTGCCGCTATTCTGTCGGCAAAGATAACAAAAAAATATGATTTACCCGACTCCGATTATGAGAAATAATATGAGGGTATGTCCACCGCTTTACCAGATGTGATAGGGTTTGGTGGTATAGGCAGGGTCGTTGCCTTTGTCGGTTTTCACGTACAAACGAGCGTAGAGTGCCGGATGCGAGGCCAGTTCTTCGAGATTGATGGTCAGGGTCACCTCTTCGTCTTTCGAGTTCGTGGTGATCGATGTCTTCTGATTGCCAAGGTCAACAAACTGGCGGTCGTTCACCAACAGACCTATTGCCCGTATCTGCGCCTCAGGGTCGACCACGCTGACGTGGCACGTGGCGGTCAGCTGCTTGGTCTCGGCGTCGAAGGAGTAGACATCGTCGGTGATGATGGCATAGGGCGTCACCTCGTAGTCGACGTGAATATCGCCGTCTACACTGATGCGCAGCGTGTCGGCATTTTGCCACGGTCCTACACCGGGAATGGTAATCAGCCTTACCTTACCCGGATAGACATAGGTAGAGAACGTTCCGTCTTGTGCGACGTTCACAGTCTGTGCGGCCTCTTTACCAAATCCTGCCTGCCACAGTTCGAGCCGGGTGCTTCCGGTAAGGGGCGACTGCCCCGATCCTTTCACGCCGATAGGGTGTCCCTGATAGGTCATTCGGCCTACGATATGACAATTAGGAGCCTCCATGTTGTCGGGCGAGCATGCCGTCAGCATTGCCATCACCAGCGTTACGCAGGCGAGCAGCCCGACCTTTCTATTAATAATTTTGTTCATACTATTTGAATCGTGAATTATTTCCCGCCAGCGCAGCCAATACTTAATTCTCAATGTTATCGTCGCGCTAGTCAATTATTATTTCTTAATTCTAAATTCTTAATTCTATCGCTTGCACTATTGATATGGATTTTTCACAAGAAGCGGGTTATTGCTCAGCCATCCGTTGTCGAGGAAGTTGTAGTAGTTGTACATCTCAAATCGCCTTGCATTGGGCATCTTCGAGTTTTGTACTTTCACAAACACCCATTTCCCGTTTTGGGGACTGCGCAAGTCTTTCACCTTGTAGGGGAAGAGCCCCCACTGTCGCGAGTTCTCCGACGTTCCATCCCACTCGGTGTGAGCTCGCCGCCATCGTTTCAGGTCCCAGTATCGTTGGTTTTCGAGCGGAAACTCCACGCGTCTCTCTTGTTCAATATCGTCGAGCGAATAGTTGCTGAGCGGTTTCAGTCCGGCTCTTTTCCGTACGGCGTTGAGCGCCTCTAGTCCATCGGCATTATGGCCGAGTTCCAGTTGTGCCTCGGCATAGATGAGTAGCACCTCGGCATATCTCATTCTGATGAACCAGATTTCGCTTCCGTGCGACGACTTGCGACCATCGGCCGTGGGGTCGAGATATTTCCTGAAGTTAAAACCTGTGGTGTTTTCCCATGCCACTGACGACGCTCTCGGTCCGTTTACGGCGGTGATGATGTCGCCATCGTCGTCGGTCGTTCCGGCTGCCGAGGTCTTCGTGGTCCACACCTGCTTCGAGCCCTTCTTCTGTATTCGCATTTGTCCGGCCTGATAGACCACCTCCTTCGAGTCGATCTCGTCGCCCGGACAGATGATGGTGCCCTTCAGTCGCGGGTCTTTGTTTTTGAACAGGTCGGCGGGGCTGTCGTAGAACACGTATTCACCTTTCTCGTCGGTGAGCTTAAGGTGTCCGTCGCGATTGTCGATATACTCGTAGCTCTCTACCAGGTTGAGCAGCGGCGTGATTTCGTTCGATGCCGAGTTGCCGGTCACCGACGGTGCACACGAGTTTGCCGACCAGCTGTGCACCACGTCGGGGTATTGGTAGTCGCGTGCCCAAATCACTTCGGTGTTATTGGTCATGTCGACAAACAGGCGGTAGAAGTTTTCAGCCCGGTCGACATATTTGTCGTACAGGGCAAACTGCTTGCTGTCAATGATTTCCTTCGCCGTCTCGGCTGCAATGCGATAATATTCGTTGGCTTTCTCGGGCGGGATGCCCACCTCCTGTCCGGCTGTGACGATGTCGGGTGTCACCGCATTGTTGTATTTCGCTAAACTGGCAGCGGTGATGGCCGCGCGGGCTTTCAGCGTGAGAGCAGCCCATCGGCTGGCCCTTGCCTGATGAACACCGCCCGTGGTGGACAGCGTCGATGCACAGTAGTCGCATTCGGAGATGATGTAGTCGTAGGCCTCGGCTTCGGTCACCCTTGCATGTTGCATGGTGGCAATGTCGTCGGACGTGCTGAACACCTTGTCGCCCACGATGGGCATACCACCCAGTCCTCTCACCATATTGAAATAGGCACACGCCCTCAAGAATCGTGTCTCGGCCTCATACGTCTGCCTGTCGGTGGCGGGAAGCGCCGTAGCCTTTCTCACACTCTCGAGAAACATGTTCAGGTTTCTGATGTAACCATAGGGATAGTATCGCCACAGGCTTGTGCTGAACGTGGTCGAGTTGTTCGGCTGAAAGCACGAGGCCTCGTCGAGCTCGCCCCATGTGCCTGTGGTGGTCGAGAAACTGCTGAAGTTGTTAAAGTTTGGCCCGTGGTCCACCTGATTGTACAGTCCTGCTAAAACGGAAAGCGACATATCGGCATCGCCGAACACTTCCTCGTCGGAGAAAATTGAGTCAGTCTCTCTGTCGAGGAAACCGCTGCATGAGGTCAGCATCACCATGGCCATGGCGACAGACACGTTAACATAAGAACAAATCACTCGGCAGAGCGCCCTCCCTACATGCTGATATACTTCTTTCATCATAGCTAAGAATCAAAATGTTATGTTTACACCAATGTTAACGACACGCGTTGTCGGATAGTTCGATCCGGTGACCGAAATCACCTCCGGGTCAACGCCATACTTCTTCATGTTGTCGAACGAGAACAGGTTTTGCATGTGGCAATAAACCCTCAGTGCATGCACGCCCATCGTCGAGAGCCATTTCTTGGGCAGGCTGTATCCAATCTGCAGGTTGCGTAGTTTCAGGAACCACATCTCTTTCGACCAGAACGTGCTGCCCCAGTAGTTAGAGTGTCCGCTGTTTCCATAGAGCATCATGGGGTAGGTTCCCGGTATAAGTTCACTGTTGGCATCGTAGGGGTCGGCCAGATGCCACTGGTCGCCCATCATGTACTGCGGATTGTTGCCGTCGCCATGGAACGGGTTGCGTGCCTCATAGTTGAAGAACCTTGTGAAGTAGGCCATTCCCGCAAAGTCAACGGCCAGGTCTATGCCGTGCCATTCAGCGGTGAAGTGCAGGTTATAGTTCAGAATCGGGGTGCGGTCGGTCGTATAGTCCGACCCTCCCTGGTTAGACCAGTCGGTGTAGGAGAGGTGTCCCAGCGGCTGCTGGTCGTCGTTGGTGATGATGCCGTCGCCGTTGGTGTCCTCGTAGATCAGATCGCCCGGCCGTATGGTGCTGTTGCCCTTACCGTCGATGTCGACGGGCCATGCGGCAATCTGCTCCCACGAGTCAAACTGTCCGATGCACTTGAACATGAAGCTGTGGCCGGCATAGCGCTCGTGAGCATTATAAACATAGTAGTCGCGCGAGTTGCCGAACGTGGGTTTATACTGATGCCAGTTGTAGTTGCGTGCCAACGTGATGTTTCCACCCACCGAGTAGTTCAGGTCGCCCACCCTGTCGGTCCATGTGAGCGAGGCGTCGAAGCCCCTCACCATGTCCGAGTTCAGGTTTTCGATGGGCCACGAGAAGCCAATCTCATTGGGCACCACCACGTCGTAGCGCGAAGCCGGCAACCCTGTGCGCAGCCGTTGGAAATAGTCGATGCTACCCTCCAACCGCTGTCCGAAGAACGATGCGTCTATACCCACGTCGAAGGTCTTCGCCTTCAGCCAGGTGATTTCGGTCAGCGGCAGACTCCTCACTGACGTCGTGTTCACCATCTTGCCGTCCAACACAGCCGTTCCCGTGTTGTAGTTATATCCAGGCAGATAAGCAAATGCCGAGTAGCCCGACATGTTGTCGTCGCCCATCACGCCATACGAGACGCGCAGCTTCACGTTGTCGGCCACGCGGTCCAGTCCCCACCGCTTCCACAGCGGCTCTTCCGAGATGCGCCATGCTGCCGACACCGAGGGGAAGAAGCCCCATCTGTGGTGAGGCGGAAACTTCCATGAACCGTCGTAGCGAGCCGCCAGTTCCAACAGGTAACGGCTGCGGTAGTCGTAGTTCACGCGACCCATGTAGCCCATTCTTGCCGACGTGTTCTCATTCCACTCCCTCAGCGAGGTCAGTTCGCTGAAGTAAGCCACCTTCAGCGCGTCCATCGTCGGGATACCGCCAAACGACACACCTGGGTTGTTTGTCTTGTAAGTCTCCATACCAGCAAACACGTTCAGGTGGTGGGCGTCGTTCCAATCGCGATGATAGTTCGCGCTCAGCTGGGTGTTAATGGTCTCAATGTATTGCCATCTCGAGTCAAATCGTCCGGCAAAGGTCTTCAGAGGGTAGTAAGAGTCTTTGCCCTCGTCGTAATAGTACACGCTGTATCCACGTGGCCGGGCCTTGAACCGCTCGTTGCTGTTGAAGTAGGAGAGCAGACCTTTCAGCGTCAATCCCTCCAGCGGTTTCCACTCTGCCGACAGGTTAGCCTGCAACACACGCCAGTTGTCATTCTGCACACCCGCCCTGTCCATTGTCAGGTTGGCAAAATTGGTATAGCCCGCACCGCCTGCCAGCGCAGGATAGTCAGGATTGTCGTTGGCGTAGGGCTGCTGCGTGGGCAGATTGTTCAGCACCGCATACGACAGTGTCCAGTAAGCGTCGGCACCCGAGTAGCTGGCGTTCCATGCCGCCTGCTTGTTGTTCTCCAAACGACCGTTTACCTGGGCCTTTACCCTGAACGTTTTGGTAATGTCGGCATCCACGTTCATCTGCACGTTGGTACGTTGAAAATAGCCGAAGTTGCGGGCCATCGATTCCTGCCGCGTGTGACTCGCAGCCAAGTAGTAGCTTATTCGCTCCGAGCCACCGGTGGCGTTCACCTCTGCATACCACTGCGGAGCAGCCTTCCGCCAGATGAAGTTCTTCCAGTCGAATCCCTGTCGCTCACCACTCGTATAGGCCGCATACTCCTCCTCGCTGTAGTGAGGCGTGGTACCCTGAATGGTCGTGGCCTGAATGCTCGACCTCACATAGGTGGGTGCGTCGGCAGGCTCGGGAAACCTGAACATCGACTGCCAACCGTAGTAGCTGTTCACGCTGATGCGACAGGGTTGGTTGCGCTGTCCCATCTTCGTTGTCACCACAACCACGCCGTTGGCCGCCCTGACGCCGTAGATGGCTGCTGAGGCATCCTTCAGCACCGAGATGCTCTCGATGTCGTTGAAGTCGATGTTGTTAAACTGTCCCTCGTCCATCTGCACTCCGTCGACCACATAGAGCGGTGTGCCCATGTTACGAATCTTGATTGAGGTGTAGGCGCCCGGGCGTCCGTCGCTTTGTCGGCTGTTGATGCCTGCAATCTTACCCGCCAGCGCACCCGACGTATTGATGGCCGCCGTGCGTGCCAGGTCCTTCGCGCCGATGTTAGTGATGGCCGAGCTGAGCGAGACCTTCTTCATGCTGCCATAACCCAGCACCACCACCTCGTCTACCTGTGCGGCATCGTCCACCATCACAATGTCGAGCCGTCCGTCTTTCACTGCTTTCAGCGACAGCCGTTGCTCCACAAAGCCGATGTAGGTCACGACAATCGTCTTCCCCGTTTCCCGGGGAGCGGCGAGCGAGTAGTAGCCGTCGGCATCGCTCAGGGCATACACGTCGGTCCCCTCCAGCTTCACCACGGCCCCCACCAGCGGCTCACCGGCAGAGTCGGTTATGCGGCCGCTGATGGTCTTTACGTCGGCGCCCAGCATTTTGGCCGCCGACATCAGCGTGAGCAGACACGCCATTAAAAAGGTATTCATCTTCATTCTCGGACAAAGTTATTTCAAAATCTTCTTGCCATTCACGATATAGATGCCATGGTTAGCATTTCCGTTAATCTTCCTGCCCTGCAGGTCGTAAACGGTGTTGTTCACGTTCTCATTGTCGTTAACGTTCTTAATGCCTGTTGAGCTTTCCACTTTTGCCTTTGCGACCATAGATGGCATCTTGTCCTTGCCCATACCGATGACGGTAAGGGTTTCGCCCTCAACAACTTCTTCCTCGTCGAACGTTATATTCCACGACTGTCCGTCTATCTCAGCTTCCTTGACGATGCTTTCACTCATACTGCCAATCAGGAAAATCTTCTCCAGTCCGGCCTCACCCGTACCGGCAATGCCTGTTGTCGTACACTCGGTCACTTTCAGCGGGGCCGTCTGGTTGGCAAAGAACGGAGTGGTCTCGCCTTCCACGATTTGCCACTTGCTCATATCCGAGAATTTAAAATTGCTCAGATGAAGCATGTCCTCGGGTACCATTCCATTGGTGTCGTAGAGGTCGGGGTTGTCGCCGTCACCCATGCCTTGAGTAGCGCCATCAGCATTGTAATAGCAGTTTCTGACAGCCACGCCATCCCAGTTACGCCCCAAGATACCGGCAGTCTTCACATCATCAGCATTCGTTTCGATTGTTCCCGAGAAATAGCAGTCTTCAACTGGACCGTTGAAGTTCACACTGCACAAACCGCCGTTCCACGGGTCTTGCCAGTTATCGTGATAATAGATGCCAGTAGCCGTGACGTTACCCGTAGCATAGTTGCGAATCATCTTTCCACGCACAGCATTTCCTCCGATGCTTCCTACGCCGGGACCGCTCACATTGGCAAACACGGCACAGTTGATGACGTTAGAATTGTTGACGTTCCAGTTTGGTGTACCCATGATGCCACCAACCGTACCGCCGCTGCTGGTGATATTACCATACACTACGCAGTTTTCGAAACAGTTGTCTACGCTACAGTTTCCATTGTAGAAGGCACAAATACCACCGGTGTTGGTCGTTCCTATGATTGTGCCATGGAACATGCAGTTCCAATAGTGACCGCCGGCCTCGTTGTTGCCCGTGATACCACCTACCGCAGTACCCGATCCTTCGATAGTAACGTTTACGGCGTAGCAGTTTTCATAAGAACCGCCCGACACGCCCGAGAAACCGCCGATAAACTCCGTGCCCTCGAGGGTAGAGTCGTAGATGTAGCAGTTCTTTATCAGACCGCCCTTAGCCTCCCAGTTGCCATTGGTACCGCACAAGAGTCCGCTCCACCGATTACAGATGATATAGAATCCGCGACAAACAACGTTTTCAATCACACCCGGAGTGTTCATTCGACTGAAGAGCCCCAAGCCGTCCTCACCGCTTTCAATGGTAAGGTTGCTGATGGTGTGACCCTGACCGTTGAAGTGTCCGGTAAAGTTGGCAATAGGTTTCCACACGATATCGGAAAGGTCGATATCGTCCGTCAGGACAAACGAAGCCGTTGGAAAATCGCTGACAGCCTGCAGTTGCTCAGCTGTAGCCACTTGATAAGGTTCTGCTTCTGTACCAGCACCACCGGTAAACTGAGCCTGAACATTCATGGCAAACAATGCCATAGCTGTTAAAAGGTAAAAATACTTTTTCATAATCTTTTATTTTTAAGTTAACAATATAAATTTTTCTTTACATAATCTTACATAAATCGTTCTTGTTCGGCAAAAACGAAGCAAGCTTCTTTTTTGCACTCACTTAATTACGATTTTCTTGCCACCTACAATGTAGATGCCCTTTCTGGATGAGGGATGAGAGATGAGAGATGAGGGATTACTTTCCCCGCTTCGCGACAGTGACCCTTGGTTGTCAGCAATCCTCCGCCCTTGCAGGTCGTAGACGGCGTTGTTCCCGTTATCGATATCGTTGGCGTTTATGGTCTGAATACCTGTCGTCTCGTTGAAGTGCAGGTCGTAGACCAACTCTCGATTGTTAGCTTTGAGTTTTGGGTAGTCCCATCCGGTTAGTTTCTCTCCGCAGATGTCGACATTGTCGAACCAGATGTCGTGAACGTGTTTTGTGGGTGTTCCGGTCTTCTTCCATCCATAGAGCCATATCTCGTTCGACACATCCGAACCCGTATTGCGTTTTACCGTGATGTTGCTGAAGTGGACATCGCTGATGTCACCCTCTGTCGACTGATCGCCTTTGAGCGTTCCATACCAGAAGCTATCCTCGAAACCCAAGGCGAACAGTCGCGTGCAATGGTTTATGCGGATGTTGTCAAAGTGTATATCCCTGAACCAGGTGCCATGCAGGGCACAGATGTTGATGGCTGATCGGTCGGCCATACCTTCGGTGATGCTCTTCTCATCGTAGGAATAGAGGATGTCGCTATTTTCGAAGTGTATGTTCTCGAACACCGATGCGCGGGTCTCGGCACCAATACCGAAGGCATTGTTGGTGGTGGTCCATAGCTGCATACGTTTGAAAGTGAGGTTGCGCTGCGGTCGCCAGTTGGCAGGCTGTGAGCCATCGGCCGCCAGTCCTTTGATGGCCACGCAGTCGTCGTGGGCACGCACAAAGCAATTGTCGAATGCGATACCTTCACAGGCAGTGAGGTCTATGCCGTCGGAGCTGCCGCCTTGTGTGGCGATGATTTTCACGTTGCTGATGACAAGGTCTTTGCACTGAGTGTAGGTAGTCTGCCATCCGCGTGCCTTGAAGCGATGGAAGATAAGACCTTCGACGCTGCCGTTGGTGGCCGATGCACATTCGAGCTGTCGGTGGCTGTCATGGTTGGTTACAACCAGGCCGTGTCCATAGATGCGGCTACCGCTACCTGAGAGCATGAGCGAGCCCTTGACGACGGCTCCACCCGAGACGTAGATCGAGCGTCCGCCTGCGGCGGCAACCTGTCCGGTCGAGGTGAGTTGGTCGAGGTCGTAATAGCCTGGCCCAAAAAAGTAAGTTTTTGTGGCGCGGTCGTAGTGATAGCCTTCCGGGTTATCCACCGTAGGCGGGGTGATGATGTCGTTGCAGAAGAGATGCAACACGTCGCCCTTCTGATAGTCTCCACCCAGCACCAACGTAATGTTTTGATTGGCTTTCGTCACACGGAAGCGCAACATCTTGTCAGTGAGTTGTTCGACGTCGGTCACAGCGACACCTTCGGGCAACAGCTCGTAGTTGCCGAGTTCGCGTCGGCACGATACGACCACCTCGACGGGTTTAGAGTCGTCGAAGTCGAAATAGCCAAAGGCGACGCGCCCGCCCCAGATATTGTTGCAGCAGTAGAGACCGGTGTAGGCCTCACCGGCAACCATCACGTTGAAGTAGGGTGAGCCGTCGAGCAGCGTATAGCCGTCAGGGCGCTCGTAGGTCATCACGCTGCCGTCGGCCGCCGTCCAGGTCTGACCTTTGCAGTTCGCTGAACTCCATGCGGCATAGTCGGCTGCATGGGCAGATGCAAACGTTAACGTTGCTGTTAACAACAGCAGGTAGAATTTGGTTTTCATGACTATTCGTCCCATACGTTTGACTTGGCGAAGTTCAGTTCTTCGTCGTCTTGATACTCTCCTGCAATGTCGCCAAGACCTGTCGTAGGGTTCGACTGGTCGAGCGCGCCAAAGCGTGAACCATACATAAGCTGGTCGCTCTCTACCTTGACAAAGGTACTTTTGGGTTGAATATATTTTTTGTTCATACTAATTATTAATTATAATGAGTAATTTCATCCCAGTTGAATGTAGGGACGCGGCGTGTCGCGTTTGCAACGGGAACGTTAACGCCAACCTTAACCAAACGCGGCACACCGCGTCCCTACATGCTAATGGAGACTTTTCACTTATCACTTCTTAATCACGATTTTACATAAATCGTTCACGTTCGGTAAAAACGAAGCAAGCTTCTTTTTTACGCTCACTTAATCACGATTTTTTTACCATTAACGATGTATATGCCTTTTCGGGATGAGTTCCCGTTGACGTTAACGTTAACTTTCCGTCCTTGCAGGTCGTAGACGTATTTACTCCCCTCGCCCTTTGGAGAGGGGTCGGGGGTGAGGCTCTCTATGCCTGTCGACTCTTCTAAGAAGGCGAACTTGGCTTCGCCGCCTTCAGCCGACTTGTTGACGAAGTAGGCTCGGAAGGCTTTGGCCGAGGCGCGTTGACCCTCTTGGCTATAGATGGCGGTGGTGCCTCGTACGACGTAGAAGGCTTGGTCGGTGAGGTCGAGGTTGGCGGTGTAGTTGCCGACGAAGTCGTAGGCCACTGCTCCGTCGGTCTGTGTCACGACGGGTGCATCGTCGGTGGTCAGTGCGACGTTGGCGAAGGCAAACGACGAGGGAGCGCCGGCGGGCATCTTCACCATGACGGGTGTGGCTGCGGCGACGTCGGCAGCATCGCTGAAGTTGAGGATGGCTTTATCGTCGGTGGTCTTTGTCACCGATGTGAAGGCCTTCACCTCGTCGGCTCCGAGCACGCTCTTGAGTGTGGCGGCGGTGGTGGCGAAGGGCAGCACGAGCGGGTTCCATCCTTCAACGAAGGTGTAGATAACGTTGACGTTAACGGGAACGCTGACAGGTGCGGCGACGGGGTCGTAGCCGACGGCCTCGTCGAGGGTGACGGCCTCGGTGTTGGTGTAGCTGTCGGCGAAGGTCCATACGCGGCCTGCCGTGCCGCAGGGTACGGGATGGGCGGTCTGGCTGCCGCCGTTGTCGATGTCTTGCAGCCAAGGTGTGCCACCGTTGCCGGTCTTGTTGAGCAGGCAGCAGAGCTCGCCCGAGCCGACCTGAGCGTCGGTGACCATCGTGGCCTGCGTGCCGGTGGTGGCGTAGCAGTTGGTGAGCGTGGAGCCCTGGTTGTCGTAGAGCAGCTGGCCATGGTTGCCGGCAGAGTTGTCGGCGATGGTGCCGGTGTTGTAGCAGTTCTCGGCTGCAACGTTGCCGAAGGCTCCTGCACAGAGGGCGGCGGTGCGCAGCGTGCCGCTGATGGCGCCGGTGTTGTAGCAGTTGCGGATGACGATGGCGGGCATGAGGCCTGCGCCGTCGCGTCCGTCGGCACTGCCGATGATGCCGGCTGCCCGCAGGTTCCAATACCAGCCGTCGACGCCGCTGCAGGCTACGGTGCCCTCGTTGCCGCAGTTCTCGATGGTGACGTTGCCGGCGCCCTTGGCCGAGCCGGCTATGCCGCCGACATAGTTGCGACCGGTGATGGAGCAGGTGGCGTCGATGATGACGTTGCGGATGACGGCTCCGGCACCGAGCATGGAGAAGAGTCCGATGCCCCAGTCGCTGTCAGTGGTGCGGTTGATGACGAGGTGGCTGATGCGGTGGCCCTGTCCGTCGAACGTACCGGTGTAGTAGGCGCTGGTGTAGCCGAAGCCGAAGCCGAGGGGTGTGAAGTTGGAGACGGGCGAGAGGTCGATGTCGGCGGTGAGCACGGCGTTGAGGGTGGCGTCGCCCTTGATGAGCTCGCCGAAGCGCACGAGCTGTCCGCAGGAAGCTATCTGATAGATGCCGTCGACGAGCTCAGGCTCTTCGTAGGTGCCGCAGACGGTGCAGATGCCGTTGTCGAAGATGTGCGGGTCTCGGGTGCCGTCGCCACCTACGTTGTTGTAGCTGATGGTGCCCTTGGCGGTGCCGTCGCAGTTGAGGTCGCCCACGGCATAGACGATGGCGTGACTGGCATCGAGCACGGGATGTGCATCGGCGCTACCGGTGAGGTTCTGACGGAAGGGCACGCCGTCGCCGCTCTGGCTGCCGTTGACGAGGAAGCAGAGCTCGCCCGAGGCAACCTGTGCCGCAGTGACCGACGCGACCTCGGTGTCGGTGGTGGTGTAGCAGTTGGTGACGACCGAGCCGCCCGACTCGTAGATGAACTGACCGGTGGCGGTGCCGTTGATGCTGACGGTGCCGGCATTGTAGCAGTTCTCGGCTACGACCTTACCGTTGGCATAGGCGCAGAGGGCGGCGGTGCGGTCGGTGGTGCCGCTGACGGTGCCGGTGTTGTAGCAATGGCGGATGACGACGCGGTCGGGAAACTCGGTGCCCTGGTGGCTGCAACAGCCAAGGATGGCTGCCACGCGCTGGTTCCAGTACCAGGTGCCTGTGGTGACGCAGGTCACGCTGCCCTCGACACCGCAGTTCTCGATGATGATGTCGCCGCCGTTGCCGGTAACGGCTACGCCAGCAATGCCGCCGACGTTCTCACCACCGGTGATACGGCAGGTGGCGTCGAGCGTAAGGTTTTTAACCACAGCGCCGCCTCCGAGTCGGGAGAAGAGTCCCACACCCCAATGGTAGACCTCGGGATAGTTCACGGTGAGGTTCTTCAGTCGGTGGCCCTGCCCGTCGAACGTGCCAGTGTAGGCCTTGCTGGTGCCGTTGGCGATGAAGCCAATGGGTTGGAAGTTGTCGACGGAAGCGAGGTCGATGTCGGCGGTGAGCACGGCGTCGGCCGCTGTAGTTCCGTTAGTAACGAGACTGCTGAACTCGGTGAGGTCGGCAGCCGAAGCGATTTGATACACGCCGTCGACCTGACTGAGTGCCGAGGCGCTGCCTATTCCCATCCATGCGACGAGAACGGCGATGAGAAGTTTCCTCTGTTTCATTGCATTTATTATTTTATGTATTTATTTTATTGTTTTGCATTCGCTCAGGCTGCCATCACTTAAACCATAGCGGGCGCACGATGTTGGTGCGCGGGGTGTTGTTGGTCTTCAGTGAGGGGTGGTCGGCGTTCTTGAGCAGACTGCCGTCGACGGTCACATTGTCGAAGGTGATGTGCTCGATGAGCTTGGTGGGCGTGCCCGGGTTATACCATCCGTAGAGCCACACGTCGTTGGCGATAGGACTATCGGCACGGTGCATCGACCTGATATTGCGGAACGTGACGTGCTTGATGCCACCCGGGGTGGACTGGTCGCCGTGAATGGTGCCAAACCAGAACGACGGTTTGAAACCCATCGCGATGAGGCGCTGGCAGTGGTACACGCGTATGTCGTCGTAGACGAGATTTGAGAAATAGGTGCCGTGCAGACAGCACAGCCCGAGGGCGGCTCGCTCATCGAGCTGAAGGTGGAACTCGGGGTCGTCGTAGGAGTAGAGGATGTCGGTGTCGGTAAGCGAGATGTTGCTGAACACGGCACGCGTCTCGGCTCCTATCGAGATGGCATTGTTGCAGTCGTTCCACAGCTGCATGTGGCTGAGGGCGATGTCTCTCACCGGCGGCGCCTCGCTCGGCTTCAGCTCGCTCATGCCCTTGATGGCAATGGCATCGTCGGAAGCTCGGATGAAACAGCTGTCGGCCTTGATGTCGTGCGAAGACACGATGTCGAGTCCGTCGGTCGAGGCGTAGCGGGTGCTGATGATGCGCAGCTGACGCAGCAAGATATTGTCAGAGTTGCTCACGATGGTCTGCCAGGCCTGCGGGCGATGGCCGTGAACCACAATGTCTTCCACGTTGCAGTGTTTACTCCACGACACGGTAACCACCGGTCCGGCGCTGTTGACCACCATGCCGCCGCCGTAGATGCGGGCATGCTGAGCCTCGTCGATGCGGATGGTGCCGTCGACCACCGCTCCGGGAGCGATGTAGACAGATTGGTTCGACGACACGCGCAACGGCTCGCTCAGTTTGTGATAACCTGGTTCGAAGCTGATGTCGGCCGACGAACGGTCTTCCCGCCACGCTCTTGGGAAGAGATGAAGCACGTGACCTGTCTGATGGTCGCCGTTGACGATGAGCGTGACGGGTTCTCCGGCCTTGCCCAGCGAGAGGGTGAGCGCGTTGGGGGCCGACCGTTCTATCGTTGTCGAGGGCTGCTCGGGCAGCAGCTCAAAGGTGTTGATGCTGTCGGCGCAGACAATGTCGACCTTCAGCGGTTTCCCCGCCTTGGGCTGCGCCATGTCGAACGAGCCGAAGTCTACCGTGCCGCCCCAATAGTTGCGGTCGTTGTAGAGAGCCACGGCAGCATGGCCGATGATGACGTTAAAAGGTCGGGCTATATCTTCTATATAAGGATAGTCGGTAGGCATGCGGTGGGTGGCAAACCGACCGTCGGCGTCGGTATAGTCGTCGCCCTCGCAACGGCTCATGCTGAAAGCCTTGAAAGTCCGGACAGCCTTCGCATGGCGGTCCATGAGCTGACTCATCATGGGTAGACGCGTGCGGATTTTTACCCGGTCGAAGGCGTCGTAGCGCTTGAGCAGATCCATCGTCCGCTCACAAACCTCCTTGTTGCGAGCGGCACTGCCCTGGTCGCCGATGCTCACCGTCAGCGGCTGCCTGCTGCGCAGCATGTCGGCAAAGGTCTTCACGGGGTTCCCCTCGTCGGTCGTCAACCGACCGACAATGGCATAGTCGGCCTCTTTCACGATAACGCCCTTGTAAACACTTTGGGCCATCACCACCAGCTGGCCGTCGGCAGTCATCTGCAGGTCGATGGCAGCACCGTCGCCCTGCGCAGACAGGAGAGCGGAGGACAGGCAAGCAAGCAGAACAAAAATTTTTCTCATAGCATTTCGATTTTAGAACTACAACCTCGTAGAATGTCGTTGCAAATATAGCGTCTTTACAGTGCCTCGGCATTAAAAAATCGCTTGAAAACTTTAAAAAATGTTTGGTTGTCGGTCTGCATCGACGTTAAACCGAACTACAACTGCAAACCATTCGTTTTTTCAGCCTTGTCTCTTCCCTCAGTCCTCCCTATAACGTACTGCGGTCTTCCCTAAGGAGTACTGCGGTCTTCCACAAGGAGTACTGCAGTCCTCCCTAAGGGGTACTGCGACCAGACTTTCTATTTTTTACAGCTTTTCAAGGTTTCACCTTGTCTAATAATCGGTACAACGGTAAGTGACACCCGGCCAGTCGTCGGTGCGGAAGGGATAGGCCGGCAGGTCGTTGCCGCCACGCAACACCGCCAAGGGATTGTCGGACCAGTTGTATCTGACGCTGACGGGATAGGCAACCTTTGGTGATGACACAACCACGGTATTTTCTTCTACACGAGCATCGGCCCAATAAAACATTCCGTCGCTGCCAGCTATGGCGAAGGCTCCCTCTACAGCTGGTGCGGCAAGATGCAAACCCTCGGCATGATCGAAGAATATGCGAATCTGATGTCCTTCCTGCTGCCAATCTTTATAGACCGGTCCACAGGCGGTGTTAACTTTCTCGTTAGCGTTAGCGTTTCCATACGAATATCGGCGGGCGAGCAATGCCAGACGCCGGCCGGTCTCTTGTTTGTTTTTGGGGTGGATGTCGTCGGCACTGCCTATATCGGTCAGGCATGCCACATGGCAATTGGGCACATGGGCAGCTGTATACAGCTGCGCTTCGCGCAGTTCGGCCCATTTCGACGAGGCAGGCTGCGACTCGCGAGGATGGTGATTGGCCAGTCCGGCAATATAGAAATGCAGGTCGCAGCCCCAACGGCTGCGCCAGTCGTTGATGAGCAACGGCAGCAACGTGCGATATTGCCATGCGCGATTCACGTTGTCCTCGCCCTGATACCACACCACGCCTTTAATGGTAAAGGGCACAAGGGGATGAATCATTCCATTGAAGAGCACAGTTGCGTTCTTGGCATCGCTGACGGGGTTGCGGGGCTGCTTGGGCAGGTCGTGGAACGATTGTGCCCGCCGCACGCGCCAGCCCTGCGTAAGGGGCTTGCCCTGCAGCTTCACGGTGTCGGGCAGTCCGGCATTGCCGCCGCCATCGAGACACCGCACGAGGATGGTGGCCCGGCCTTTCTTGACAAGGCTTTCGGGAATGTGGTAGACACGGCGCTCGGCATAGCCGTCGGTATGTCCGACAAGGGTGCCGTTGAAGTAGGTGAAGTCGTTGTCGTCGACGGTGCCAAGGTCGAGTGTAAGCGGTTGGGCGGCCTGCGACGCGGAGATATCGACAGTGGTGCGATACCACAATATGCCGTCGAAATCGTCGTAGCCCTCGCCGGTGGTGAAGCGGCCTACAGGGGCTTCGTCCCAGTGGCGGTCGTCGTAGGAGGGAGAGGCATAATTGAGACGGCCGTCGGTCCAGGCATCGGCGTCGGCCTGAAGCTGGAGGTTGTATCTGGCTATCTCGTTGTCGTAGAACGCTCTGCGCTCGTCGAGGTCTACGGGCATGTCGCTCATTCGCGCCACGTCGGCTGCAAAGTCGGGCATGGTAGAAAGAGCCTCGGCGCTGACCCACGACTCGGCAGGTGTGCCGCACCAGGCACTGTGGATGAGTCCGACGGGAACATTCTGGCTGAGGGCGATGTCGCGACCGAAGAAATAGGCTGTTGCCGAGAAGTTGGCAACGGTGGCGGGCGAGCAGCGCTGCCAGCCGCCCGACCTGGCTTGCAGGGTGGTCTGCGGCTGCGGACTCATCACGTAGTCGACATGGAACAGCCGAATCTGCGGATGGTCGGCACGGGCAATCTCGTCGGTATAGTTGTCTACCTGTCCCCATCCGCCTACGGGCATGTCCATATTCGACTGCCCTGAGCAGAGCCACACCTCACCGATGAGCACATCGCGGAGCACAATGGTATTCTTGCTGGAAGAGGTGCGCTCGGTGATTTCTACCTCGTAGGGGCCTCCGGCCGACGGAGTTGACAGGTAGACGGTGAAGCGACCGTCGACATCGGCGGTGACTTGCGCCGGCTTGTTGTTCCATGTGCCACAGGCGGTGATGGTGGCATGTGGCTCACTGCTTCCCCAGATAGGCACTGATGATTGCTGCTGCAGCACCATTCCATCGGTGAACAAGGGTTGCAGACGAAGCTGACTGCTGACGGGCAGGGAGAGTAATGATAACGCTAACAATAAGAGGTGAGAGGTGAGAGGTGAGAAGTGGTACCTCGAATTACCCGAAGGGAGGAGAGATGAGAGATGAGAGATGAGGGATAGGAACGGTGTTGATTTCATTGCGATGATGTGTGATTAGATGATGTTTGATTATTTGTTATCGGTATTCTTTGCAAGCAAAGCGTACTAAAGAAACGATTACGAGGTCTTGAGCAGGTCAATGGGACTGATGTTGAATTCGTCTTTGAAACATTTTGAGAAGTACGACGGTGCAGTGAATCCAACGCTGTAGGCTACCTCGGAGACGGTAAGGTCGGTGGTGAGCAACAGCTCGCGCCCATGTAACAACCGCGAGGTGCGCAGGTGCTCGACGGGGGCACGGCCGGTAAGCGCCTTTATCTTGGCATAGAGCTGCGCACGACTGAGGTTCATGGCGTGACTGATGTCTTCGACCGACAGATCGGAATTGGCATAGTTCTCGTCGATGTAGGCCTTGAACCGCTGCACAAACTCCGACTCGCGGGGCTTTATGAGTGTCTCGTCCTGGCCGGTGCCGGCCCAGAGGTTGTGGAGAAGGCGGCGGCCGGCAAGGAGGTTCTCAATGCGTGAGAGGAGTATTTTAGCCTTGAAGGGCTTGGTGATATAAGCATCGGCACCGCTTTCGTAACCTTCGACGACGTGTTCGTCGAGCGTCTTTGCCGTGAGCAGTATGACGGGGATATGGCTGGTGGCGGTGGTGGTTTTGAGCTTGGCTAAGCAGTCGATGCCGTCCATCACTGGCATCATCACGTCGAGCAGTATGATGTCGGGAATGGTGTCGATGGCCTGCTGTAGTCCGGTTTGGCCGTTATTGGCAGTGATGACTTCGTAGTCGTGCATGAGGATATGGCTGATATAGTGGCGCACGTCGTCGTTGTCGTCGACAACAAGTATCGTTGTCCGGTCGCGCCGGCCAACGTCGGCATTATGGTTCCCGTTATCGTTATCGTTATCGGTTCCGCTATCGTTATCGTTATCGTTAACGTTAACGTTAATCTGACGGAATGGCAGGCTTACGGTAAACGTGGTTCCGACTCCTTCCTTGGTTTCGACACTGATAGTGCCGCCATGAAGGTCGACAAACTGCTTGGAGAGCGACAGTCCGATGCCGGTACCACCCTTGGTTTGTGACGACTGGTAGAAGGCATCGAAGATGTGGGGCAGGTCAGTGGGGCAGATGCCGCGGCCAGTGTCGCTGACGGTAAGGCAGCAGTGGTTTTCGGTCGTTGTGTCGGTCGTGAGTGCTACCTGAATGTGCCCTTTGTCGGGGGTGTTTTTGAGGGCATTGCCCAAGAGGTTGACAAACACGCTGGTAAGCTTCTTTCGGTCGGCTTCTATCCATACGGGGTGGCGTTCGTCGAGGCTGAGGCTGAGGCTGATTTGGTGCGAGGTGGCTGTGGGACGGAAATTGTCGGTCCAGTCGGATACGGCTTGGGTAAGGTTGAAGAGCTCGATGTGGAGGCTGTCTTGACCGCTTTGCACTTTCTGGAAGTCGAGAATGTCGTTCACCAGGTCGAGGAGGATGTGGATGTTCTTGTTGCATATCTCGAGCAGAGTGGTCCGGCTGCGAGGGTCGAGGGTGTTGTCGGCGAGCATCTGCTCGATGGGGCCGGCGACAAGCGTGAGCGGTGTGCGTATCTCGTGGGAGATATTTGTGAAGAAATTGAGCTTGGTCTGCGCGTCTTCCTCGATGCGCAGGTTGAGCTGCTGCAGCTTCTTGTTGCTCTCAAGCAACAGCGCTGCCTGTTCTTCTTTCTTGGCGTATTCGTCTTCTATCTTCTGCTTGAGCTGCCGGTTGCGTTTCAGTGTCTTGTAGAGCTTGAACGAGATGAAGGCGAGAATGCAGGCTAATGTGGCCATGATGAGGCTGATGGTGCGCTGATAGGCGTGGCGATCGTCCATGGTGTTAAGTATGTCGCGCATGGCCTTTATCTGCTTGTCGAGTCGGCCTATCTCCACGTGTTGCTGCATGATGGTTTCGAGGTTGTTGCGGTCTACGAGTCCGGTGGGCAGTATTTGTATGCGCTCGTAGGGTTTGGAGTGAAGTATGTCGATGGCGGTCTCGAACACTTTGTCGCCGCGGGTGGGATAGACGAACGAGGCTGTCAGGTTGCCGCTTTTCACCAGTTCGATGCCCGAGGGATTTATCGACAAGGCATCGATACCGACAAGTTTTATGGGGTTTGTCTTACGCTTGGCATAGCGCGAGATGGTTTGGTTGACCATGCCGTCGGTGTGGAAGAAGATGAGGTCTACATCATTGTGCCGGGCGAGTATCTCTTCGGTCTTCTTGGTGGCAAGTGTGTCGTTCCAGTTGGCGTATTCGCTGGCTACGGTCTCGATATCAGGAAACTGTTGCAGGGCTTCGGTGAATCCGTGATGCCGCTCCTCGGTGGCATAGTTGCCACGGGTGCCTTGTATCTCGATAATACGTCCTCGGCCGCCAAGGGTGTGACCGACATAATTGGCCACGGTCTCGCCTATCTCGTAGTTGTCGGCACCTATATATGCGGTGTATTTGTCGGTCAGCAAGATATTGTCGACAAGTATAACGGGTATGCCCTTATCGTAGGCATGGCCGATGGCCTGACCCACTCGTTCATCTTCGATAGGCGACACGATGAGCAGGTCGATGCCCTCAGCAATATAGTCTTCTATCTGACGTGTCTGCTTCTCGGCACTGTTCTCGGCCGACAAGATTTGCAACTGCACATCTTCATACTGAAATGAAGCATATTCCAACTCCTTTGCCAATTTCTGACGCCAGGAGTATTGGTGATAAAGCGACACACCGATATGATAGCGACGCTTTGATGTGCATGAAGCAAGTAAGAGCACCGCAACCAGCAGACTTATCGAAAAGGTGAGTCTTGTTCTTTTCATTGGTGCAAAAATAATAAAAATTGGTTTGTTTAATCGAATTTTTCGGTCACAAAATAAGTAATAGTAGACATTTTTGATAGTATTCAAGACATTTTTTTATAAAGTTCTGTTTCTGTGTCGCCCGATTTATGAATTATTTATTACCTTTGTACGCAAGAAAAGGAAAAAGAGAAGTATCATGCGAATAGAAATCGTCAACGGACCGAACCTGAACCTGCTGGGCACTCGTGAACCCGAGGTCTACGGACACCAGAACTTTGAAGGTTTTCTCGACGAGCTGCGTTCGAGATATGCCGACGTGCAAATCGGCTATTTCCAGAGCAACGTGGAGGGTGAGCTCATCAACCACCTGCAGAAGGTGGGCTTCGAGGCCGACGGCATCGTGCTCAACGCCGGTGCCTATACCCACACGTCGGTGGCACTGCACGACTGCATCCGCGCCATCACCTCGCCCGTCGTCGAGGTGCACATCTCGAATGTTCACGCCCGCGAGGAGTTCCGCCACCACTCGCTCATCTCCAGTGCCTGCCGCGGCGTCATCTGCGGCTTCGGACTCGACAGCTACCGCCTCGCCATCGAGGCACTGAAGACCCAACAGACCCACCCACAACAGAGCCCCCCCCTGCCCCTCCCTAAAAAGGAGGGGAGTATATAGTTCTCTTTTCGGATATGCAATTAAACAAAACAATCTGCCCCCCTCCTTATAGGGAGGGGCTGGGGGTGGGTCTACAGGGGGAAGGTCTGCAGGGAGTAGGTCCGGGCCTTGATGTGGGCCTTTACCTCCTCCAGCACTGCGAGCCCGAGCCCGACTATCTGTACCGGCTCTGGCGAGCCACCAACGTGCACACCCTGCACGGGCGCATGGTCAGCGGACACCTGCAAGGCCGCCTGCTGAAAATGCTGGTGCAGATGATTCGGCCGAAAAACATCCTCGAGGTGGGAACGTTCAGCGGCTACTCCGCCATCTGCATGGCCGAAGGTCTCGACGACGACGGACGTGTCTACACCTTCGAAATTAACGATGAAATGGAGGATTTTGCGCGAAAATGGATTGACGGCTCGGCTGTGGCCGACCGCATTGACTTCCGTATCGGCGACGCCAACGTGCTCGCTCCGACGCTCGGCATCGTGTTCGACATGGCCTTCCTCGACGGCGACAAGCGCACCTACGTCGAGACCTACGAGACGCTGCTGCCGATTATCCGGCCCGGCGGCTTCATGCTGGTCGACAACACGCTGTGGGACGGACACGTCACCGACCCGGCCTACGACCACGACCACCAGACGCAGGGCATACGCCGATTCAACGACCACGTGGCCCGCGACCCCCGTGTCGAAGTGGTCATCCTTCCCCTGCGCGACGGCCTCAGCATCATCAGAAAAAAATGAAGCCTACCCCCAACCCCTTCCCAAGGAAGGGGAGAGCAGACAAATAGTTCAATTTCTTCTAAGAAACATAACATGCATACAAAAATGAAGACAAAGACTTTACTATTGCTGGCAGTGCTCACGCTGCTGGTCACTGACGCTATGGGGCAACAAATCGGCTCCAGCGTCTACGTGGGCGGACATATCCGTCGCCAACGACCGTCGACCATCACAAAACTGAAAGAGTCGGGCTTCAACAACGTGATTCTCTTCAACGTGAACGTTGAGGAAAACGGCGACCTGACCACCGACGTCGGCGGCGAGGCAGGCGGAACCATCTGCAAAAATGGCAAATATGTGTTCAACACCGTACAGCCCTACTACGTCCAGGACGTGAAAAACCTGAAGCTCGAGCCCACAGGCATCGTGCGCATAGAGATCTGCATCGGTGGATGGGAAAACCAGTCGTATAACCGCATCAAAAGTCTGATTAATTCACAAGGAACAGGAGAAAACAGTATCCTTTATAAAAACTTCAAGGCACTCAAGGAGGCCATCCCCGAGATTGATGCCGTGAACAACGACGACGAACACTGCTACGACGTGACGAGCGCCGTGAAGTTTCACACCATGATGTACGACCTCGGCTACAAGACCAGTCTGGCACCCTATATGAATAAAAACTTCTGGGAAAGCCTGGCCACACAACTCAACCAAGCCCGGCCCGGTGCCTGCGACATCATCATGATACAGTGCTACGACGGCGGAGCCGGCAACAACCCGCGCGACTGGCACATCGGCAACATTCCTCTCCATGCCGGCCGCACCAACTACCAGAGCTCGATGGAGGAGTCAATCAACCAGATGAAGACCTGGCGCAACCAGGCCAATGTCACCGGCGGATTTGTTTGGAACTACAACGACGAGTCGTGGAACCTGAACAACTGGGCCATTAACATGAACAAGACATTCCACAGCTTTGCACCCGAGACCGAGATTGTGAGGCTATACAGGGGCAAGAACTTTTCAACCACCGGCGACAGTCTGAGTCTCGGCGAGGGCCGATTCACCAAGCCCGCAATGGCGGCACGAGGTGTGGCAGCCTACTTTGCCTCCAGCGCAAGAATCAAGCCTGGCTACAAGCTGACAGTCTACAAGACAGCCGACCTGAGCGTTCCGGGCACCAATGTACCTTATGTATATACGGAAAGCAACAACATTGTACGTGGACAATCGGTTCTCATTGAGACCAACGGCACCACGGGACTGTCGGGCAAATATCGGCTGAAAGGCTCCAGCGGACTCTATTGGCAGGCTGCAACAAGACTGCAGCAGCAAGCCGGATCGGAAGAAACCACACAGGTGTTCAACCTGAAAGAACTCTCCGAGGAAGGCATCTACGCCATCTACAACGAGAGCACCAAACTGTACCTCAGCTACAACCCGTCGCGCCGCTCGTTCTTCTTCACCAACGAAGACAGCGACGACCCGATGCAACAGTGGATTGTCTACGACAGTGGCGACGGCAACTATCAAATCATTTCGCGCACCAAAGCCACCGCGGTGGAAAACACATCGACCTCTGCCGGAAACCTGAGACTGGCAGAAAACACTCAGAGCGCAGGCTCGTTCTGGCAACTCGAATCGTGGCCGCCGACTGGTATCAAGGATGAAGGATTAAGGATGAAGGATGAAAGTAGTAATCCCTCATTCCTCATCTCTCATCCTTCATCCGCCTACGACCTGCAAGGCCGACGGCTGTCCGATGAGAACGCTGCCCGTCGAACAATTATCATCAAGAAAGGAAAGAAATATATCAAATAAAAACAAACACATCTTATGCAAGAAACACGACAAAACAAAATTGCACGAATGCTCCAAAAGGAGCTCGCACAGATATTCCAGGAGCAGACTCGTGCCACGCACGGCATGATGGTCAGCGTCACACGCGCCAAGGTGAGCCCCGACCTCAGCATCTGCACGGCCTATCTGAGCATCTTCCCCAGCGAGAAAGCACAGGAAACACTCGACAACGTGAACGCAAGCACGAAGACCATTCGGTTCGAGTTGGGCAAGCGCATCCGCAACCAGGTGCGCATCATTCCCGAGCTCCGATTCTTCCTCGACGACTCACTCGACTACATTGAGCACATTGATGAATTGTTGAAAAAGTGACTTCTTTCCCTTTTATTATCGCCAAGCGGTATTTGTTCTCGAAGAAGAGCACCAATGCCATAAACGTCATTTCCATCATTTCCATGGTGGGAGTGGCGGTGGCGACGATGGCCCTCATCATCGTGATGAGCGTGTTCAACGGCTTTCACGACCTCGTAGCATCGTTCTTCACAGCCTTCGACCCGCAAATCAAGGTGATGCCCGTGGAAGGAAAGACCATGTCGGTGGAAGACCCCGTGCTCACGCAAATCCGCATGATGCCCGAGGTCGAGATGGTCAGCGAAACCGTTGAAGACCAAGCCATGGCCTACTATCAAGACCGCCAAGCCATGGTCACCGTGAAAGGCGTCGACGACAATTTTTCACGTCTGTCCCACATCACCGACATCCTCTACGGCGACGGACAGTACCAGCTGCAGGCCGCCAATCTGGAGTATGGCATTGTGGGCATTCGTCTGGCGGCACAGTTTGGGATGAGTGCACGCTGGCCAGGCTTCCTGAAAATCTATGCACCCAAGCGCCAGGGGCAGCTGGTCGATGCCACGATGGCCGAAGAGGGATTCGTGGTCGACTCGCTCATCTCGCCCGGTGTGGTCTTCGTGGTCAACCAGTCAAAATACGACAAAGGCCACATCGTCACCTCCATCGACTTTGCGCGGAAGCTCTTCGACCTCGACGGACAAATCTCGTCGCTTGAGCTACGCTTGCAGACAGGCAGCGACCTGCAGGCCGTGAAGAAGAATATGCGCCAGCTGGCCGGCACGAAATATCGCATCCTCGACCGCTACGAACAGCAGGAAGACACGTTCCGCATCATGCAAATAGAAAAAATGATTGCCTACCTCTTCCTCACCTTCATCCTCGTAGTGGCCTGTTTCAACATCATCGGCTCGCTCTCCATGCTCATCATCGACAAGCGCGACGACGTGGAAACGCTGCGCTGTCTTGGTGCCAACGACCACCAAATCAGCCGCATCTTCCTCTTCGAAGGTCGCATGATTGCCGTTGTGGGTGCCGTGGTGGGCATCCTGCTCGGACTGCTTGTCTGCTGGTTGCAACAAACGTTCGGATTGATAAAAATGGGAAATGGCGACGGAGCCTTCATCATCAACGCCTACCCCGTCAGCGTACACTATACCGACGTGCTGGTGGTGTTCGTCACCGTCATCATCGTCAGCTGGCTCTCGGTGTGGTATCCTGTGCGCTATCTCACCCGCCGCCTGCTGACGCGACAAAAATCGTAGAGCCTTTCACTCCTCTTATTTCTTATACTGCTCCAAGCCTCGGTTGAGGAAATCGAGGAAGGCCTGTGCGTCTTCCTTGTAACCGTATGAGGGTGCCAGCGGACGGCCTTCGTTGTCGAGAGCCACGTAGAACGGCTGCGTGTTGGCCCCGAACTTATGGGCCTGCAAATAGCTCCACTTCTTGGCAACAGTCGTCAGCTCGCTCTTCACACCGTTCTCCTCTACGACGAAGGGTTCGGGCAGCTGGTGCTTGTCGTCGACATAGAGCGAGATGAGCACATAGTCGTTTTCCAACCGCTCTGCCACGCGCGGGTCGGTCCATACCGCAGTCTCCATCTTCCGACAATTCACACAGCCAAAGCCAGTGAAATCAATCAGCACGGGCTTACCCTCGGCACGCGCAGCGGCCATGCCCTGCTCATAGTCGGTGAAGCGGGCCTCCACCACGTGCTGGTTCAGGTTGAAGTCTTGCGTGTACATCGGCGGGGCGAAAGCACTCACCGCCTTACAGGGAGCGCCCCACAGGCCGGGCAGCATGTAGAAGGCAAAGGCTATCGACACCAAACCGCCCATGATGCAGACCACCGGCATGGGCTTGCTGATATCGCCGCCCTCGGCATCGCTCTGGAATTTCAGCAGACCGATAAGGTAAAGACCGAGCAACAGGAATATGGCAATCCACAGCGACAGGAACACCTCGCGGTCGAGCAGATGCCAGCCATAGGCCAGGTCGGCCACAGAGAAGAACTTGAGCGCAAAGGCCAGCTCGATGAAGCCGAGCACTATCTTGATGGTGTTCATCCACGAGCCCGATTTCGGAGCCTGTTTCAGCCACGAGGGGAACAGGGCAAACAACGTGAACGGCAGGGCCAGCGCCAAGGCAAATCCCAACATGCCCACAGCCGGAGCCACCCAGTTGCCGCTTGTGGTCGTCTCAACCAGCAGCAGCCCGATGATTGGAGCCGTACACGAGAACGACACCAGCACCAGCGTGAACGCCATGAGGAAAATAGAGAGCATGCCGCTCGTGCTGGCCGCCTTGCTGTCGACGGCATTCGACCAACGGTCGGGCAGTCGCAGCTCGAACCATCCGAAGAACGACAGCGCAAACACCACCAGCAACACGAAAAGGAAGATGTTGAACACCGCATTGGTCGACATGGCATTGAGCGTATCGCTGCCGAAGATACCGGTGACGAGCAACCCCAGCGCCAGATAGATTACCACTATCGAAGCCCCGTAGATGAGCGCATCGCGAATGCCGCGCCGTTTGTCATTCTTTGATTGTTTCAGGAAGAAGCTGACGGTCATCGGTATAACGGGCCAGATGCAAGGCATGAGCACCGCCAATAGTCCGCCCACAAAACCCATGAGCAGGATGTAGAGCCAAGAGCGCGATGCAATGTCGTCGGCTCCGCCGAAGGCACGCAGTTCCTTCACCACGGGTTGCCACAGAGAAGAGGAATCCCCAGCCTCTGAGCCCACGGCCTCCCCTGCCCCCTCAGCCTCCCCCGACCCCTCCAAAGGGAGGGGAGAAGCAGATGGGCTGAGCGTCAAGTCTCCCCTCCCTTTGGAGGGGTCGGGGGAGGCTGTGGGGTCGGGTTCGGGAGTGGCTGTTGGGAGAGCCACCTTTCCCTTCTTCTTCAACGTCACTTCCGACGGCGGCAGGCACGACTCGTCGCTGCAAGCGCCGTATTCCAGATAACAGTCGATATCGTACTCCGGTTTCGTGAACTTCACCTTCTGCACAAACTGTACCGAGCCTTCAAAATAGCGCAGCGTGGCACCGAACATCTTGTCGTAGGCAGAAATCTCCTTGCCGCGCGGCATCAGCTTGCCCACCAGTTCCACACCGTCGAGCTTGTTCGTGTGCAGCGACGCCTCTATCGGCCCCGCATTGCCGAGGTTGGTCGAATAGACGTGCCAACCGGGCTCAATGCGCCCGCTGAACACCATCTCGCCCTCAGCACCCGAACCCGTTTTCAGCTCTGTGCTGAACTTCACGGGGTTGGCCATCTGTGCCACAGCAGCCACCACCGCAAAAACCAATATCGCAAAGGTTACCGTTCTTTTCATCATACGTAGAATATAGAAAACAATTAATATGTCGGATGCAAAGATAGCAATTATTTCGCATAAACCCATCGTATATGCCAACATTTTGAAATCGACTAGGACAACAGAAATAAGCTTCATTCATTTTTTTATTGAATTAATATAGAAATTGAAAGAATATTTGTATTTTTGCAATTGTTTATTTGAACAAAGGCTTATTGTTTGTGAATAGTAAAGCAAAAGTCTACACCTTTACATAAAACAAATATTGATATGGAATGTCCTTATTGCGGAAGTGAAAATGTTTATTGCCATAAGCGAGGATATAGTTGGACATGGGGATGCCTTGCATGCTTTGTATTGAGCCTTTTTGGCTTATTAGTTGGTTTTATTGGCAGTGATAAATTGGTTTTTCATTGTGATGATTGTGGTGAATCATGGACATACTGATATCGTAAAATATACATATCGCTAAAATGCCTTTGGTATATATCATAATTGCGTGTTTCTTTGCTTTTATCATATTCTTTGTATATATGAGGAATGTGTATAAGCATAAATCTGAAAGGTTAAATACTTTTATATCAAAAATACCTGCCTACCAGAGACCAAACAATCATAGCAAAACAAATGAACACCTTAAACAGGAACAAAATAAAACTTTTGACAATTTAATAGAAATACTGGAATACAGTTTCAAAGAGCAAATCATCACTGGTGCTGAAGAAGAATTGTTTACCAATCATTTCAGTGATATATTCGATGAGACATATTCGCTTAGACGTAAACTTAAGTTTTTCTTTATTGAGCCATCAGCACGAATGCTGAAACTAATTGATGATTTTGAGTCTATTCACAATTTAGTAAAACAACATAACGAAGTTGTAATAAGAAGGGAAATCGAAAATAACAAAGATTTTTTTGATCACTGTCTCTCCTATCCACTTGACGAGCAACAAAGACGTTCTATCGTCTCAGAAGAAGATAATTGCCTTGTTGTAAGTAGTGCTGGAAGCGGAAAAACATCATCAATCGTTGGAAAAGTAAAATACTTAATAGAGCGCAAAGGAATTGCACCTAATAAGATACTATTGATAAGCTACACTAATAAGGCTGCTTTAGAACTGACCGAAAGAATGGGAGAGCCTAAACTTAGAGGTTACACATTTCATAAACTTGCCCTTGACATCATTGGCCAGATAACGGGTAAAAAGCCAAGTATCTGCGAAAAAACAGACTCACTTTTTATCAACATTTACCACAATTTATTGTCTGATAAGCAATTTAAAAAGGCAATCATAGAGTATTTCATAGATTATCAGATACAGCAGGAGGAATGGGAAAAGCGAAAGCAAGAACGACGTGATATTTTATCAGAACAAAAGAGACTGCAAATAAAAACTTTGCTACCGGATATGGACGGAAATACCATCTTTGTGAAGAGTAAACAAGAACAGAAAATTTGCTTCGCTTTGTCATCGCTAGGTATCAAGTTCAGATATGAAGAACCTTATGAGTTTCAGATAGCTGATGAAATGCATTCTCAATATAAGCCTGATTTTTCGATTCATTATGAAAAAAACGGTAAGCCACAACGTATCTATCTGGAACATTTCGGAGTGGACGAACATGGACTGGTGCCCTCATGGTTTGCACAAGACAAGGGAATCTCTTATGAGGAAGCAAATAAGAAATATGGGGATGGCATCACATGGAAAAGAGCATTGCATGAGAAATATGGAACAAAACTTTTAGAAACTTCAAGTGCTGATTTCCATTATTATGATATCTGTGAAAAACTGCGAACAATATTGAGTAAAGCAGGAGTTCCTATTGAACAAAAAACTGAGGAGGAACTCTACAATATGGTACTGCCACCAGACAGCAAGAAAGAAAAGGCTTTTATCCGATTAGTCGTAACATTCTCAACCCTCTTGAAATCAAGTTGCAAAAGCATACAAGATATACTAAACAACGTAGCTGACGAAAGAAGTAAATTTATCATCAAACGTATTTTTCTTCCTGTTCATGAACAATATGTTAAAACTCTGAAACAAAACGGCCAAATAGATTTTACCGATGCCATAATCTGGGCGACACAACTCTGCCAAACAGAAAAAACTTTTTCTTACGACTATATCATTGTAGATGAATTCCAGGATATCTCTGTCGACCGATATCTTTTTTTGAAAGCCTTACGTAAGGGCAATCCGCCTGCTAAACTTTTCTGCGTTGGCGATGATTGGCAATCTATTTATCGCTTTTCTGGTAGCGACATGGCACTCTTCAACCAATTTCCTGAATATTTTGGTCCCACAGACTTATGCAAAATAGAAACCACCTATCGTTTTGGCGAACCTCTAGTGAGTTTATCTTCTGGTTTCATTCAGCGTAACAAGACACAATTCACCAAGCATATTCATCCTTTCAGCAGTATTACAAAAACTGAACTATATTTCCATGCTTACGAACGAACCCGATATTGCGAAATCATTAGACAAATAGTTGCATCAATCCCCACTAACAAATCCGTTTTTCTTTTGGGGCGCTATTCTTTTGATGACTATTACCTTTCATTTTCTTTCCAAAGTGTCAAAGAGAAAGAACGCTTCTATTACATTATTGGTGACAGGAAAATTGAGTTTCTTACCGTACACAAATCGAAAGGGTTGGAAGCCGATTATGTAATTATTCTACAATGCAATAAAGACACCTATGGTTTTCCATCCATGGTAAGTAGCGACCCAGTCTTGGATGTAGTTCTGACAAGAAGCGACCAATTTCCTTATGGTGAAGAACGACGTCTTTTCTACGTGGCCATCACAAGAGCAAAAGTCATGACCGTAGTTCTTTACGATCAACGTTTCCCGTCTGTTTTTGTTGATGAGTTCTTACATCCCGAAAAAATAACAGAAAAAAGTTATTCCAAACATCCAAACGCTAACAAAAAATGGACTCGTGCCGCTGATAAAAACCTGTTAAAACTTTATCGTGAGGGAAAAAGTATCAAGTATATCGCAAATAAAATGGGACGTAGCCAAACTGCCATTGTTATGCGTTTAGGAAAATTGGGTGTTAAATAGCATCACAATTGCCACCTGAAAATATTGGTAATAACATATCAGTTGACCCGTTATGCTCGGAGATTATTGATGTGTAAGCCCCGAAGGGGCGACAGTATACAGGCAGGTGGTGGAGCGTAGCGGAACCCCTGTATAGGGGGTAATCAATAAAACCAAGCCCCGAAGGTGGCGGCAGAACAAATATTATCATTCTGCCGCCACCTTCGGGGC
>CACYRB010000008.1 GCA_902776685.1 uncultured Prevotellaceae bacterium
CATGGCAAAACCGATACCGGTGGAAAGACCTCCCGATACCACGACGAGCCACGTGTTGCTCACGTGGAGGATGGAAAGGCCGATGAGCAGCCATATTCCCCACACCACCACTTGCAGCACATTCTTCGTCATCACCATACGGCTGGCGGCTGTCGACTTGTCGGTGCGATCGAAATACATCTTCAGCAGAGCCTTCACCGTCTTGTTGATATAGGCGAAGACGAAGTAGAGCGTGAAGAGCTGTGCGATGGAGAAGAGCGAGACGGTGAAATTCTTAGAGTCGATGAACCGTGTGCGGAAAATCTCCCACGTGGTGGCGCTGAGGTTAAACACGTCGGCGGCCCAATAGATGGAGACGAGCACCGAGAATACCCCCATGACGGGCAACACCACTTGGTGGACAAACTGGTAGAACCACGTCTCGGTAACGGGCCGCTTGTCGTATCCGCGTTTCTGTGCCCAGTTCTTGAGCAGTCCCTGGATGCAGGTGATGGTAAGGATGCACGTCAGCTGCATGACCCACCAGATGAGTAGCTGCACACTGAGCAGGGTGTAGCCTGTCCACGAGCAGATGGTGGAGGCGATGAACACGGTCAGCGAGATGTATGTATAGAAGACGTCGCTTCGCGGAATGTTGTGGTTGTTGTGTCGTATGGCAATCCACTGCCAGACAAGACATGCCAGCAGCAGCGGCGGGAAGATCAGGTTGACCAGGTCGCTCGGAATGAGCACGATGCGGAACGTGATGACCACAAAGCCGATGAAAATAAGGGGCGCATAGATGCGGAAGGCGTTTTTAATCTGCTTGCCGTCGAGACGAATGAGCAGCGACACAAGGATAACACCCAGCAGCCAGGCATACTCTACGAGCAGCGAGCTGGCCATGAGGATGAAGTTCTGGTCGCGGAAAATCAGCTTCGACAGTCCGAGCAGGATGGCGAAAGTGACGACCGAGGTGGTCAGCGTGATGCAGGTGCGTTTCTCCATGAATCCCTCACTACGCCACCGCCGAGGAAAGAGGAATCGCATCAGCACATAGTTTGAGAGGATGGCGATGAAGGCATAGGCCAGTATGAGCGTGTAGAGGATGAGGATGATGCTGCTGTCCCATTGCGAGCGCACGTTTCGCATCGTCCGGTATTTTCCAGCCACCACGTTCGTCGTGCTGCGCACCTCGCTTTGCAGGTTGGCGAGGATGGTCAGATAGTTCTGGCCGCCGTTCTTGAAGATGTTGCTCTGTATCTCCTTGTAGCACTTGTTGGCATAGTCGTTGAGGGCACTCAGGTGTTCCTCGGTGTTTTTATAGATGTTGATATAGTGCGTCAGCTGTTCGTTGTTTTCCTTCAGCGTGCGGCGTATGCTGACGGCGAGCGTCATGCAGACGTTCCGGTCGATCTTGGCTTTAGGGCTCAGCCCGTTGGCGTCCATCTGACTGAGGTTGACGATGAGGCTGTCGTAGCGGGCAATCTCGCCGTCGGTGCGGTCGACAAACGTACGGAAGGGCAGCACGTTCTGCTGAAACTTGGCATACTGCTCGGTGGCCTCGTGACAGGCATAGGTGAGGTCGAAGATGTATTCGGGTTTCTGCGAATAGAGCATCAGCGAGTTCTGGTTGCTGCGGTTCATGATTGTCATGAGCTCGCTAAACACGCGCTGCTGCTGTTCTTTCATCAGACCGGTGTGGCGGTCGAGCTCCTTGTAGTGGTCCATCAGCTCCACGCGCAGTATGGAAAGGGTGTTGTCGAGGTTGGCCTCTTTCAGCACGGCATGAGCGGCAGTGCAGCAGAGCCACGCGACGGCCAGTGCCATCAGTATATTTCTTTTCATCATCTTCACGTTACAAATCGTTTTATGCGTGCAAAGATACAAATTTTCGCTTTAATTATTTTGTTCTTTTATTGTTTTTTTGTAATTTTGCTAATTGAACGCGCCCCGAAATGTCAGGAAAGAAAAAATGAAAACGATAGATATGACACTCATTGCCGACAGCGGAAGCACCAAGACCCACTGGGCTCTGGCAGGCAGCGGTAGCGTGCTGGCACAGACGCAGGGCATCAACCCTGTGCACCAGAGCCGCGAGCAGATGGCCGACATCCTGGTAAAGGAATTGCTGCCCCATGTGCCCCACCCTTCCGCCATCAACCGCATACAGTTCTACGGTGCCGGCTGCACGGCGGCCAACACTGCCATTGTGGAAAGTCTGCTCACCGAGCTGTTTCCCGCCGCTCGCGTCGAGGTGGGCACCGACCTGCTGGGAGCCGCCCGCGCACTGTTTGCCGACCGACCGGGCATTGCCTGCATACTCGGCACGGGAGCCAACTCGGGACTCTACAACGGTCGGCTGATGGTGGCCAACACGCCGCCGCTGGGCTACATCCTGGGCGACGAGGGCAGCGGAGCCAACCTCGGCATACGCTTCCTGAATGCGCTCTACAAGGGTCGCCTGCCCCGCCACGTGGCCGAGGACTTCGAGCGCGAGACGCAGCTGACCTATGCCGACATCATCGGCCGAGTCTATCGCGAGCCCATGGCCAACCGTTTCCTGGCCTCGCTCACCCCGTTCATCCACAGCCAGCTCTACGTGCCCGAGGTGAGCCGACTGGTGGAAGAGGCCTTCACCGACTTCTTCCGTCGCAACCTCTCGCCCTATGGCCGTCGCGACCTGCCCGTGGGCTTTGTGGGCAGCATCGCTTTCCACTTCAGCCAGCAGCTCAGCCGTGTGGCGCAGCGCGAAGGCTACACCATGGGCGAAATCGTCAAGGCACCCATTGAAAAGTTGAAAAGGTAAAAAGTTGAAAAGGTAAAAAAGTAAAAAAATGAAAAGGTGAAAAAGTGAAAAACAAAATGTCGGTTTTTTAACACTTTTAACATCAAAATGTCAGTTCAATTTCTGTCAGGATTTTTGTGCTAAAAAATCGGAAAATCGTCATTTTTTCACGCTTCAACTCCCCTTTCACTCCCTCTTCACTCCCCTTTCGTTCCGAAAGATATATGTTTCGGGTGGCAAAACACAAGCTTTTGCACGTCGAAAGACCGTCTTTTGCAACCCGAAAGCTTAGCTTTCGCAACCCGAAACATATACCTTTCGGAAGTGAAAAGTGATAAATGACAAGTGAAAAGTAACTTAACTCGCTATCTGTCAGCAAATTAGCGAAAGTCGCTCATTTCTGCGTTATTTGCCGAGAGAAAAAAATTTTTTCAGAATTTTCGATTCTCGCGCCACTTTCGAAAATCACTTTGTCAGTTTTTTTGCCGTTTTGCTTGACAAATGTAAAAAATCGTCTTTGCCGCCCTGCTCCGCTGCCAGAAGGGGAAGAAAGTCAAAAAGCCATAAAATTGCTAAAAAACATCTTTACAATGTCAACAAAACGAGCCGATTCTTGGTCACTTCATCAAAAATTAGTAACTTTGCACCTCAATAGCGACCACCACTAATCGGTTTCCACAAACCTCACCGACACTGGCCTCGCTACAAAACGACAAGACAGAAAATATGGAATTGATAACAAAGAACAACACATCGATACAGATGATAGCCGAATACGACGGCGACATAACAAGCCTGCTCAACTACGAGCCCAAGGGCGACCTGCCCATCCTGCCCACCCGGAACATGGTGATTTTTCCCAGCGTCATCATGCCCATCCTCATCGGCAGGAAGAGCAGCATCAGACTGATAGAAGACCTGAAGGAAAGCGACGATAAAATCATGGCCATCTTCTGCCAGCGCAATCCCGCCGTCGAAAACCCCGCACAAGACGACCTGCACGAGTTCGGCGTCTATGCCAAGCTCGTCAAGGAGCTCGAGATACCCGGCACCGACGGCCACCTCACCGCCATCGTGCAGGCTCTGGGACGATGCCGGTTGCTCAACGTCACCAAGCGCCGCCCCTACATGACGGGAGCCACCGAGCTCAGCCCCGAAAGCACTCCCGCACCCACCGACAAAGAGTTCAACACAGCCATCGAAGACCTCTACAAGTCGACCACCGAGTATGTGCACCTCAACGAAGACATACCCGACGAGTCGCTCTTCGCCCTGAACAACATCCAGAACCCCATCGTCACCGTCAACTTCATCTGCTCGAACCTGCCCTTCCCCATCGCCGAAAAGAGCCGTATGCTGTCGGCCGACAGCATCATCGAGCGCGTCTTCCTCGCCCTGAAAGCTCTCAACAAAGAACAGCAACTGCTTGAGCTGAAGCAGAACATACGGTCGAAGACACGCGAAGACCTCGACGAACAACAGCGCGAATACTTCCTGCAACAGCAAATCAAGAACATCAAGGAAGAGCTGGGCAACGGCGAAGGCTCGCCCGAGCGCAAGGAGCTGGAAGAAAAGGCCAAGGACAAGAAATGGAGCGACGAGGTGAAGAAAACCTTTGAGCGCGAGCTCGAAAAGCTCGACCTCTACAACCCCCAGAGCCCCGACTACAGCAACCACGTCACCTACCTGCAGACCATGGTGTCGCTGCCCTGGAACGAATACACCAAGGACAACCTCGACCTGAAGCGTGCGCAGCGCATACTCAACCACGACCACTACGGCATGGAGAAAGTGAAGGAGCGCATACTCGAATACATCGCCGTGCTCAAGCTGCGCGGCGACCTCAAGTCGCCCATCATCTGCCTCTACGGCCCTCCGGGCGTAGGAAAGACATCGCTCGGAAAGTCAATCGCCGAAGCCATGAAACGAAAATACGTGCGCATGTCGCTCGGCGGACTGCACGACGAAAGCGAGATACGCGGACACCGTCGCACCTACATCGGTGCCATGCCCGGACGCATCATCAAGAACATACAGAAAGCCGGTTCGGCAAACCCCGTCTTCATACTCGACGAAATCGACAAGGTCACCCAGAACACCATCAACGGCGACCCCTCGTCGGCATTGCTCGAAGTGCTCGACCCCGAGCAGAACAACGCCTTCCACGACAACTATCTCGATGTCGACTTCGACCTCTCGAAGGTGCTCTTCATTGCCACCGCCAACAACCTCTCCACCATACCCAAGCCACTGCTCGACCGCATGGAAGTCATCGAACTCTCGGGCTACATCACCGAAGAGAAGATTGAGATAGCCAAGCGCCACCTCATACCACGCGAACTGAAAAACAATGGCTTCGACAAGCAAGAGCTGCAACCCCAGTTCAGCAAGGCAGCCATCGAGAAAATCATAGAGCAGTACACCCGCGAGAGCGGCGTCCGGCAACTGGAGAAACAAATCAACAAGGCCATGCGCAAGATGGCCTACAACATGGCGCTCAACGGCGAACTGCAAAACCTGAAGGTAAGCCCCGCCGAACTGAAAGGTCTGCTCGGCAAACCGCCCTTCTACCGCGACATCTACCAAGGCAACGACTATGCCGGCGTGGTCACCGGACTGGCATGGACAAGCGTAGGCGGAGAAATACTCTTCATCGAGACCTCGCTCTCGAAAGGAAAGCCCGGCAAGCTCACCCTCACCGGAAACCTCGGCGACGTAATGAAGGAGTCGGCCGTCATCGCTCTCGAATATGTCAAAGCCCACGTCGAACGCCTCGGCATCGACCACCGCGTGTTCGAACAGTGGAACATCCACATCCACGTGCCCGAAGGCGCCACACCCAAAGACGGGCCCTCGGCAGGCATCACCATCGCCACCTCAATCGCATCGGCACTCACCCAGCGCAAGGTGCGCAAGAACACGGCCATGACCGGCGAAATCACCCTGCGCGGAAAGGTGCTGCCCGTAGGTGGCATCAAAGAGAAAATCCTCGCCGCCAAACGCGCAGGCATCACCGACATCGTGATGTGCCGCGACAACAAGAAGGACATCGACGAGATTCCCGACATCTACCTCAAGGGCGTACAGTTCCACTATGTGGAAAACGTGCAGGACGTCTGGGACTTCGCACTCACCGACGAACGGGTAGCCAACCCCATCGAGCTCACCGTAGAAGAAGAAAAGAAATGACATTCGAACTACAGCATACCGACCCCTGTTCCGATGCCCGCGCCGGACTCATCACCACCGACCACGGACAAATAAAGACGCCCATCTTCATGCCCGTAGGCACATGCGGCAGCGTGAAAGGTGTGCACTTCTCCGAACTGCGTGAACAGGTTGGCGCACAAATCATTCTCGGCAACACCTACCACCTCTACCTCCGGCCAGGACTCGACACCCTGAGAAAAGCCGGCGGACTGCACAGGTTCAACACGTGGGACCGACCCATACTGACCGACTCGGGAGGTTTTCAGGTGTTCTCGCTCACCGGCATACGCAAGCTGCGCGAGGAAGGATGCGAGTTTCGCTCACACATCGACGGCTCAAAACATTTCTTCACACCCGAGAACGTGATGGACACCGAGCGAATCATCGGTGCCGACATCATGATGGCCCTCGACGAATGTCCGCCCGGACAGAGCGACTACCAGTATGCCAAGAAAAGTCTCGGACTGACTCAACGATGGCTCGACCGATGCATCAAGCGCTTCAACGAAACCGAACCGCTCTACGGACACCGCCAAAGCCTCTTCCCCATCGTCCAGGGCTGCACCTACAAAGACCTCCGGCAAGAGGCTGCCAAGCACGTGGCCGACAAGGGGGCCGACGGAAACGCCATCGGCGGACTGGCCGTAGGCGAACCCACCGAGGTGATGTACGACATGATTGAAGTGGTCAATGCCATCCTGCCCAAAGACCGGCCGCGCTACCTGATGGGCGTGGGAACACCGCAGAACATTCTCGAAGCCATCGAGCGCGGTGTCGACATGTTCGACTGCGTCATGCCCACACGCAACGGGCGCAACGCCATGCTCTTCACCTACGAAGGCACGATGAACATGCGCAACAAGAAATGGGAAAACGACTTCTCGCCCATCGACCCCGACGGATGCTACGTCGACCAGCTGCACTCGAAGGCCTACCTGCACCATCTGTTCAAGGCTCAGGAACTGCTCGCCATGCAAATTGCAAGCATCCACAACCTCGCCTTCTACCTGCGACTGGTCACCGATGCACGCCAGCACATCGAGCAGGGCGACTTCACCACGTGGAAACGCTCGGTCATCGACAATCTGGGGAGAAGAAGATAAAATAGAAAAGTATGGAATATAGCACCATAAGGAAATATCAAAAGCCGCTGCACACCATAAGGCAGACGCGCGAACGACTGGCCACGGCCTACAACTGGCTGTGCACCAAACTGTCGTTCCTCGGATTCCTCAATCCGCGGCGCTACATCTCCATTCTCGACTGGTACATCATCCGAAAATTCATCGGTACCTACTTCTATTCCATCGCACTCATCATCTCCATCTCTATCGTCTTCGACGTAAACGAAAACCTGGCAAAATTCTCGCAATACCACGCACCGTTCAAGGCCATCGTGTTCGACTACTATGCCAACTTCGTGCCCTACTTCGCCAATCTGTTCTCACCCCTGTTCGTCTTCATTGCCGTCATCTTCTTCACCTCGAAGCTGGCAGGCAACTCCGAAATCATTTCCATGCTCGCCGCAGGCGTTTCCTTTAAACGACTGATGCGGCCCTACATGATTTCATGCGTACTCATCTCGGCCCTCTCGTTCTACCTGAGTGCCTACGTCATTCCGCACGGAACGGTCATCCGACAGAACTTCGAGACCATCTACAAGAACAAGAAAAAGAACACCTCGGCCGAGAACGTCATGCTGCAAGTGGAACCCGGCGTCATCGCCTACATACAACACTACGACAACACCCGTAAAAAAGGCTACGGCTTCTCGCTCGACAAGTTTGAGAATAAGAAACTCGTCAGCCACATGACTGCCTCCGAGATTCAATACGACACCATCAGCGACTCGAAATACCACTGGTCGGCACGCAACTGGAAGATACGCCAGCTGCGCGGACTACGCGAACACATCACCAACGGCATGCAGCGCGACACACTCATACAGATGGAACCCACCGACCTCGTCTACTCGAAAGGTCAGCAAGAAACATTCACAAACCCGCAGCTGAAGGAATACATCTCGAAACAGATAGACCGCGGGTCGGGCAACGTTGTGCAATATCAGGTGGAATATCACAAGCGCATCGCCTCGTCGTTTGCCTCGTTCATCCTCACCACCATCGGCGCATCGCTCTCCTCACGAAAGCGTAAAGGCGGCATGGGACTCTACCTCGGCATTGGTCTTGCGCTGAGCTTCGGATACATCATGCTGCAAACCGTGTCGTCTACCTTTGCCATCAATGCCAACACACCACCCATGCTTGCCGCATGGATTCCGAATATCATCTTTGCCGTCGTTGCATGGTTCTGCTACCGCAAGGCGCCGAACTAAAACCGACTGCACAGAAAACAAAAAATGACACTCCACACCCCGACATGACAACATGAATATTAAAGAGAGTTTACAGGAACGTATACTGATTTTAGACGGTGCGATGGGCACGCTCATCCAGTCGCTTTGTCTGCCCGACAAGACTTTCCACCGCGGGAAGTTCTACAACTGGCAGCAATCGCTCGTCGGCAACAACGAGGTGCTCAACCTGACTGCACCCGAAGTGGTCGGCAGCATCCACCGGAGATATATCAGTGCAGGAGCCGACATCATCACGGCCAACACATTCTCTGCAAACCGCATCAGCCAACGGGAATACGGATGTGAAGAACTGGCTGGCGAGATGGCTGCTGCCGGTGCACGTATAGCCCGACAAGCTGCCGACGAGTGCACCACGCGCAAGATATGGGTGGCCGGGACTATGGGGCCCACATCGAAATCGCTCTCGCTTGCATCCGACATGAACAGCCCGGCTTCGCGAACCGTCAGTTTCGACGAGATGGCTCAAGCCTACTTTGAACAAGCGCAAGCCCTGGTAGAAGGCGGAGCCGACCTGCTATTGTTGGAGACATGCTTCGATGCCCTGAACGCAAAGGCCGCACTCTATGCCATCCAAAAACTGAACGAGAGTCTGAACCGCGTGCTGCCCGTCATGGTATCGGTCACTATCAACGACCGCAGCGGACGAACACTTACCGGTCAGACGCTTGAGGCTTTCTACGTCAGTATCTCACACTACCCCATCCTCAGCTTCGGATTGAACTGTTCCTTCGGTGTGACCGAACTGCGACGCTTTGTCGAACAGTTATCAGCCACCACGCCGGCCTTCATCAGCCTGCATCCCAATGCCGGCCTGCCCAACGAGATGGGAGAATACGAGGAACTGCCCGACTTCACCGCAACTCATCTCGGCGAAATGGCCAAGGCTGGCTTGTTGAACATTGCCGGAGGATGCTGCGGAACTGACGACAACCACATCCGCGCCATTGCCCATGCCCTGAGAGGCATCACACCCCGACAGGTGCCCAAAGCCGACTCTCGCATGAAGGTGTCGGGCTTAGAACCTCTGCTCATTGACAAGCATACCACCAACTTCATCAATGTGGGCGAGCGTACCAACGTGGCAGGGTCAAGGAAGTTTGCACGCCTCATCGCCGAAAAGAAATACGACGAAGCCATGTCGGTGGCTCGTAATCAAATCGACGGCGGTGCCTCGGTCATCGACATCAACATGGACGATGCCATGCTCGACAGCAGACAAGAGATGCAGACCTTTGTGCGCTACACGGCCAACGACCCGGCCATTGCACGAAGCGTGCTCATGATTGATTCGTCAGACTGGCCAACGGTTGAATCAGGTCTGAAAAATGCACAGGGAAAATGTATCGTCAACTCCATCAGTCTGAAAGGCGGGGAAGATGATTTCCTGACAAAGGCACGCGAGGTGCATCGGTTGGGAGCTGCAGTCGTGGTCATGGCGTTCGACGAAGAGGGCCAGGCAACCACCTACCAACGTAAGATTGCCATTGCCCGACGCGCCTACGACTTGCTTACGGGCATCGGATTTCCCCCACAAGACATCGTCTTCGACGTCAACATCCTCTCCATCGGCACTGGCATCAAGGAACATGCCGACTACGGTTGCGACTTCATCAAGGCCGTGAAGTGGATTAAGGACAACCTGCCCTATTGCAAGACCAGCGGCGGCGTGAGCAATCTGTCGTTTGCCTTCAGAGGCAACAACACTGTCCGCGAAGCCATGCACTCCGCTTTCCTCTATCATGCCATCAATGCCGGACTCGACATGGCTATCGTCAATCCAGCCATGCTTCAAGTGTATGACGAAATAGAACCTCATCTGCTAAAAGCTGTCGAAGATGTCATCCTGAATACCGACGATGGTGCTACTGACCGTCTGCTTGCTCTTGCCGACCGCCTCAGGCAGGAAGGAGACGGAAACAAAAAACAGAAGTCTGAAGACAACGACACCATGCTCTGGCAGGCAAAGTCGATAGAAGAACGCCTGACCGAGGCATTGGTCAAGGGCAATAACGCTCATCTGGCCGATGACATTCCGGAAGCCGTACAAGCCTATAACGGTAATGCGGTCGACGTTATCGAGAAACCACTCATGCAAGCCATGGAGCATATCGGTCAACGCTTTGGCGAAGGCAAGATGTTTCTTCCGCAGGTGGTGAAGTCGGCCAAGGTGATGAGAGAGGCCGTTGCCCTATTGCAGCCCTACATCAATGAGAGCAAGGCAAGCCACGACGAATCGCCCCTGGTCATCATGGCGACAGCCGACGGCGACGTCCACGACATTGGGAAAAACATCGTGAACATCGTACTTGCCTGCAATAACTTCACGGTACACGACCTGGGCGTTATGGTTCCCAACGAAGTCATCTTGGAAGAGACCAAACGCCTGAAACCCTGTCTGGTGGGGGTCAGTGGACTGATTACTCCCTCGCTGAAAGTCATGGAAAACCTTTGCCAACTGTTTCAACGCAACGGCATGGATGTACCCCTGCTCGTTGGCGGTGCCACGACCTCTGCCGTGCACACTGCCGTGAAGCTGGCACCGCTCTATGACGGGTGTGTCGTCTATGGCGGCGATGCCTCGCAAACCTCGGTCCTGGCCAAGAAGCTCCAAATGAACCGTGAGGAGACGATACGCCAGATTAAAGCCGAGCAACAACTCATCAGAGATACTTACGAGGAACGACATGCAGAACTTGCCACCTACAAGGAGGCCAACATGAACGCGCCCCACATGTCTTTCAACGACAACTGTCCCACGGCAGAACAGCTGCAAGGCAACATTCCCGCCAAAGACATCGCCTCCAACGACATGGTTCCCTACATCGACTGGCGCATGTTCCTGCTGTTCTGGGGATTCAAGGGCGAAACCCTACAACAGCTTCTGGTCAATCCCGAAGCTGAAAAAACGCTCAATGAAGGAAAGCAGTGGTTGGCCGATGCCATTGCCGACAACCGCATTCAACTGCAACAATGTATCCGCTTTGAAGCGGTGAAGAAACGAAACAACGACCTTGTGTTCAGCGACGGTACCGTCATGCCCATGCTACGCAGCCAAATCAAGGCAGGGAACTTTCTTTCTCTGGCCGACTTCTTCCACGAACAGGCGGAAAGACCCGTGGGACTTTTCACTATCGTTGCAAGAGACACAAGGAAAGAGAACGAAGAAAACGAAGGAAACAAACAAGAGAAACTCATGTCGCATGCCATCTGCGCACGTCTGGCCGAGGCCGCTGCCGAATGGCTCCACCGTCAACTCTTTGCCGACCGCCATGCCATACGTGCCGCCTTCGGCTACCCGTCGTGTCCCGACCATTCACTCAAGCGTATCGTCATCGACCGCCTGCAAGCCGAACAGCAACTGGGCATCGAACTGACCGACCACTATTCCATTCTTCCCTCTACGGCCATATGCGGACTGTTTATCATTCATCCCGACGCCCGTTATTTCTCGGTCGGCCGCATCGACCGCGAACAGCTGAAGGACTATTGTCGCCGGCGCGGCATCACCCGAGAAGAGGGCGAGCTGCTCCTCTCCAAGTACATCACCCCAAGTAACGCTTAACACAACAATAATGAAACTATGAGTAAAGTCATCGATATACTGAAAAGCAGCAAGGCACCCTTTGCCTCGTTCGAGCTTGTGCCGCCGCTGAAAGGCAGCGATGCCAGCCTGCTGTACAACAGCATTGAGCCGTTGATGGAGTTTCAGCCGCCTTTCATCAACATCACATGCCATCGCGACGAAGTGGAATATGTGTCGAATGCCGACGGCACCTACACCAAGCTGACACTCTCCAAGCGTCCTGGCACCATTGCCATCGTCGGAGCCATCATGCATCGTTATCAGAAAATAGAAATCGTGCCCCATGTCATCTGCGGCGGTGCCTCAAAGACGCAGATTGAAAGCGAACTGCTCGACTTGCATTTTCTGGGCGTAGAGAACGTGGTTGCCTTGCGCGGCGATGCCATGCCCGGCCAGCGGCACTTCCTTCCCGAGCCCAATGGCTTTGCCCACTCTAACGAACTGGTGGCCATGATTCACGACCTGAACAACGGCATCGCCCTCGACCCGACAATGAAGATAGGTCCTGCCACCAACTTCTGCGTAGGTGTTGCCGCCTATCCCGAGAAACACTACGAGGCTGCAAACCTCGAAACCGACATCATGTATCTCAAACAAAAGGTGGAAGCCGGCGCCGACTACATCATCACGCAGATGTTTTTCGACAATCAGTGTTTCTACCGGTTTGTCGACCAGTGCCGCAGGGCTGGCATCGACGTTCCCATCATTCCCGGATTGAAACCCATCTCGTCGCAACGCCAGATCGACCTGCTACCCCGCTCGTTCCATATCGACATTCCGCAAGAGCTGGTCGGCATGCTACGCAGGGCAAAGACTGCCGAGGAGACCTATCAGGCCGGTATCGAATGGAGCATCGGTCAGAGTCGCGACCTGCTACGACACGGCGTACCGGCCATCCACTACTACACCATGGCAAAGACCGCCAACGTATGCCAGATTGTAAGAGCCGTGTTTTAGAAGAAACTCAAAATCCGGATAATCCGGCAAAACCGGAGAAAAGAAAGAAAACAAAAAAACTACGATTATGAAATTTGAAGAATTAGATCTCAACGACAACATCCTCGACGCATTGGAAGACATGCGCTTTGAGACATGTACACCCATACAGGAAAAGTGCATTCCCGAAATCCTTGCAGGGCGCGATGTGCTCGGTGTGGCACAGACGGGCACCGGCAAGACTGCCGCCTACCTGCTGCCCATCCTCTCGATGATCGACGACGGCGGCTATCCCCGCGATGCCATCAACTGTGTCATCATGTCGCCCACTCGCGAACTGGCACAGCAGATTGACCAAGCCATGCAGGGATTCAGCTACTATCTGCCCGACACGTCGAGCATCGCCATCTACGGCGGCAACGACGGCAACCGCTACGACCAGGAGCTGAAGAGCCTGCAGCTGGGAGCCGACGTCGTGATTGCCACCCCGGGCCGACTCATCAGCCACATCTCGATGGGCAATGCCGACTTCAGCCGCGTCAGTTTCTTCGTGCTCGACGAAGCCGACCGCATGCTCGACATGGGATTCTCCGACGACATCATGACCATTGCCAAGGAGCTGCCGAAGAGCTGCCAGACCATCATGTTCTCCGCCACCATGCCCGACAAGATTGAGGAGCTGGCCAAGACCCTGCTCAAGAACCCCGTCGAAGTGAAGATTGCCGTCAGCAAGCCCGCCGAGAAAATCCGCCAGAGCGCCTACATCTGTCACGAGACACAGAAGCTCGGCATCGTGAAAGACCTGTTCAAGGCCGGCGACCTGAAGCGCGTCATCATTTTCTCTGGCAAGAAACAGAAGGTGAAGCAAATCACGCAGGCCCTCGTGCGCCTCGGCATCAATGCCGGAGAAATGCACAGCGACCTTGAGCAGGCACAGCGCGACGAGATGATGTATCGTTTCAAGAGCGGACAGATCGATGTGCTCGTGGCCACCGACATCCTCTCGCGCGGCATCGACATCGACGACATCGCCATGGTCATCAACTACGACGTGCCGCGCGACCCCGAAGACTACGTGCACCGCATCGGACGAACGGCACGTGCCGAACGCGACGGACGCGCCATCACGTTTGTCGCCACCGACGACCAGCGCTATTTCCAGCAGATAGAACGTTTCCTGGAGAAGAAGATTGAGCGCAACGCCTTGCCCGAAGGTCTCGGCGAGGCTCCCGAGATGAACGTCCGCAACACGAAGGCGAAGGACCGCCGCCGCAAAGACCGTGACCAGCAGGCCCACCGTCGCAAGCCCAACCGACCGAAGGGTGACGAGCGGCGTCAGGCTGCCGGTCAGCCCATCGAGGCAAAGGAGGGCGGCAACCGACCTGCCGAAAAGCAGAAAGCCGACCGCCCGCGCAAAGACGAAAGACCTGCCAAAGACAGGCAACAGTCTGACGACAGACGACGGAAGCCGCAAGACAACGGCCAGGAGCAGAAGGCCAGAAAGCCGAAGAGCGAAAACCGTCCCGAGCGTCAGGCCGCGAAACCGGAAAAGACGGCACAAGCAGACAGACCGACGCCAAAAGACCAGTCGCGCCGACGCAAGCCCAACCGCCCGGCAGCCACCGACGACCGCGACATCCGACGGAAAAACAAGAAAGAGGAGCGTCGCAACACACCGCAAAGCCAGAAGCCTGCGCAGCAGACCAAGCAGCCGGCAGCACAGACGGGAAAAATCGGAAAGGTCATCAACTGGTTCCGCTCATTAGGAAAGAAAAAGTGACATCAGCCCCCTCTCCCGAAGGGGAGGAGGCCTGTCAGTACATACGAACGTTTTATTATATGAATGTGTCTGAGACACAAAAATGACAACAGGGGCATCACGCATTGGCGATGTCCCTGTTGTTCTCGTTATATGATTATGTATTCTTGTGTTATCGACACATGGCATCAGACGATGCCCTGGGCCATCATGGCCTTAGCCACCTTCATGAAGCCAGCCACGTTGGCACCCTTCACGTAGTTGATATAGCCGTCCGCCTCGGTGCCGTACTTGATGCAGTTCTCATGAATGTCGTTCATGATGCGCTTCAGGTAGTCGTCGACCTCTTTGGCTGTCCAGCTCAGGCGCTCCGAGTTCTGGCTCATCTCCAGTCCGCTCACGCTCACGCCGCCTGCGTTAGAGGCTTTGCCCGGTGCATAGAGCAGTTTGTTGTCCTGGAAGATTTTGATGGCTTCGGGCAGCGAAGGCATGTTGGCACCCTCGGCTACGGCAATCACGCCATTGTTGACCAGAGCCTGAGCCTCCTCGCCGTTGATTTCGTTCTGTGTAGCACAAGGCAGGGCGATGTCGGCCTTCTCGTGCCAGGGACGCTGACCCTCATGATAGACGGCATTGGGATATTCCTCGGCATACTCCTTGATGCGTCCGCGCTCCACGTTCTTCAGTTCCATCACGTAGTCGAGCTTTTCGCGGTCGATGCCATCGGGGTCGTAGATGTAGCCGTCGCTGTCGGAGAGGGTGAGCACCTTGGCACCCAGCTGGATGCACTTCTCGGTAGCATACTGAGCCACGTTGCCGGCACCCGAGATGAGCACGCGCTTGCCTTCGATGGAGATGCCGCGGGTGGCAAGCATCGAGGTGAGGAAATAGACCGTGCCGTAGCCAGTAGCCTCGGGACGGATGAGCGAACCGCCGAAGGGGATGCCCTTACCGGTGAGCACACCCTGGAACTGGTGGGTGAGTTTCTTGTATTGTCCGAAGAGGTAGCCCACTTCGCGACCGCCCACACCGATGTCGCCTGCAGGAACGTCCTCGTCGGGACCGATGTGACGGTAGAGCTCGTTCATGAAAGCCTGACAGAAGCGCATCACCTCGGCATCGCTCTTGCCACGCGGCGAGAAGTCGCTACCACCCTTTGCGCCGCCCATGGGCAGCGTGGTGAGTGAGTTTTTGAAAGTCTGCTCGAAAGCCAGGAACTTCAGGATGCCGAGGTTCACCGACTTGTGATAGCGCAGTCCGCCTTTGTACGGGCCGATGGCGTTGTTGTGCTGAATGCGGTAGCCCATGTTGGTCTGCACGTTGCCCTTGTCGTCGGTCCACGTGATGCGGAACTCCATGACGCGATCGGGAATGCACAGACGCTCAATCAGGTTGGCGCGTTCGAACTCGGGATGTTTGTTGTACTCCTCCTCAATGGTGGGAAGCACCTGCGAAACAGCCTGAATATACTCCGGCTCGTTGGGGAAACGCTGTTTCAAACTCTCTACTACTTCTGTTGCTTTCATCTTTTTACCTTTCTTTTATATTTAAATGGTTTACATTTCTCCAATCATAAACTTTACAAATCGACTTCAAATCGTCATGTTTTCTATCGATTGTGCTGTTTTTTTTGATTTACGCTTGCAAAATTAAATATTTTTATTATAAAAACAAACAGAATGTAAAGTTTTTCAACGAAAAAGTAACAAAAAGTCAGCCGATTTTACGTTTTCTTGACATATATCAATTCTTTGCGGGGTTGAAGAGGTGAAAGCACGAAAAGTTGAGACGGGGAAAGGAGAAAACCGGAAAACAAAGCCTCACACTCCGTAAGAAAACGAACCGCGATGCGAAAGACTAACTTTCACAAAGTAATATAATATATATTACTGAGTAAAAGTATATATATTACTCGGTAATATAATATATATTACTTGGTAATATAATATATATTACTTTGACAAAGCTAAGCTATTGCATCGTGAAAGACGCTCTCCTGCCCTGTGTATGGGCAGTTTCGGGGCAGTCGGGTTGTCTGACGGAGTCTGAACCATCGACAAGAAAACGGTCGGCGAGGCTAATTTAACATGATTGTAATACGATTTTTTTCGGCATCCGGCGTTATCGACGTACCTTTGCACAGAGAAAGAAACACATATATATAATAATGTATAAAAAAGCAATATTATGGAAACACCACAAAACTACACCTTAATCATCATTAAGATTCTCGGTGCGTTGGGACTGCTGATATACGGCATGCGCACCATGAGCGACGCGTTGCAGAAGATTGCCGGACCGCAACTGCGCCACGTGCTGAGCGCAATGACGAAGAACCGGCTGACCGGAATACTGACCGGAACGTTCGTGACGTGTGCCGTGCAGTCGTCCTCGGCTACGACGGTAATGACCGTGTCGTTCGTCTCGGCCGGACTGCTCACCCTGGCGCAAGCCATCTCGGTCATCATGGGCGCCAACATCGGCACCACGCTCACCGCATGGATTATGTCGCTGGGCTATAACGTCGACCTGACCAACGTCGTCTTCCCCGCCTTCATCGCCGGCATGACGCTCATCTACAAGAAACGCCATCGTTTCATCGGCGACTTCCTGTTCGGCATCGCATTCATGTTCCTGTCGCTGGTCATGCTGAGCACGGCAGGCAAAGAGCTGGACCTTGAACACAACAAAGACGTGGTGGCATTCTTCGCCTCGTTCGACACCGGAAGCTACTGGACGATATTGGCGTTCCTGGGCATCGGCACCCTCATCACGTGCATCGTGCAGTCGTCGGCTGCCGTCATGGCCATCACCATCCTGCTCTGCTCAACGGGCGTGCTGCCCATCTACCTCGGCATCGCGTTGGTCATGGGCGAGAACATCGGCACGACGGCAACGGCCAACCTCGCGGCACTGGGAGCCAACACGCAGGCACGACGCGCCGCACTGGCACATCTGCTGTTCAACGTCTTCGGCGTGATATGGGTGCTCTGCGTCTTCTATCCCTTCACCGACATCGTCTGCAAACTCGCAGGCTACAACCCCGGCGTAAGCGGACAAACCGAACGGCTGCCCATCGTGCTGGCCATGTTCCACACATGTTTCAACATAACCAATACAGCCCTGCTCATCAGTTTCGTCCCACAGCTGGAGCGCATCGTCTGCTGGATATTGCCCGAGAAAAAGACACAGCAGCAGGAGGGATTCCAACTGCAATACATCCAGACCAACCTTGTGCAGACGCCGGAAATTGCCGTCCTGCAGGCGCAGAAAGAAACGACGCAGTTCGGCCGGCGCGTGCAAGACATGTTCAGCTCGGTAGGCAGACTGCTTGAAGAACGAGACGGCACCGCATTTACAACGCTCTACGAAGAGATAGAACGTCAGGAGGACATCACCGACCAGGTGGAGTATGCCATAGCCCACTATCTGGAGCAGGTGGCTGAAGACCACCTCTCCGACGAGACGAAGGCGAAAATCAGGTCCATGATGAGACAGACCGGTGAACTGGAATCCATCGGCGACGCCTGCTACAACATGGCTCGAATGCTCAAACGCAAGCAGCAGGGCAATGAAGACTTCACCGAAGAGCAGTACACCCACCTGAAGGAACTCATGCAACTGACCCAGAAGAGCCTCACGCAGATGAACACCGTGCTGTCCTCTCGTCGCGAAGAATGTGACTTCGGACGCACACAGGTCATCGAACAGGAAATCAACGACTTGCGCGTCAAACTGAAGGAACAGAACATCGCCGACGTCAACGAACACCGCTATGCCTACACCATAGGCACCACCTACATGGACATCGTCAACGAATGTGAACGACTGGCCGACTATGTCGTCAATGTCGTCGAAGCACGCCTCGGCATATAAAAAAGTCAAAAAAAGTAGGAAATATAAATTTTTTTTCGTAACTTTGCAATTGATGGAAAAGAAACGTATACTTGTGGTTGACGACGAACAGGACCTCTGCGAGATTCTACACTTCAACCTGACTACAGCCGGATATAGTGTCGAGACGGCCTACTCGGCAGAAGAAGCACTCGAATACATCTCGGCCACGACCTTCGACCTGCTGCTGCTCGACGTGATGATGCCCGGCAGGTCGGGCTTCCAGCTTGCTGAAGAACTGCGAAGACAAGAACGACAGCAGGCTCGCACCCCGCTGCCCATCATCTTCCTCACAGCAAAAGACACCGAGGACGATATGCTTGAGGGGTTTGCCGCCGGTGCCGACGACTACATCGCCAAGCCGTTCTCGGTGCGCGAGGTGCTCGCACGCATCAAGGCTGTGCTCGCACGAACGGGAAGAACGACCGAGACCGACAGCATTTCTTATGAAGGTCTCTCGATGAGTCAACACACGAAGACCGTTACGGTAAACGGAGTCGAAGTGCCCTTCACCAAGACCGAGTTCGAACTGTTGTGGCTGATGCTCAGCAACCGGGGAAAGGTGTTCAGCCGCCAAGAGCTCATCGAAGGGGCATGGCCCGGCAACGTTGTCGTGACCGACCGCACCGTCGATGTGAACATTACCCGACTGCGGAAGAAAATCGGAGACTACGCCGCCAACCTCGTCACACGACAAGGCTACGGCTATTACTTCAAAGAAAACACGAAAGGAGTGTAAACCATAATGAAAAAAATGACCGAAGGGCGGAAAATGTTTTTCAGCGTGATGGCCATTTTCCTGACCTACGCCGTCATCTTCCTCGTCTTCGAAGACTACGACCGGCGCGTGCTCAACCCGCTCAGCGAGACCTCCGACTGGTACCTGCTCGTCTTCTCGGTGGCAGTAATGACAATGCTCTCGGCATTGCTCTACCGCTATTCACGACACATGGACGAACGCATCAGCCGCGAACAGGAAGAACAGCGGAACCACATGCGCCGACAACTCACCAACAACATTGCCCACGAACTGAAGACGCCCGTTGCCAGCATCCTCGGCTACATGGAGACACTTATCGAGAATCCCAACATATCAGCCGAGACACAGCAGCGCTTCATTGAGCGCAGCCATGCACAGGCGTGCCGACTCACGTCACTGCTGCAAGACATCTCTACCCTCAACAAAATCGACTATGCGCCCGATGCCCTCGCCATGGAACCCGTCAACATTGCCGACATGGTAGACGACATCAGAACGGAAACCGCACTGGCTCTTGAAAAACGAAAGATGAAGTTTGTGAACTGGCTGCCGCGACAGCTCACCATCTGCGGCAACCCGTCGTTGCTCTACGGCATCTTTCGCAACCTGACCGACAATGCCATCAACTATGCCGGAGCAAACACCACCATCACCCTGACTGCCGAACAGATGGCAGAAGGTTGGCTGTTCCACTTCTGCGACAATGGCGTGGGGGTAGCCAAAGAACACCTGCCCCGACTGTTCGAACGATTCTACCGCGTGGACAAAGGCCGCAGCCGAAAAATGGGAGGCACCGGACTCGGACTGGCCATCGTGAAGAATGCCGTACTCCTGCACGACGGCACCATCTCTGCTGTCGTGCCACAGTCAGGAGGTCTGCGCTTCGACTTTACACTGAAAAACCAAAAGCCAACACCAACAACCCCAGCCCCAACCTCTTCCTAAAAAGGTGGGGCTGCTTCTTTTGAAGACACGATGCAGAAAAAACCGCCAGATGCTTTTGCCCAATTGAAAAAAATGCGTATCTTTGCAGCAAGATATTCAATTGACATAATATAAGATGATTTCTTTTGCATTAAGTCTTGTAGCCTTGGTATTGGGCTATTTCTTATATGGCCGTCTGATTGAACGCGTGTTCGGTCCCGACGACCGCCCCACCCCAGCCGTATCGAAGGCCGACGGAGTTGACTACATCGTCTTGCCCGGATGGAAAATCTTTATGATTCAGTTCCTCAATATTGCAGGAACCGGACCTATCTTCGGTGCTATCATGGGTGCATGGTTTGGTCCCGTGGCCTACCTGTGGATTGTATTGGGCTGCATCTTTGCCGGTGCAGTGCACGACTTCCTGAGCGGTATGCTCTCGGTGCGACATGGCGGAGCAGGCCTGCCAGAACTCGTAGGCCGTTATCTCGGACGAACGACAAAGAACGTGATGCTCGTGTTCTCCGTCTTGCTGCTGATGATGGTGGGCGTTGTGTTTGTCTACAGTCCGGCCATCATCATGGAAACCCTGTGGGGAACAAAGACGGCATGGATTATCGGCATCTTCGTCTATTACATCATCGCCACCATGCTCCCCATCGACAAGATTATCGGAAAAATCTATCCGCTCTTTGCCTTCTCACTGCTCTTCATGGCGGCAGCCCTGCTCGTAGGTCTGTTCGTGAAGATGCCGCAACTGCCCGAGCTGTGGACTGACATGGGCAGCTACACCGCCGCCCACCAGTCGCAATGGCTTGGCACCGACAGCTTCATGGCAAAGAACCCGTTGTTCCCGTGTCTTTTCATCACGATTGCCTGTGGAGCCATCAGCGGCTTCCACGCCACGCAGAGCCCACTCATGGCACGATGCATGAAGAGCGAGCGACAAGGTCGCCCCATCTTCTACGGAGCCATGATTACCGAAGGCATGGTTGCACTCATCTGGGCCACGGCTTCGATGTATTTCTTCTATTATGGCGGATGGCGCGAAGTGGTTTCTGCCGATACCGTCAATGCGTTCATGTCGCAGGCCGACGGCGGGAAGACGCTCGTGCAATTCTTCGATGCCCCCACTGTAGTCAAGGAAATCTGCTCGGGATGGCTGGGACTGTTTGGTGGCATTCTCGCCCTGCTCGGCGTAGTGGCAGCGCCAATCACCAGCGGCGACACCGCATTCCGATCAGCCCGACTCATTGTGGCCGAAGCCCTGAAACTGGAGCAGCGCAGCATTCGCAAGCGTCTCTACATCTGCATCCCCATGTTTGCCGCAGCCATCCTGTTGCTCGCATGGCAAATGGAGAATCCCAACGGCTTCAACGTGATATGGCAATACTTCGGCTGGTCCAACCAGACGATGTCCGTCTTCACGCTCTGGACCATCACCGTCTATCTTGTGCAGCAGCGCAAGCCGTTTATCGTCACACTCATTCCGGCACTCTTCATGACGGTGGTCTGCTCTACCTTCCTGCTCATTTCGCAACAAGCTTTCGGCCTTCATCCGACGATAGCCTACACGGGCAGCGTCGTTGTGCTTGTAGTTGCGCTGGTATGGTTCTTTGCATGGTATAGGAAACAAAACAAAATTACAAAATAACATTATTGATTATGAAAAGTAAACTTTTTGCAGCTATGACTGCACTGTTGCTGACTATTACAGCAAGCGCACAGCGTTCAGACATCGGTCCTTTCGACCAAGGTAAGCTCTACATCGGTGGTTCGCTCACTGGTCTTAACCTGAGCTATAACGGTCTGAACGACCTGAGCATCGGTGTTGCAGCCCAGGCAGGCTACACCGTGGCCGACAACCTGATGTTGCTTGGTCAGGCTTCATTCCAGCACTATGGCAGCGACACCATGGCCGACGAGTTTAAGGTAGGTGTAGGCGGTCGTTACTACATCATCCAGAATGGTCTTTATCTGGGTGCCAACTGCAATCTGGTGCATGCCGAGCACAGCTACAACGACATCCGTCCGGGTGTGGAAGTGGGATATGCTTTCTTCCTGAGCCGCACGGTGACCGTTGAGCCGGCCATCTACTACGACCAGTCGTTCAAGAAGCACAGCGACTACTCCACCATCGGTCTGAAGGTGGGCATTGGCGTCTACCTGTTCAAAGACTAATGGACACTACCTACCCGTCAGCGTTGCTGGAGAAAGCCGTACAGGAGTTCTCCCGACTTCCGGGCATAGGGCGCAAGACAGCTTTGCGCCTTGTTCTTCATTTGCTGCGCCAAGAGGTGAGCGTTGCCGACAGCCTTTCGTCGGCCATCTCACAAATGCGGCACGAGGTGAAGTATTGTCGTGTGTGCCATAACATCAGCGACACCGAGGTGTGTCCCATCTGTGCCGACCACCGGCGCGACACCACCACCATCTGCGTGGTGGAGAACGTGCAGGACGTGATGGCCGTTGAGAACACACAGCAGTATCACGGTCTGTACCACGTGCTGGGGGGGATCATCTCGCCCATGGACGGCATCGGGCCGAGCGACATCGAGGTGGATTCGCTGGTGCGGCGCGTGTCCGAAGGCGGCATCAGCGAGGTCATCCTCGCTCTCAGCTCGACCATGGAGGGCGACACCACCAACTTCTACATCTCGCGAAAGTTGGAGCCATTCGACGTCAAGCTGAGCGTTATTGCACGCGGCATATCGGTTGGCGACGAGCTGGAATACACTGACGAAGTAACCCTCGGGCGGGCCATTCTCAACCGCACCGAGATGAAATAATTATTACAAGAATACAAATATGAAGGAAACGCAGAAGATACTGATGACAACCTTCGTGGCCACTCTGGCCTGTGCCCTGCTGCTGGTTGTGGCGGGCGAGACCAATTTGCTGCCTACGGGAATACTGACCGAACGGAAGTCGGCCGAGTTCGTGGTATTGTCGGTCATGGAGCTGCTCACCATCTGCATCATACCGCTGGCCCTGCGCCTATTCAAGTTCAACAGCATCAAGCGCAGACTCACCGGTCCGACAGGATTGCGCCGATGGGCTACCGTCAGGATGGCAATGCTGGGCGACCTGATGATTGCCAACGTGCTGTTCTACTATCTATTCATGAATCCGGCATTCGGCTACATGGGCATCATCGTCTTCCTCTGCATGTTTTTCATCGTGCCCACACTAAGCCGGTGCGAGAATGAAATTACGAAATGAAACTATCCGTTATCATTGTCAATTATAACGTCAAGTTCTATGTTGAGCAATGTCTCGTAGCGCTTCAACGGGCCATCGAGGGCATCGATGCCGATGTTTATGTCGTCGACAACCACTCGCGCGACGGTTCGGTTGACTTCCTGACGAAACGCTTCCGCGACGTCAACATCATCAGCTGCAACCACAACCTGGGATTCGCACGCGCCAACAACATCGCCATCCGTCAGAGCGAGAGCGAATACGTCCTGCTGCTCAACCCCGACACGATAGTCGGCGAGCAAGTCATCAAGACCGCCCTCGACTTCATGGACAGCCACCCAAATGCCGGTGCCGCCGGACTGCGCATGCTGAAGGCCAACGGCGAAAACGCCATGGAGTCGCGACGCGGACTGCCCACCCCTATGACCTCGTTCTACAAGATGTGCGGACTGTGTGCCCGCTATCCAAAGAGCCGCCGCTTCGGCCGCTACTACATGAGCTACCTGTCGTGGGACGAGCCCGTCAACATCGACATTGTCAGCGGAGCCTTCTGCCTGCTACGCCGCGAAGCCATCAACGACGTGGGTCTGCTCGACGAAGACTTTTTCATGTATGGCGAAGACATCGACCTCTCCTACCGTCTGCTGAAAGGCGGATACGAAAACTGGTACCTGCCGCTGCGCATCCTGCACTATAAAGGCGAGAGCACGCTGAAATCGTCGTTCCGCTATGTCCACGTGTTCTACGAAGCCATGCTCATCTTCTTCCGTAAGCACTACAGCCACTTGAGCCTGCTCCTCAGCATCCCCATCAAGACGGCCATCTACCTGAAAGCCTCGGTGGCCCTTGTGCAGATGCAGGTGAAGAAAATGCGTAAGAGCCTCGGCTTCTTCAGCCGTCATCGCAAGAAAGAACCCCTCTACATCTTCATCGGACAGACCAAAGCCACCGATCAGTGCCGACAAATCGCCCGAAAGAAAGGACTCGACGCCCTATTCATCGAAGGCGACCAGCGCCATCTACCCGACGGACACCTGACAAACCCGTTGCCCGAGGCCAGCAGCATCTATGTTGTCTACGACGTAAATGCCTACAATTTCGATACCATCCTCGAAATCTTCTCCCGCAACCCGCAGCCCAACGTGCACATCGGAACCTATAACAGCAAGACGCGTACGGTCATCACAGCCGAAGATATACTGAAATGATACACCTGCGAGCCATAGAACCCGAAGACCTCGACCTGCTCTACACCATCGAGAACGACCGCGACCTGTGGAATGTCGGCACCACCAACGTGCCCTACTCCCGCTATGTGCTCCACGACTATATCGCCCAATCCTCGGGCGACATCTACACCGACCGTCAGGTGCGCCTCATCATCGAACTCGGCGGCGACCACGACAGCGCCCAGCCGACAACCGTCGGCATTGTCGACCTGGTCAACTTCGACCCACGCAACCGGAGAGCCGAGGTGAGCATCGTCATACAAAAACCATTCCGGCGCAAAGGCTACGCCCGCGAGGCACTCGCACAGCTGGCCGACTATGCCCACGCCGTGCTACATCTTCATCAGCTCTACGCCATCGTCGACACCGAGAACACCATCTCGGCATCGCTCTTCAAAACATCGGGCTACACCGCCAATATACCCCTCAAAGACTGGCTTTACGATGGTGAAAACTACCACGATGCAACGCTATATTTAAAAAAAATTGAAAAAAGATAGCGAAAAATTTGGTGCATTCGTTTTTTCTGCTTACCTTTGCATCCGCTAATAAGAACTGGTGCGTTAGTTCAGCCTGGTTAGAATGCCTGCCTGTCACGCAGGAGGTCACGGGTTCGAGTCCCGTACGCACCGCAGGAAGCCTTCCAAATCGGAAGGTTTCTTGCTTTTTATACATACCACAAAAACGCCCTTTGTCCACGATTTCCCCCTCTCCAACCATACACGATTAATTTTTTTTGAAAAAAATATTCGTATTCAGAAATAATTACTATCTTTGTAGGCGAAAGGGAATAACCTTTTCCTGATTTTTTTGACACAGAAGCGATATACCTGACATTGCACCGCACATAAGAACAAGAACAGACACCTAAAAGCAGGCCATTGACAGATTAAGGCTTTCTCCGGAACTAGTTCACGGCGACGTTGGGAATAGCCAGTTTCACGCTTCCTGAAATAATAAAACGATTAGAGCCGAGAAGGAACTGGAGAGGCATCTTTACTGCGTATGAAAACACGTATCTTATGGAGTAGCATGTTGCTGCTAAGCATGGCAGCAACTGCCATGACCGGCATGGCACAGGAAGTTCCCAACGGCAGCTTTGCCGGATGGGAGAATCGGGACATACCGGCGGCATTGGGAGGCGGAGCCTATTCGAGACCCACCGGCGGATGGGACTGCCTGAACTCGCTGGCACCCGGCTCGTGCACTCAGGTCGAGGGTCGCACCGCAGGCTCCACCGCTGCCCTGCTTACATCGAAAGAAATCACGGTGCCAATGGATGACGACAACGTATCACTCTACACGTCGTGTATGATGCTGGGCGATTTCCTGACCGCCTTCACCGAAGGCGAACCGTCCTATGGCATCCCGTTCACGAGCAAGCCCACGAAGCTTACATTCTGGTACAAGTACCTGCCCAAGAGCGGCGACAAGGGCCGTGTGATGCTACGACTATGGCGTGGCACATTCAAAAACAATGAAATCTCATGGACTGGCAAACTGGAGTTTACGCAGACCATGGGCGAATGGACAAAAGGCGAAATAGACATGACGCAGGCGGACGACCACGGCACATTGCTCAGCTGGTTTACGCCAGAAAGCCTGTTTATTGAAGCCACGTCCAGTCTCACTGGTATAAGTACGGCCACCAGCGACAAAGACTACGGACAAGCGCAGGAGGGCTCGCAACTCTACATCACCGACATGACATTTGAATATGGAACAGAGGAACATGCCTATACCGTTTGCGGAAGTTCTGAAATATTCGGCCCGGGTCCGAAAGGATATGGCTGGGACACAACCGACACAGGCAACGATATGACACCCGCCGGTGACAACATCTATCAACTTGTGAAGAACAATGTGGCTCTTCAGGCCGGTGTCACCTATGAGTACAAGGTGGTGCAGGATCACAGTTGGAATGTCAACTGGGGCATTGGCGGGCAGAATGGTGCCAACTTCACACTTACCGTGCCGACCGACGGCGACTACAATGTGACATTCACCTTTAATCTAAACGAGGGCACTTGTTCGGCCAATGCTGTCAGCACATCGGGCACAGATCCCGTGACGCAGATTCCCAACGGCAGCTTTGTCGGATGGGAGAATCGGGACATACCGGCGGCATTGGGAGGCGGAGCCTATTCGAGACCCACCGGCGGATGGGATTGCCTGAACTCGCTGGCACCCGGCTCGTGCACTCAGGTTGAGGGCCGCACCGCAGGCTCCACCGCCGCCCTGCTTACATCGAAAGAAATCACGGTGCCAATGGATGGTGGCAAAGAGACTTTCTACACGTCGTGTATGATGCTGGGCGATTTCCTGACCGTCTTCACCGAAGGCGAGCCCTCGTGGGGCATCCCCTTCACCAGTACGCCAAAGAAATTCGTCTTCTGGTACAAATACCTGCCTGTGAGCGGTGACAAGGGTCGCATCTACCTGCGACTGTGGCAGGGCGACTTCCACAACCCCGTCGCCAGATGGAGGAAGAAAGTGACGCTGACTGAGACCGTAAGCGACTGGACCAAAGTGGAAGTAGACCTCACGGCAGCCGACGAGAATGGCGAGATGCTGAACTTCATGCCTACAATGCTTCTCGTAGAAGTCACCTCGACCATTTCCGGCATCAGCAACGACACCCCAGACGACGAGATGAGTACCGTGACACGGGAGGGCTCGCAACTCTACATCACCGAGATGCAATTCTCCGACGAGCCCGTCGGCATCGGGTGCATCGCCAGCGACCCGGATACTGCCATCGGCGAAAAGTATGACCTCACGGGAAGAAAACTCTCAGCACCCGCAAAGGGCATCTATATCATACGCTCCGGCAGCGGCCAGATGAAAAAGGTACTTCTTAAATGATATTTCAGACGTCCACATTCGCGCCATTCGCATAATTCGTGGACAAGAAATTACAAGAACCTCATGGTAAGATTATTCATCAACAGAAAATCACGGACTTTATAGCCCGTGATTTTTTCGTGAAATTCGTGGTGAAGAAAAAAGTCACTCCCCGCGGTCATACTCCGGCAGCCAGTCGAGTTTGACTCCGGCGCAGAGGTCGCGTGTGATGGTGTGGTCCTGGTTGCGGCGGCCCGACGGCACAAAGCGGCAGAGCACCCGCCGGATGTTGCTCGCGATGGAGAAGTCCTGCGGACGATCCACCACGTCGCTCTCCACCGTCAGGTGGAAAAAGCCGAAGCCGTCGAGGTACACCGTCTTCCCCGCCTGCAGCTCTTCCTTCATCGTCGGCACCAGCTCGGTCAGCACCGCATAGATGTCGCTCACCTTCAGCGTGCAGTTCTCCTGCATCCGCTCGGCCAACTCGCGAAGATGCACCTCTTCGCCCTTCTGCACACGCGCACGCCACTTGCCGTGCTGCACATCACTCTTCGGATTCTTCATCCGTTCCAATCTCAATTTCAATGACATGTGTTTTTCCTTTCTTTTAAATTATTAATGTTATCTGAAATCACTTTTCCAGCTTGCTATATGGGCCGTATAACATAGCTAAATGGGCCATATAAGTCAGTTATATGGGCCATATAACTTTGCAATATGGCCCGTTTTACTTCTGCAAAGATACTAAATTTGGCAGCGGAATGCAAATATTCCGCCCTAAAAAATGCAAAAAAAAGATTTTTTTTAATTGATAGTCCGGTCTCCACTCCCTTACCCTGCGGTAGTAATTTCCCCAAATCTTAAAGCGATTCTATCTCCTCTTTCAAAAGACCCGTTATTTCTGCTATTTCTTCTACGGCATAACCTTTTGCCTTCATGCGACGGGCTGATCCAACAGCTTGTTTATAAGCAGCGTTATCTATTTCTGTGTACGGGTCTTCGCCCTTCTGCCACTGCTCCCAGTTGATTTCTGCAAGATAACGCTGCACTTGCTCACGCAATTGCGGAATATCATTCGTGGCCGTCTGCCACAAGTCTATATCGGAAACCTGTGCATAACCATGAACTAAGACATTTCGCATACTGACGATTTGCCGCCAAGGAAGCTCTTTGTGGGTTTCACGGAAATGTCGCGTCAGCATATTGGCGGCCTCACCAATAACCTCAATGTTCTTCATTACGGAATAATATACTCGTATGTCGCCGACAAATTCGTCGTAAGTGAGCCCACCGACTATTTCTTCCACGTTTTGGGCATACTTCAACATATCTTCCAGTCGACCGAAGTCTCTGCTATGCTCTCTCATATATAAGCTTCCTGTCTCGGTTTACACTTTCTACAGCCCATGGGCGCAAATTTCCATCCTCCACCAAATCGACCTCACAATTCAGCAAGTCTTCAAGATCGACTTTCATTCCTGCTATCTTCAACAAGCCGATAGGTTGTCGGCGATCATACTGTACAAGAATGTCCACATCGCTCCAAGGCCTGTTTTCCCCACGAGAATACGACCCGAAAAGCCATGCTTTTAAGACTGGCTGCGTCTTAAAATAATCTGCTATGGTCTTTTGCATTGCCTGAGTGCTCATAATCGTATGCATTTAGCGTTCTACGACGCAAAGATAACGAATTTCGTGAAAAAGCGCAAGCATTTACGGGAAAAACTTTGGAATATGAATAATTCTTCTTATTTTTGCATTCTGAAGCAATGGTAACAAACAAAAGAATAATCCTTTTTCTGCTTGCCATGACGGCTGTGACGAGCGCGTGGGCACAAGTGTTCGACACCAGCAGCAGCGAGCAGCAACCACCGAAATATGAAGTACGCGCCGTGTGGCTCACCACCATCGGCGGCATCGACTGGCCACGCACCAAAGCCACCAGTCCACAGATGGCCGAGCTGCAACGGCAGGAGCTCTGCCGCGTGCTCGACCGCCTGCAGCAGGGCGGCATCAACACCGTGCTCCTGCAGACGCGCGTGCGGGCCACGACCATCTATCCCTCGCGCCTGGAGCCCTGGGATGCCTGTCTCACGGGAACAGCCTCGCGCTCGCCAGGCTACGACCCGCTGCAGTTTGCCATCGACGAGTGTCATCGCCGCGGCATGGAGCTCCACGCATGGCTCGTCACCATGCCCATCGGCAAGTGGAACGGTGCCGGCTGCCGTGCAGTCCGCCAGAGCCACCCCGCCATTGTGAAGAAGATCGGGCAAGACGGTTTCCTCAACCCCGAGAAGCCGCAGACTGCCGACTACATGGCCGACCTTTGCGAGGAAATCACGCGCCGCTACGATGTCGACGGCATACACCTCGACTACATACGCTACCCCGACGAGTGGCGCATCACCATACCCCGACAGCAGGGGCGCGAAAACATCACCCGCATCGTGCGCACCGTCTACAGTAGGGTGAAAAGCCTGAAGCCCTGGGTGAAAGTGAGCAGTTCGCCCGTTGGGAAGTATAAAGACCTGACGCGCCACTCCTCGCGTGGCTGGAACGCATACGACAAGGTGTGCCAGGACGCACAAGGCTGGCTGCGCGAAGGCATCATGGACGCACTCTTCCCCATGATGTATTTCCGCGGCGACCAGTTCTATCCCTTCGCCGTAGACTGGGCCGAGAACACCTACGGGCGCATCGTCGTGCCCGGACTCGGCATCTACTTCCTCGACGAGGCGCGATGGCCCCTTACCGACATCACACGCGAGCTGCACTTCCTGCGACAGCTCGGACTGGGCCACTGCTACTACCGCAGCCAGTTCTACACCAACAACACCAAAGGCCTCTACACCTACGTCACACGCGAAATCGACCGCTACCCTGCCCTCGTGCCGCCCATGACATGGCAGAGCCAGACTCCGCCCCGACAGCCCGAGAACCTGACCGTCAGTCCGCAGAGCGACGGCAGCGTCAGCCTCTCGTGGACACACGCCGGCAGTCCCTCTGACATCAGCTTTAATATCTATGCCTCAACAGAATATCCCGTCGACATCACCGACGCGCGCAACCTCATCGCCACACGTCGCCAAAAAACCTCACTCGTCATCCCGACGAGAAACAGCGCAGGCCTCTACTACGCCGTCACCGCCACCGATCGCTACGGACTCGAGAGCCGCCCCCTGAACTTCCCCAGCCAGCAGCCTACCCTCTCAGGGTGGGGAGAAGAGTGGCTGGCCGAATCTTCTGCGGCTCCCCTCCTTATGATGGCATCGGGAGAGACCCTGCAACTGCCCAGCCACATCACAAACACTGTCGACTGCGACTACATCGTCGTGGAAACCCTGCAAGGCACCATCATCCACTCGCAGCGCATGCCACGATCAAGGGGCGACAGAGCAACCATTATCGACATCTCCCGCGTGCCCGAAGGCTTCTATTGCCTCCGCACCATCGGCAAGAAAAATCGTCAGCACCGCCTCGGATTCGTCATGGTGAAGCGGTAAAGAAGGTGAAATAAAAGTGAGAATATATTAAAAAACGGCCTGCACCTATTGCCGTTTCAAGAAGAAACACTATTTTTGCAGACAGTTATGAAACGACTGCTTGTCATCATATTCACCGTGGCTGCAAGCCTCGCAGGCTTCGCACAGTCCGACTCGACCGCAACCACTCCACCAGCGGAGGAAAGCCTTATAAATGCTGGAGGTTGCATCCCCACTCCCTTGGGGAGGGGTTGGGGGTGGGCTGCACTTCCCTGGCTGCACCAAGGCCTCAACGTCAAGCTCGACCTGTCGGCCTTCGCCACGTTCGGCAAGCACGCCCGCCACGGCGGAGGATTCGGACAGTCGCTCTCGGCCACATGGCTGCAACCCGTCAACGACAAGCTGTGGGTGGCTGCCGGCGGTCGCGTCAACAACATCATCTACGGCGGCGACTCCTATCGCGACGGCAGCCTCTACGTCATGGCAGGCTACCGCTTCAACGAGCGGTGGTCGGCCTACGTCTATGCCGAGAAAAACATCACCAACAATCACGGTCCCCGCTTCCGCTACGACGGCTACGGCTTCTATGGTCCGGACATACTGATGTACCACTTCGGCGCCCCTCCCTTTGGAGGGGTCGGGGGAGGCTACTACGACATGATGCCCGCCGACCGCATCGGTGCCGCCGTGCGCTACAACTTCTCGCCCACCTTCAGCATGGAAGTATCTGTCGAAGGCGTCTGGCCCAAGTACGACCGCATCGTCACCCACCCCTACCAATACAACTACCCCATCCGCGAAAACTACTGAAAAAACAACAGCAAATCCTTGGAAAAACCAGTTAATTGTATTATCTTCGCATCCGAAAGTAATACAATGTAATACATAATAGTACAAATCATGGCAACCACAATTACCCGAAAACCTGTATCGTTTCGTCTAAGAACCGACCTTCTGGAAGGTCTCAAGCGCAATGCAGCCCGAGAAAACAGAACGCTTAACAACTACGTTGAAAGCATCCTGCTCGATATCGTCTATCACGAACCCAACGAAACAACCAAAGCCGCCATCAAAGAGGCAATGTCGGGCCACAACCGAAACAAAGTGTACACGGATGTAGATGAAATGATGAATGATATTCTCAACGAAGACGAATGAAAGCACTACAACCTACCACTCAATATCGGAAGGACCTCAAAAGGTATAGGAACAAGCCTAAACAACTTGCAGCATTAAATAACATACTGCAAATGTTGAAAGACGAAATGCCCATACCACCGAAGTATAAACCTCATATACTTCATGGCGACTACAAAGGTTGCATGGAATGTCACATTGAGGGAGATTTCCTCCTCATCTGGGTTGACGAACAAAACGACATCATTGAACTCGTCCGCCTCGGTTCCCACTCAGAACTCTTCGGGAAATAAAATCCACAACACACCCTTCCAAACTCGCCAACAATATTTTGTTCAAAAAATAAATACAAAACAGGAGAGAAAGCAAATTTCCCTCCTGTTTTTCTTTTATAATCATCAGCCACTAAAGCACAATTTTCATGGTTTTATCACCAATCGTCACGATATACAACCCTTTAGGAAGTGTAACCTGCTCCTCACCTCCACTGCATACACCGCGATAGACTACCACTCCCTGCGAATTGATTATACTAATAAGTTCACCGGTCTTGCCGCGTACTGTAATTCCATTATCTGTTTTCATCACACCTTTATCCAACAGTACACTCTCAACTCCCGTTGTGGTATCAACTTTTACGACACAAGTAGCAGGATAACTGCCATCTGCCGTCATTGCAACAATTATTGCAGTCCCATCATTTAGAGCGATGAGATAACCGCTTTCCGTCACAGCACAAACAGAGCTATTAGAACTGGTCCATTTTACACTTTTGTCAGTTGCATTAGCAGGAAGAATCTCCGCCTTTAGCTGCATTGTTTCTCCGATTTTAGAGAATAATACTTCTTTTGGTTCTATGCTTATGCCTGATACATGTTGTATTACAGTAACCATGCATGAGTCTTTTACTCCCGTGGGAGTATTTGTTGCATAGAGCCATGTCGTTCCCGGCGATATAGCAGTTACTGCACCATTATTATCCACCAATGCAATTGATTCATCTTTTACATTCCATAATACTTTTGTGTCATCGGCATTTGCAGGATAAAATGAAACCAATAATTGTTTTGTTTGTTCTTTTTCCAACTTCAAAATATGCTCATTTATCATAAGTCTCTCTACGGGATTTTCTTCTATAATAGTACCACGCGCCCAACTTGAATTATTTAAATAACTTTGTTTTGTACCCTTTGGGACATATACTATTGTATTTGTGCTTATTTTGGGGCCTAATGGTGGAGGTGTCTCTGATTTCATGTGCAAGACTATTTTATCTGTACTAAAACCATATGGGCCTTTTAACGGTAAATAATCATCTGCTATTTTTTCAATTTCTTTATGAAAAAAAAGATGCATTCCCTCTTTTAACGGAAATGAGCGCGCATAATATACTTCCATTGTTGTTGGGATAACCAACGTGTCCAAACTTATATTTGTTAGGTTAAATGCGAAATATCCTATTTTTTCTAAGTTTTTTAACTCCGAAATATTTATTTTTCTTATACCACTAGCACGAAAAGCATAATCCCCAATATACCTAATTTTCTCAGAACACTTCACACTTTTTAATCCCCAATCTAAGCTACTAAATGCATCATCTGGTATTGAATCTATATTCTCACCAAGTATAAGATTTGATAATTTCAATTTGCTACTCCCATAAGCAAACATACCCTGCTTGACATATCCTATTTTTGAATTAAAATATAGAGTATCTATAGTAGATCCTTGCAAACACCTATTCAAATCCGTGACTGTTTCTGGCAAAGCCAAATAATTTAATTTCTTCGTAATTGCAGGTAATGTTTGTTCCCGCCCATCTGGAGGAGCTGCGTCTAGACAATTGTCTTTTCCTTTACTTGTTTCTGCCACTATATTTGCATCATATAAATCTACTTTGCCATTTAAATTTCTATTATTAATTAAAGTTGTTATAAACTTTAAATCGGTGGCATTGATGTACCCCGTTACTTTTAAATTCCTCACCGTGGCTTGGTCTCCATAGTTAATTTTACTCGACAACCACCCGGGAGTCTGGTTGTCCACCACTAAACTCGTTGCTTGCGCAAGCATGGTCAGGCATGAACCCAACAACATACAAATTGTTATTATTTTCTTTAACATAATATTTATCTTAAATAGTTATTTTTACAGACTTATTATTCATTCTTATTACATAAATACCTTTAGAGAGGTTTATTCGTTCATTATCATTTGTACAGGTTTTACACATTATATTCTTTCCATTTATGTCATATACTTTTACAGACATCCCTTGTGCCCCTTGCAAAACAATTCCTTGTGAGTATTGTATAATTTGAGCCTCATTATGAATTTCTTCAACTTTTGTTATTTCTGTATCTACTATAACGGAACATATAGCCACAAACCCACCGTCAACTGATGTACATATTATAGTAGAAGTTCCGTCGCCTATGGCAACAACTTGCCCATCTGATGTAACTATACACACAGACGGATTTGTGCTAATCCAGTTTACTGACTTATCATCGGCATTATCTGGGTAAATAATCGCATTTAATGCTACAGTCTCACCTATTTTTGTCATAGTCACTTCCGATCTATCAAGCATAAGATATTTAACTTTGTAACTCATTTCTTGAAAATTTGCACAAGCCCAATAACAAGTTACATAATACCCAGGAGGGGAATAAGTAGATCCACCCCCATAATAGCTTTGATAATTGGCTTTGTACCAATAATCAGATGTTTTATATACAGGTATCATACCTTTGGGGACATATACTGTAGCCCCTAAAAGATATCCTTTCCGAAGTGCATCTACGGTTGAAACAGAAGAGTATAATCTTTTATAGGGTATCTTCACTACCTCATTAGCATCTAAATAGAAAGTGCATTGATTATTATCACACGTAACACTGTCTATTTCTAAAATTGTCTCTGGGAAATAGTATTTTTGCCCCTCTTTAAAAGAGAATGAATTCATACACGCCTTCTTAAGTCCGTATGGAAAATGAACTTCATCTGGAGCATATCCATTAAAAGCAAGATTACCCAACGTTTTCATTTTATTTGGAAGTCGAATTTCTTCTATATTTTTTTTAGTATAAAAAGCTGAAGCACCAATACTGGCTATAGAATCAGGAAGGATAATATTTTTCATGTTGTGATTATAAAATGCAGAAGCACCAATGTATTCTACATCTAAAGTTATGTTGGTTTCATTCAAAGAACTACAATTACAAAAAGCCCTATACCCTATCGTCTTTATTTTACCCTTTGACACTACTGATATTAAATTCGATTCCCCCTTAAATGCGTTTATAGGAATAGAATCTACATTCGCTCCTAAAATAAGATGGCGAACACTACTTGGACTATAACTTGCCGTTGCATACTTAATCTGTACATCATATACTAAAGTATCTATTATAAAGCTTTGCCTTCCAAAATTTGAAATGTAAGTTAGTGTTTTTGGTAAATCTAAACAACTTAATCGAAGGGTATCCTTTGATGCATTAGATAATGCAAAAATATTATTTTCGATAGCATTATCCTTGCTGCTTAAAGTCTCACTCACAACATTTGCATCGGATAAATCAAGCCTACCATCAAGACTCCGATTCTGAATTAATGTTCCTATAAACTTTAAATCGGTAGCATTGATATACCCCGTTACTTTAAGATTCCTTACCGTGGCTTGGTCTCCGTAGTTAATTTTACTCGACAACCATCCTGGCGTCTGGTTGTCCACCACTAAACTCGTTGCTTGCGCAAGCATGGTCAGACATGAGCCCAACAACATGCAAATTGAAATAAAACGTTTCATACGATAAAATATTAAGTTATTAATTGATTTTCAATTTCTATATGGTATCTCTGATTTTGTAACTTTTATATCTCCTAATCCTTTCTTTCGTAGCAATAGTTTTATGGTAGGTTTTATTTTGTTATAGTCTACTAATGGACCTAAAATGATTTCCTGCAAATATTCTGTTGGTATTTGAAATTCTACATAAGGAACATTATCTCCACAACTATTCCGTTTCGTCAATATCTTATGCGGATTGTTTTCGTATTGAAACAACCGTTTTTCCTCCTCAAACGAGTAAGCTTTATCTTTAATGCGAGGACATATAACAATAGCCATCAGAGAAAGGTAATGAAGCTTTAAGTTGAAGATGTCTTGGTCGGAGTTCAGTCTTTTCACTTTCTCGTTGAATTCTTTACAAAGGCGGACAAGTACTTTTCTTTCCACCATACTACACTTAATAGTTTCGTTTTCCTCATACAAAACTTCATTTGCATTCAGCTTATTCCTGATGCTTACGTCTGGTAATAAGTTACTTTCTTTTACTTTATACTCCGTTTCATTATCTACAAAAACCAAACAGCATCCCATTGCTTTATCTCCATACATATCCCACATAGGCAAATAATCACGTTGCTTTGAAAAACATACAACAAATGGAGTTTTGTTATTATCGAATAATGCATCAAGAAGCATTTTATTTCTATCCACATCTTTCTTACCTGAAGAAATTGATTTCCAAATTGTAGAAATTTTGTATTTTCCTTCTTTTATACCTGCCGCTTTTTCTATGCTGGGGAGTTCCTTCCACAAAATATCATACCCACGAATAAACTCATGAGGATCATTCATCACCAACAGACTACTTGCATGAAAAACAAAATTCGTCTTTAATTTATCAATAATAATCCCATCAAGAAGTTTGTATAAGACATCTATTGAGGTATAATGATAGACTAATTCCATACATCTATTTTATGCTCCGCACAGACACCCAATGCGTGGAAGATGATAAAAAGGTTGACTGGAACTGATATATAAAAAGAAGCGTGGGAGTCTACTGTTACTCGTCCCACACTCTGAGGCTCTGGCATCGCCCTATCCGTTTGAACGAGCAACGCCGAAGCCCACGCCGATATGTATAAGAAACAACACCACACGTGCCTATAAGTCCAATAAAGGATAAGCATTGCGTGATGTGCATAAATATATACACATCCATGAGCGTCATTGTTGCTTTGTTTTCTTAACGGATAGTCGGAACTGCCAGATTCCAGAGTGTCAAGCACAAAGCGCAAGTAACGCTTTTCCTATATATAGGTTCTCATCCCGTATGCAGAGAGGCATCTTTGCCGAGTAACGCGGCACGCCGCGTTACTACATGCATGGCCAAAGCCATTCGATGCTCTCGCACGACCACCCTAAGGTGGGCTCCGGAATAGAACACTGCAAAGATACAACTTTTTTCTTTCAATCGTTTATTTTTGAAGAAAAAATTGGTATTTTGAAATATTTTTTCACCGTTGTTTTTCAAGTATATTTCAACCTGAAGCTGTTGAGGACGACGCTGATGCTCGACAGAGCCATGAGGGCAGAGGCCCACATGGGGGTTATCTGGAAGTCGATGCCGAAGAGACGAAGAACTCCGGCAGCCAAGGGGATGCAGACGATGTTGTAGACAAAAGCCCAGAAAAGATTTTGATGAATCATCGAGACAGTGCGGTGCGACAATGCGACGGCATCGTCGATATGCCGCAGGTCGTCGCCCATGAGTGTGACCTGTGCAACATCCATAGCCACGTCGGTTCCGCGTCCCATCGCTATGCTCACGTCGGCGGTAGCCAGTGCCTGCGAGTCGTTGATGCCGTCGCCGACCATGGCCACGACACGCCCCTCCTGTTGCAATCGCCGCACCAGGTCTTCTTTGTCCTGTGGCTGCACCCGACTCTGCCAATGGCCGATGCCTGCCTGTCCTGCCCAGTAGGCAGCCGCATCCTCGCGGTCGCCACTCATCATGTAGACCTCGATGCCGCGTTTCTGCAAGGCCTCGACAGCCTCTCGAGCATGTGGCTTTAGCTGCTCGCGCTCATCGAACGACAACTGGTCGGCCTTAGTGAAATCGATGTTTGCATTCGGAATGGTCAGCGTACCAGTCTTGTCGGTCACCAGTGCATCCACCTTGCGCAGCCGCTCAATGGCTGTAGCATCTTTCACCAGCACACCTTTCTCTGCTGCCTTGCCTATGCCCACCATCAGAGCCGTAGGCGTAGCCAGCCCCATCGCACACGGACAGGCAACAACCAGCACGGCAACCGCCGAGAGGATGGCCTGCGGAAGCATCGCCATGCCGCCGACAAGGAGCCACACAACGAGCGTCAACAGCGAAAGACCAGCCACCACCGGCACGAAGATGAGTGCCATGCGATCGACCACCCGCTGCACGGGAGCCTTCGAGCTCTGTGCCTGTTCCACCATGCGGATGATGCCAGCCAGGGCGGTCTGCTCGCCAATCTCCTGCGCACGGAAGTGCAGACGCCCTTGCTGGAGCATTGTCCCAGCCAGCACCCTGCTGCCCACCTGCTTGAGTACAGGTGTGGGTTCGCCCGTAATCATGGCCTCGTCGACAAATGCGCCGTCGGCCTGCATAAAACTCTCTGCCCATGTCACCGTGCCGTCAACGGCAATCTTCTCGCCAGCCTGCACCTCAACAATATCGCCTTTCTGCAAGGTCGAGATGGGAACCATGCTGGATGAGGGCCGACCGTCGGCCGACAAGGACTGACGATTGACCAGCCGTGCCGTCTTAGGCTGCAACCCCATCAGTGTCCGAATGGACGAGGCCGCACCTCGCTTGGCTCGTTCTTCGAGTAGCCTGCCCGTCAGAACAAACGTGATGATCATGACCGAAGCATCGAAATAGGTGTGCCACTCGATGCCTCGCGCCCCCCAGACGCGGTCGCCCCAGAACGTGTTGAATGTAGAAAAGAGAAACGCCACTGCCGTCGACAGACAAACCAGTGTGTCCATGTTGGCCATGCCCACACGCAACTGACGGAAGGTCTTTATATAGAAATCGCGACCGCAATAGATCAGGTTGAGCAGGGCAACGATGAAAGCCACCTGATTGTTGGCATCGCGCGACCCCACGCTCACCCACCCCATCGAGAAAGCCATCACCAACAAGGCAAACAGCCACGACAGCAGGGTCTTACGACGGAGCACGCGCAACTCGCTGCGTTCAATCTCCTCGACGCGCCGGTCTTGTTCGATGACGAGGTCGAAGCCTATTTCGTTCACAGCCTGCTTCAACTGCTCCAGTGTCACCTGAGTCTCATCGTAATCCACTACAGCCTGACGAGCCGGCAGCGATACCGACACACCAGCCACGCCCTCGACCTTGCCCAGCCGCCGCTCAACGCTTGCGGCACAGGCCGAGCAAGCCATGCCCACAACAGGGATTGTTCGTTTCGTCATATCGTAGAATTCTTTTTTCTGTCTGCAAAGTTAAGCAAAATAATTGATAACTAAAAAAGAAGTGGGCAGCGTCTTCGTGCTGCCCATCTCTTTTTTAGCTATACCAAATAGAGGGTGTTGCTTGTCCGTAACGGACATCCTCTTCATTGTAGACATTGTCTAATTCGTACTCCTCCTGGTTGTACGACTTTCTTTTTGGTTTCATGGTGTTGGTCCTCCCTTATGGCCGCCGTCCCGATGGCAGGCCTCTTTTAATCTGTATTGAGGGCCGGGACTGCCCCCTTTCGTATTTGCAAATATAGGGTTTTCTTTCCAACGGTGCAAACAATGCGCCGTTTTTTTATACTTTTTTAATGAAAGTCAACTTTCCCTATAGATGATGGACCCATTGGCCTGATGGGTGGCCAGCACGAGCACCTCGGCTATCTGCACGTGGGCAGGAGCCTGTGCGGCATAGAGGCACACATCGGCAATGTCGTTACCGGTGAGCGGCTTGATGCCACGATAGACGTTGTCGGCCCGCTCGTCGTCGCCATGGAAACGTACGCGACTGAAATTGGTTTCCACAAGTCCGGGTTTCACATTGGTCACACGGATGGGCGTGTCGGCCAAGTCGATGCGCAGGCCGTCGGTGATGGTCTTCACGGCTGCCTTTGTAGCACAATAGACGTTTCCGCCGGCATAGGCCGCATCGCCTGCCACACTGCCGATATTGATGACATGTCCATATCCCTGTTCCACCATGCCGGGCACGACGAGTCGCGTCATGGTGAGCAACCCTTTGATGTTGGTATCGATCATGGTTTCCCAGTCTTCGAACGAACCTTCAAATTCCTTTTCAAGCCCGAGGGCCAGTCCGGCATTGTTGATGAGCACGTCGACATGGCGCCAACGCTCCTCCATCGAGTCGAGCGCAGCAGCCGCCTTCTCGCGGTTGCGCACATCGAAGACCAACAGCAGCACTTCGGTGCCGTTGGCCTCAAACTGCGACTTCAACGCTTCCAGTTTCTCGGCATTACGCCCGGTCAGAATCAGGTTGTAGCCACCTTCGGCAAACTTTCGGGCACAAGCCTCGCCAATGCCGCTCGTGGCTCCGGTAATTAAAGCTATCTTTTTCATTTTCGTTGGTAATCTGCTAATATCTGAATAATACGCTCGGCACTGCGCCCGTCCCATCGCTCGGGGATGGCTGCAGCCTTCCATTCGCCTGCCACCATGCGGCTCACCTCTTCGCCAAGTCGCTCGGCGTCCTCGCCCACAAGCACGTTGGTACCCACCTTCACGGTCTCGATGTGCTCGGTGTAACTGTTGAGCGTGATGCAGGGCACGCCGTTGAAGGTGGCTTCCTCGGCCACGTTGCCGGAGTCGGTGATGATGCCCAGGGCATGAGCCGTGAGCCATCCGAACTCGAGGTAGCCCAACGGATTGACGACAGTAATCGCAGAGAGCCGACCGACCAGCTCGGCTGCCCTTCCGCGCAACGGAGCAACGACAGGAACGCCTGCGGCCTTATCGGTAATCTCGGCAAGCATCCGTTCAAGTTTCTGCTCATCGGCCATGAGAGCCTTACGGTTGAGAGTGAAAACGATGTAGCGTCCCGACTCAAGCCCCAGCCGGCCGACAATCTCCGGCTCCCTCCAACGATTGTGGTTGAAGCGCAGGTTGTCGATGAGGATATTGCCGACCATATAGACACGACTCTGCTCGGCACCTTCGCGGTTGGTGATGCTGTTGGCCGACATGCCGGCGGTGAAGAGCAGGTCGGAAAGTCCGTCGATGACCAGGCGGTTGATTTCCTTGGGCATAGAGATATCAAACGACCGTGTGCCAGCCACGAGGTGTGCCAGCGTGACGCCCTGCTTCTTGGTGACAATGGCGGCTGCCATGGTAGATGCCAGGTCGTCGACAACGATGACCACATCGGTCTTGTTGCCTTGCAGATAGCGCTCGAAGGCCGACATGACCTGTCCCGTGAGTTCGTTCAGGTTCTCACACTCCACACCGAGGAAGACGCCCGGTCCGTCAATCTGCAAGTCGCTGAAGAGCGACGGCTCGAGCGTAGGGTCGGCGGCACTTCCGGCATAGACCAGCGTGTAGGCAATGTCGCGCCCTTGGGCAGCAGCGTGTTCTATGGCATGTATGATGGGAGCCACCTTCACGAAGTTAGGCCTGGCTCCCGCTACGATACAAATATTCATGCTTGACTATTCTCCCTTGAAGAGTTCCTTGATGCCAGCAATGGAGCCCATCACGTTGGTAGCCTCGAAGGGCAGGTAGACGGTCTTCGTCTGGTTGTTGGCAGCCAGCTGCTCCATCATTTGGATATACTTCTGTGCCAGCAGATAGTTGGCCGGATTGGTGGTCTTGCCAACAGCTTCGGTTACGAGTTCGATGGCCTTTGCCTCGGCTTCGGCCTTGCGGATGCGAGCCTGTGCCTCACCTTCTGCTTTCAGTATCTCCTGCTGCTTCTCAGCCTCGGCGCGGTTGATGGTGGCAGCTTTCTCGCCTTCCGACTGGAGAATCTGCGACTGCTTGTTACCCTCGGAGGTCAGGATGGCAGCACGCTTATTACGCTCAGCCTGCATCTGTTTCTCCATGGCCTGAAGCACGCTTGCAGGCGGGATGATGTCTTGCAGCTCTACGCGGTTCACCTTCACGCCCCACTTGTCGGTGGCATCGTCGAGCACGGCACGCAGCTTGGTGTTGATGGTGTCGCGCGAGGTGAGGGTCTGGTCAAGTTCCAACTCACCGATGATGTTACGCAAGGTGGTCTGCGTGAGCTTCTCGATGGCATTGGGCAGGTTGTTGATTTCATACACGGCCTTGAACGGGTCCATAATCTGGAAATAAAGCAGGGCATTGATTTCCATCTGGATGTTGTCCTTGGTAATCACGTTCTGGCGTGCAAAGTCGAACACCTGCTCGCGCAGGTCGATGACGGTGGAATAGACATAGCGTCCGTGCATCATGGTGACAACGTTCTTGGCACGGTCGATGAAGGGGATGATGATGTTGATGCCGGGCTTCAGCGTGGCATAATACTTTCCGAGTCGCTCGATGATTTTTGTCTCGCTCTGCGGAATAATCACAACGGTCATCTTGACAAAGATAATGGCCAGAACGACCAGGGCAATGAGTGCATAAGTTACGAAATCCATAGTGATAATATTAAATTATGTTTAACTTTTCAACCTTTCAACTTTTCAACTTTGACAATGATGCTTTGGCGGTCGGTCACACGCACGCGCACACCTTTTTCTATCGGCTCACCGTCGGCGGAGCGTGCCCGCCACTCGTCGCCATCGACCTTCACATAACCTGTGGCATCCTCGGGAATGGCCTCGATGACCACTCCCTCGCGCCCCACCAGTGCGTCGGCATTGCTCTGTCGCTCCTCGCCGCCCCGATGGAGCCGCCCCACAAGCCGCGGACGGATGAGCCAGATGCTGAGCACCGAGCCGACGGCAAACACGAGCACCTGTGCCCAGAAGGGAATGCCGAGGAAAGTGAAAACTGCGGCGCACGCGGCACCAATGGCAAAGCAGGTGACATAGAAGTCGCCCGACGACAACTCGAGAATGAGGCACGCAACGGCGATAATCGACCACACGAGCCAAAGATTTGAAGTCAGATATTCTATCATACTTTTCTTAATTTAATTGTTTGCGATTGTAAAATTACATAATTTCCCCGAACCATGCAAGCATCAGCCGCGTTTTTTTCGTTTTAATAACAAAACACAAGCCCCTGAAAGCCCAAAGACCATCCTTCACGATGCAAAAGACCGTCTTTCATAAAGTAATATATATTATTTTACTCAGTAATATATATTATATTACTCGGTAATATATATACTTTTACTCGGTAATATATATTATATTACTTTGTAAAACATATATTACTCGGTAATATATATACTTTTACTCGGTAATATATATTATATTACTTTGTAAAACATATTCTTTTACTTTGCAATACATATTGTTTTACGTTGAAAAGGCTTTTCTGGTCTGGGCGAAACGGCCTGACGGTTACGAAATGACACAAAAAGCGGACGGCCGTCTGGCTCGTTGCCAAACAGTCGTCCGCTAAGTTGTTTCTTTTTCTACCAGTGCAGCACAACTACACTTTCTTTTCTCCTTTTATATAATCAATGTATAGAAGTGCCTATTTGCCTTTTGCGGCCTTGTAGTATTGCAGGGCTTCGGGCATCTCTTTCTGCAGGGCTGCGATGCGCTTGGCATCGGAGGGGTGGTCGCTGAAGATGTCGCTGCTGCTGCCTCCGCTCTGGGCTGCCATGCGCTGCCAGAAGGGTATGGCCACCTGCGGGTCGTAGCCGGCCATGGCTGCGAAGATGAGCCCCATGTGGTCGGCCTCGCTCTCGTTGTCGCGCGAGTATTTCAGACTGCGGAACTGCAATCCCTGCTGGGCAATGACCTGTGCTATCTGCTGGGTGCCGTAGCTGGCTCCGGCTGCCGAGAGCACGCCGCCGAGAATCTGTGTGCCATACTGGTTGCGTATCTGCTTCGACATCTGCTCGGCCGAGTGCTTGGCCACGGCATGGGCTATCTCATGACCGAGCACGATGGCCAGCGAGGCCTCGTCCCTGGTCACTGGCAACAGACCTTCGTAGACCACAATCTTTCCGCCGGGCATGCAGAACGCATTGATGCTCTGGTCCTGGACAAGGTTGAACTCCCAACTGAACTGCTTGACCTCGTTGCTGAGACCGTTGTTGTTCAGATAGGTCGTCACGGCGTTGGCCAGTCGCTGCCCTACCCGCTTCACCATTTCGGTGTTCTTCGCGTTGGTCGACTTCTTGGCTGTTGCCATGTACTTGGTGTACTCCTGACTGCTCAGCGAGAGTACCTGCTCGTCGCTTACCAGCAGCGTCTGCTTGCGCCCGGTGATGGGCACTGTGCGCGTGGTACCGCAGCTAGCAAACACTACAGCTGCCACCAGCGCCAATACATAAAACTTTATATTCTTCATACGCTTAAAATGAATTGTTCTGAATGCAAAAGTACAAAATTATGCAGAAGGAACAAAATAAATCGGGAAAAAAATGGGAAAAGAAGAAAGGGGTATCTGCCGACACCCCATAACCTCGTTTATACAAAAACATTATGAAAACATTTCCGACCTCTCACAGGCAGGTTCTTAACCTAAATAAATCTGCGGCAAAGTTAGGAAATGTTGCACAATGCGGCAATACCTAAAAATAATGGTTTTTCTGTCGTTCTACTGCAGGCGTACCAATGTTGAGCCTGTGAACTGGGCCGACGCGGCATTTACCTGAACGGCATAGACTCCGGCGGGAAGACCCGACAGGTCGACCGAGCGGTCGCCGGCAGAGAGTCGGAAACGTCGCACAAGCTGTCCTGCAACCGAATAGATGGCTACGCCTACCTCGCCCGTCAGCTCGCCATCGGCCACAAGCGACAGCCGACGGCCCGAGAGCGAGAAGTCGAGCCGCTCGGGCTGATGCAGGGACAGCCCCTCGATGCCCGTCAGAGTGAGCACATCGAGCAGGCCGCGGTACACGTCAATCTGGCCGTAGCCGTATTCGTTGTTCGGATAGATGAGCGATTCGTCGTAGTGGGTGCAGGTGCGGCTCAGTACACCGAGGATGTCTTCGGCCGACAGCTTCGGCTGGGCCTGCAGCCACAACGCTATGGCTCCGGCCACGATGGGCGTGGACATCGACGTACCCGAAGCGGCGCCCCACGCATAGGTGCGCCCGTTGTGCTCGAATGTCGATATGATGCTGCTGGGATATTGTGACTTCCCTTCTATGGTATAGCTGCTCCACGACGAGATGATGTTGCTGCCGGGAGCCACCACGTCGGGCTTGATGCGACCGTCGAACGTGGGACCGATGGAGGAGAACCCCGACCGCTGACCGTTCTTTCCGTCGCTCGAATTGACGGTGCGCCCCCTGTAGTTCTCGTATTTCTCGCGGTAGGCCGACGACCCCACACAGATGGTCACGGGCGTGCTGCCCGGCGACAGAATGCCGTAGCCGTATTCGGCGGCATCGAGTGCCCAGTTGCGCGAATTGCTGTTCAGCTTGCCCGACGTGACAAAAAGCTCTGCGTCGGCCTCGCGCCCTACCAGTTCGACCGAGACGTTGCCCGCACTGATGCGCTCGCCACTGCTGACATACACGTCGAAAGCTTGTGCTCCCTCGACATAACACGACGGGAAGGACAACACGTCGACAGCAAATTTCTTTTCGTCCACTCGCAGTGTGTCGGTGTACGGGTCTTCGGTGTAAGCCTTCAGCACGTCGGTCGAGACGACGAGCGTGTCGTTCTCGCTGCCATAGGCCACAAGACGCAAGTCTAACGTCTGCCTGCTCTGGAAGGTAAAGCCCACAGCCTTTCCGGTGTTATCGATGAACGCTCCGGCACTTTCCTCTCCTACTGCCTTGTGCAGATAGCGGCGTTTGTTGCCCTCGTTGCCTGCCGAGGCTACGAAGATGCGACCCTGACCGGTAATCTTGCGCAACATCTCGTTGAGAAGAATGTCGTCGCCCCGCAAATCCTGATTGCTGCCCTCGCTGAACGACACCACGCAGGGCATGTCTTGCGAACGGGCATAGTCGAAGATGTATTTGAAGCCGAGCACGTCGGTGGCATAGGTGTATTTATAGAGGTTCTCCTCGCCTATCAGCTCATAGTCGTCCGCACCCGCAGCATTGCTCACGGCGCAGATGTCGCTCTCGAAAGCAATGCCGCGATGCACCGTTCCGGCACCGCTGCCAGCTGCCGAGCCCAGCGTGTGGGTTCCGTGGTATTCAACGAGTCCGTCGCGCGAATGGGCATACGCAAGTATCTCGGCTTCGGTGGTATAGTCGCGACCTACGAAAAGCTTATAGTCGAGCGTGTCGACCGACAGCTGGTCCCAGAAACGTTTGATGCGATAGTGCTGCCCTGTGGCATCGTAGAAATTGGGATGGGTGAGGTCGAACCCTACGTCTTCCACACCGACAACCACACCTTTCCCCGTATAGGCCTGCGGCAGCTTCAGTCCTTCATAGACCGGCTTCACATTGATGCACACCGCAGCCGAATCGTTCTGGACTCTCGCCGAAGGGCCTGCCTCGATGCGCTCGACACGCGTGTCGAGCGACAAGGCAGAAAGACGGTTGAGCGGAATGGCGGCAATGTAGATGT